>JFNH01000222.1 GCA_000634415.1 Prochlorococcus sp. scB245a_519A13 | reverse complement strand
CTTCTATCATAAAGACACTTACAAACTTCTAATGAAATCTCTTCTTGCAAGTAATAGATCAAAAGCTATATTAGGTATTGGAATTTTAGCTATTGCTATTGGTGCGATATCAAAAAAAGTTATCAGCTACCCATCAGGAGGATGTATGAAAGGAGCTCAAGAAATGACCTTTAATTTGAATAAATCCATTCTCAATAAGCCCTGGATAAGCTGAAAACTGAAAAGTTAAATATGTATGCCTTACCAAACTTTAGCTGCAAATAATTGCTATTAGTATTGTTACAGCTGGTGTACTGGTAAGGTACCAATAAGCTTTTTAAC
>JFNH01000221.1 GCA_000634415.1 Prochlorococcus sp. scB245a_519A13 | reverse complement strand
TGTCAATCAATAACAGGCTACATCATCTCGTATTGATCAAATTTAGTTTCTAATGAGTAATTGTTTTGATTGCGATTCGTAGCAAATATTGCTCTGATTAAAAAAAATACTCTTCAATGATTACAGTCTCAATTACTCTTCTAACTACATTTCTTATTTGGTTTGGCATCGTAAAAATATTCACCAAAGATGATGAGAATACAATTAATGTACTTTCAAGTAAATTGTTTAATGATTTCACTTCAATCTTTAGAAATATTATTACTATTTTTGATACTCTTTATAAAAGCTTCATTCAAATATATGAGCTTATTGGTATATTTTTAAAAAATGTAGCTGAAATATTTAAGTCTTTGATGTCTGCTTTTATTCAATTTCTAAATCTCTTTAAAACAATAGGAATTACTTTTTTATCTTTTATTTCTTTATGCAAGGGATTATTCCAAGCATCTAGAAAAATTAATATATTTAATAATTTTGAATTAGTAATTAA
>JFNH01000220.1 GCA_000634415.1 Prochlorococcus sp. scB245a_519A13 | reverse complement strand
ATAACCAATTGCAAGCCCTGCAATGCCAGCAATTAAACCAATTAAAATAGTTTTTTGCATTAAAGATTTTGATTTTTACAAATGGTATACGATTCTTTCTAAATTGGCTCTCAATTATTAACTATTAGCGGTGCAAGTAGTAAGCGTTTCATTTAAAAACCATAAGTGACTTAATCGCATTTTTTCTTTCGATATATTTTCTTAATTTCTTTTTGTTCTGATAAATAATCTTCTTTTGCTTGTTTATTAATTTGATCATATTTTGCTTTAAATTCTTCTATATGAGCTTGAGCATTTTGTCTTCTTTCTTCGGGCATAAAATCAAAATCTTCATCACTATAATTTCCACTTTTTAAGATAGTTTCAAACAAATAACATTCACTAGATAAATCAATATCAAATTCTTTTATTAAGAAATATTCAT
>JFNH01000219.1 GCA_000634415.1 Prochlorococcus sp. scB245a_519A13 | reverse complement strand
TTTATTAAGAAATATTCATTACATAAGCTTTCTATTTCATAAGGACTATCAAAAAGATCCTCCCATTTTGTCTCTATTGCATATATTTTGGTAATTTTATCATTAGCCAATTCTTTGCTTTGTTTTACAAATGATATTTTTTGCTGATAATCATTTTTTGATTTATTTATTGCAAATTTAAGGTCTTCGCATAATCTTGCTTTATCGTTTCCAAAACCAAATATAAGTGGGAAAACAATAAATAAAGCTAAGCGTTTCATTTAATCGTTGACTTTTTGTTTTAATTATTCTTTTAATTCCTTTGGTAAGTTTAAAAAAGAATCTCTTAAATTTTCATTCTTTTCTCCTACATGTAGTATCCACTCTCTAAATTCTTCTGCGATTGCATAACTGTCTTCATATCTTTCTAAATTATCCATAACAGAAATTCTTTTAGTAGCCCAACAAGTAGATAAATCAATTCTTTTTTTTTGTTTAGTATTTACTGCCAAAATTCATCTAATGCATCAAACACTCTGTTGAGATAATCGTTTGCTCCTATACATTCCCATTTCCCCTTTTCACCAATCGCACATTTGTAGTGCAGTTCTCTCTTGAGTTGCATTAGTTTATTGGTCATAGCAACCTTGTCTAGTCTTCCGTTCATAGTAATTCCCTAGCTTCTGTCAAT
>JFNH01000218.1 GCA_000634415.1 Prochlorococcus sp. scB245a_519A13 | reverse complement strand
CAGATATATTGTTATTCGTATCTTCAATCTTTTCAATCTCTTTAATCATTTCCTCTAGCCATAAAGTATTATCTTCTGATCTCTTTTTAAAATAAGAAATCTTAGGTTGATTGATTTCTAATGTCTCATAATCTCCACTCATAATATTTTCCTAAATTTATTACCATTTAAATTTTAGTTAGTTTATTTATTAGTTTTACTAAGGGGAAAATAAGAAAAAATTAATTTATGGTTAATATGAACTAAGACAAATTAAATATTATTTATAAAAATATCGGAAACACTTAATTTACCTAATGCTACCCACCAGTACAGAAACGAACCGCATCAGCTGTTGGCGAACCAGTCGCTTTCATTTCTTCAACACATTCATTAAAGAACTTTGATTCTTTTTTTAATGAGCAAAAGCTTAGTGCAATAGCTACTAAGGCAACAGCTGATACAACTGCTGATCCTAGTTGTATCACTCCGTAAGCAAGCATAGCTTTATTCTTTTTAAAATCTTTTTTTGTATCTTTGTTTTTATCAGACATTTTTTTTTAAATTCTTAGCTTATTATATTCAACTAAATAACTAGACTCCAGATAAAGAAAAGGTAAGTTATAAAGTTAAATGTTAAATGTATATTGTTATTCCCATAATCAAATTCTGAAGAGGAAAAGCTCAAACTAAAAAGCAGAAAAAGTGATGAGAAAATTAATTAAAAATTTATTTGAAATTAATTATTTTGTGATTGGTTTTTGAAAATAATTTAGTTTCTTAAAGATAACGTTTTCTTAAATTATTTTTAAATTTCATATGACATAAATATAGATAATTGAATAATCTTAATGCATATTGATGATGCAGTGTTTTTAGAGGATTTATGCCCTAAGCTCAAATTAAGATTCTGGCGAAAGTCTATTCATACATTTACGAACAAAAGATGCATATATTGCGGAAAACCTTCAGAATCTATTGATCATATATT
>JFNH01000217.1 GCA_000634415.1 Prochlorococcus sp. scB245a_519A13 | reverse complement strand
TAGAACAATTACTGAAGGGAGAAGTCAAATTCTTCTAAATGGAGATCTTTTTGTTGAGGAATCAAATTATGGCAGAACTTTATATTTTAACTCAGATGGTTCACTTCGATGGTCACATGTAAATCGAGCTAAAAATGGTGAGACTTATACTGTTAGTTGGTCAAGAATTTTATATGATGAAAAGGATATTCAAATGGTAGATAACTTTTTGCAATCTCGCGTTGAATGTAATTTATGAATTCTATGATTTCTTATATCCTGTTTAATGCAAACCCACTATTTGCCTATATTGGTCCTGGAATGGGAGGTGGTGTTATAGCTGCAATTTTTGGAATTATTG
>JFNH01000216.1 GCA_000634415.1 Prochlorococcus sp. scB245a_519A13 | reverse complement strand
TTTATAAAAACAAAATTTAACTATTTCAAGCCATTGTTTAGCCAGCTGGTCAAATCCTTTACTAGGAACTAATGCGCCCATATAACCAATTATAAATGTTTTGTTATACTTATTTTTTTTATTAATTTCATTATTTAGAAAGTAAGTTAATTTTGCGCTTTTTCTTATTCTTTCAGCACAAAAAAGATTATCTATATGATGATGCGTGCCCGCTATAAAATAATTTGATATGTATTGAGCCTTACCTACTGAAACTATCTCTGAATTTAGTTTCTTCGCTTTTTTTATTTTGTCATAATCAAATGGATGCCTTATCCAAGTAATTAATCTTTTTGTATTTATTT
>JFNH01000215.1 GCA_000634415.1 Prochlorococcus sp. scB245a_519A13 | reverse complement strand
CTTAATAAGTGATGTCATTCTTTGCGTTTGGTCTATTGAATAGATCAACACAACTTGATTATCAGAAAGTATTTGACTCTTGCAGTTGGGATTCTTTTTCAGAAATTCTTTAGCTTGGTCAATATTGATTAGTCTTATCTCTACCTGAGATTTATTAATAATAACATAATTCATTAATTAATAACCTTCTCAACTTTAAAGTCTATTGAAGTTATAAAAAGCTATTTGCCTACCTTTACGTATTCAAGGTTGTAGATATATCTTTC
>JFNH01000214.1 GCA_000634415.1 Prochlorococcus sp. scB245a_519A13 | reverse complement strand
GAGGTGTTTTTGTTGTTTTCTTCAGCATGACTTTTATGGTCGGGACTAATTAAATAGCATGTTTATTTAAAATTCTCAAATATTTATTGAATAAAAGAGTATAAATTACCAAAAAATGTGAAGTTTTTATAAGTTAACCAATTAGATTTATTTTTAAAAATCTAGAAACTATAGGTGTTAATTATCCATCTAACCTATCTGCGTAATCTCTTAAAACTTCAGCCATCTTTTGAGGTGGAATTTCTTCTTGATATTCTCTACATAAATCAAAAAATTTATCTAAGAAATCTTTCATTGAAGAGGACATTAAAAAAGGAGCTAATT
>JFNH01000213.1 GCA_000634415.1 Prochlorococcus sp. scB245a_519A13 | reverse complement strand
ATATATCTAAAGGCAAACAAAAATAAAAGATTCTCTCTAAACCCGCTTCAGCACCAGCTTTACGAGGATTGTCAATGTGCTTATAAACTCCTAAATTACATTGGAGATTCAGAATTACCAAGTGATCTAGATTTTAAACAATTAATAGAAAAAGTAAAAAATAATGAACCTCTTCAAATAACTCAAGATGTTACACAGACATGGGATGAGATAAAGCAAATAACCTTAAAATATATAGAACAAACGATGAAAGGTTCTAGTGCTAAGAACGTTAGAGCAACCATTAATAAAGTTAGTGCTGATAAGCCTTCTTTCGACTGGCAAGCAATCATTAAATGGTTAAAAAAATACCATATGATTGACCAAAGAGGTTTTCTAAATAACCTTGATGGACTTGAACAAATACGTCAAGCAATTAAAGAACAAGATGGGAAAGAACCTGATTGGTTAAAGCGTGAAAATCTATTAGAACAAAGAACATTACATAACCAATCAAAAGGAAAGAAAACAAGGTATTTAACAAACTCAGACATAGGAGATATAAGAGGAATCCCAACAAGAAATGAAGCAGAGAAATACTTTGACAAGATTAAAAATGATTTCCCATTACAAACATGGTGTCTTGTGATGATGATGAATTATGGATTAAGAAATCACGAGTTACATCACATAGAAGAAATTACTTCAGAAGATGAAAAAAGCTCAACTGAATTTGGTTGGGTATATGTAGCTGGAGAATGGAGAACTAAATCTAAATTTGAGCATTGGACTTTTCCTATATTTCCAGAATGGATAAAAAAGTACAAATTAAAAGAGGACTTCAGAATGAATCAAGACCTACTTCGTAAGAAAGCAAAAATGAATATAGTCTCTGCTTTTGATAAGACGAAAACATGGACAGGAGAAGATCCAAATGATCGTGGGGTATGCGATAACAATAGTTATTTAGGTAATTGGATTACAGAACAATTAAGAGCGAAACTTCCTAAATTTAGATGTCGCATACCAGACGCAAAGGGTGTAATTAATAAGGAAGATAAACCAAGAGATATAAAACCATATGACTTGAGACATACATGGGCTATTACAGTTGCAACAGATAAAAGATGGTCAGGTGTATCTGATGGAGAAGCTGCGATGGCAATGGGTCATGATTTATCTACACATATAAAACATTACCAACGATGGATAAGTAGTGAAGCTATAAGAAAAAAAGCAATGTCAAATATCAAATTTAAAGATTATCTGGATTAATCAATTACATAAAAAAAAGATTGACTTTCCTGGCTAGAAAATCAATCTCTTTGTTTTGCTTAGATCTGTATAGATCAAGAAGAAATTACGATAATTATTTTCAAATGTATATGAGTAGATATGCTGATTTATTTTTGTCTACACGAAGGCACTGGAGTCTTCCACAGCTTTTCAAGTTGAGTAATATGGAAAATTAATTTGCTTCTTTTTTTATATGGATTGGCTTTTACATAATGAATGCCATAACTCATGTGATCAATCATTCTAGAAATAGTCCTTTCGCTAACTGAAAAATATTTTGCTACTTGATTCAATGTCATCCATGGGCTTTCTTTAGTTGTTTCTGAAATTGCAATAGTGGTCATAAAGTGGATTAAAAAATAATTGTTTCTGAGTGAGTTAATTAAACGAAAAACTCAAACGTTTTTAGTACCTTCTTAGGGCGTGATGAGTGTGAATATATTGACTAAATTTATTACTTATTCTTCTAATAATTCATCGGGATTGTGTCTCATTTTGTGCCTTAGCACGATCTCCTTAGACTTCGTTTCCGATGCTAATATTATAGCATTTTTTGTAGGTATGGCAACACTCAGAAGCAAGTCATACCAATGGCTCTAAATGAGTTTTATAGCCAAGAAATCACAGGTTATATATAGTATAAATACAACTGTTTTTTTTACGATGGCTGAGGATTTTGAAGTAACAACTAAAATAAAGAAATTTTTTTTAGATCTTTACAAGCTTTTAGACATTGAAGATATCGCACTCTCAAGCAAAGAGGCATACAAACAGGAACTCAAGAGAGGTGTGGGTTCAGAAATAGGAAAATCCTTATTTAATAAATTTTCGATTGAAGATATCATACTTTCAAGCAAAGAGGCATATAAAAATGAACTCAAGAAAGGTATGGGATTACAAATAGGAAAGTCATTATTTAATAAATTCTCGATTAACGAGATCTTACTCTCAAGCAAAGAGGCATTCAAAAATGAACTCAAGAAAGGTGTGGGTTCACAAATAGGAAAGTAATTATATAGTAAAAATACTAAAGCAAAAACATCAATAACTAATAATCGTATACCTAGCAGTGAACATTAGATGGATTATCAGTACGTTCCTTATCCCAGTAATCAGACAGGTCAGTTGATAATCCCTGTTCTTTCATTAAATCTTTAAGAGTTGAATAATCCTTTGCATTATCAAGATCTTTTTTATTCTTATCTTGTATTGCGAATGGTGATCTTTCTAACTTCATAATTAATTACCTCAAAATTTTTGTTGGATTCTGGTTACAGAATTTGGATGGTCATGTACGTAAGAATTAAATTCTCTAGCAAGCATCAGGCAGTCATATGCATCGCGAGCGTAGAACCCTATTTGATGTGTACTATTAGATGAATCTTTGTAACTTAATACATATTTTTTACAAGATCTGATTGGTGTTGAAGACATTTGAACTCATGACTGTTACTACTACGTTCTAACTAGGCAGACTCATAAACTGACTAAAAGATATGTACGGTTAGAGGTACAGACATTTACGGATAAAGGATCAACAATTGAATTTCAATATGGATAAAATGCTAGGAACAGATCACTAAAGATCGAGAAAATTATATTTTAATTAATCTAGTAAGTCTTATTTGAGAT
>JFNH01000212.1 GCA_000634415.1 Prochlorococcus sp. scB245a_519A13 | reverse complement strand
CGGGGAGTCGCAAGAACTATCATTTGGAGATAACAATGATGGAATGAGTCTTTTTGAGGTTAATGGCAAGTCAGTACTTGCAGTCAATAATGAATTCTGTAATAGAAAAATAATTTATGGTAACCGTGCTAGTGGGCTTCCTGAAACACCTGATGATGTTAGAAAAGGCATGGCTGCACATGGAGTATCGATTTTTGAAGTTGCACAAAAAGGTAGGAAGTGGGAAATAGTTAAAGATTCTCTTTATAACAGAAAAATTACTGCAGATACGAAAGTGGCTATAGACGGACCGGCTG
>JFNH01000211.1 GCA_000634415.1 Prochlorococcus sp. scB245a_519A13 | reverse complement strand
TTCTGGAGATATAGAATTTATGAAAATGAATTTTTAATTATTGATGATGCTTTAAAAGATTGTGTGAGTTGGGGGGAAAAGAAATGGCTATTGTCTACCTGAGAAACCTAGTTACTTCCTATTCTTTTTAATAGAAAGACCATGGAATATTTTGATTTTGAACTTCACTTTTTTGCCGTTTTTTCTAATTAATTTAGTGTTTATTTTGCTACT
>JFNH01000210.1 GCA_000634415.1 Prochlorococcus sp. scB245a_519A13 | reverse complement strand
TATTGCTCTTATTGGCGCTTATCTAACAACAGGACAAATTATTCCAGGCTTTGTGTAATGCTCGAGGCAGGAATTAACACTTGGATTAACACTATACTTTTTCCTTTTATGCCAGTCATAACAGTATTTCTTGTTAGTGGATTAATGTTGAGTGATTTGCCATGGAATGATGATGATGACGATGATGATGGCGGCGGATTAATTTCCCCGGTGTATAACTATGTTCCCCAAGGGGCTTAGAGGACATGTATCAAAATGATTTTCATCTCATCTTTATTTAACTCAGTTCCTTCAAGTGCTAAAGACCTTTTAGAGTTTGGTTTCTTTCTTACTGTGGGTATTACAGCAGGAAAAGTAGGACTCTTATGAAAACATATCTAATTGCCATATCACTATTTGGCATTGCAGTAATTACTACTGCGATAGCACCAAGTATTGCTTACGCACTATAAAAATTTAATCACTCTTATTAACGAACAATTAAAAAATGGAAAACTCAAAACCAACTTATTGGCAAAATGCCGAGAGAACCAATGGGAG
>JFNH01000209.1 GCA_000634415.1 Prochlorococcus sp. scB245a_519A13 | reverse complement strand
TGCCAATTTTTTGCTTTTTCCTTATTTTTTCGTAAGTATGCTTATATAGGCTCTAATTTGCTTTAAAAAACTGTCACATGCGGGTTTACGATTATGGAAATTCCAGACGAAATATTGAAAGAAATTAGAGAAAGTGGATACGATCAAGAGCTTGTATATAACTACATAAGAGAACTATTAAACAGCGATAGACAAATTAATGAAAATAACAATCAAGAGCTTATAGACAATTACTTATTAGACAAAGATCTACAAGAACCTGCTGCTGAGATACAGATAGCAGCAGAGATTATAGACAATTACTTATTAGATAAAAGATTTATGAGAGAGCTTGAAGATGATAAAGAATATGATGCTGCTTAATTAGATAAAGTACCTATTTTTTTTATTTATTTAAAGGTTATTCTTTTAAGCAAATAACAAGATTAAAACAATGATGAAACTTGCAATCATTTTTTTACCAATTTTATTTGCAGTTATTTGGGCT
This sequence comes from Prochlorococcus sp. scB245a_519A13, assembly GCA_000634415.1. Taxonomy (GTDB): domain Bacteria; phylum Cyanobacteriota; class Cyanobacteriia; order PCC-6307; family Cyanobiaceae; genus Prochlorococcus_A. Next base: position 32 of record JFNH01000209.1, on the reverse strand, counting down.
GCTTTTATAGGTTTAAGAATAAATAAAGTAGA
>JFNH01000208.1 GCA_000634415.1 Prochlorococcus sp. scB245a_519A13 | reverse complement strand
GGAACTTATTTAGCTTGTGAAGAGAATTTTCACGGTTATTTCTCATCTCCATCAGACCCTAATGCAAATCTGTCAGCAGATTTGAAAAGATATGGGGTTAAAACTAAAGATTGGGGTTACAACTGGGTTATGAATCAGGATAGATTTGATGTTGTAAAAAATCCGAATGAAATTAATAGGCATGGTTATATTACTGAAATTGATCCCTCTAAGCCACAATCAATGCCAAGGAAACAGACGGCAATGGGTAGATTTAAACATGAAAACTGTGAAGTTGTTGTCTCCAAGAATGGTCAAGTTGTTGCCTATATGGGAGATGATGAAAGAGGAGAGCATCTATACAAATTCGTTTCAAATGGAAAGTACATAAAAGGAGCTGCATCAAATTATGATCTATTAACGGAAGGTGATTTATTTGTGGCGATTTTTAATGAGAATGGAACCGGGAGATGGGTTAATTTAAAAGAATCGGGAATGAGCGATTCAGATATTAGTATTTTCACAAGGATGGCGGCAACCCAA
>JFNH01000207.1 GCA_000634415.1 Prochlorococcus sp. scB245a_519A13 | reverse complement strand
GAAGGCTTACCATCAGAAATGAATTTATCATCTCCAAGAACCTTTGTATTGAATAAATTTAACCAGGGATTTGCAGAGCTTTTTATTTTAAAACTTTCACTACTACTACTTGTTACTAGTGCAATAGGTAATTTTGTATTTATACAAAATTTGATTAATTCTATTGCTCCTTTAAGGGGTTTTGCTTTAGTAAGTACTTTATCTACTTTTAACTTTTGAGTAATGAGTAATTCTTCTATTGTGATTTCTTCATTTATCCATTTGAAAACTTTTTTTGCGCAATCTATTCTTCTTCTTCCTTTTAATTCTAGTAATTTATCGTTTGATAAATAGTAATTATATTCTTTTGCGGTTTCATACCAAGCATTAGCTAGTAATGGTTCTGTATCTAGTAATACCCCATCTAAATCAAAAAGAATTGCTTCTGGTAATTCCATCTTTATAGAAATATTTTTTTATTTGCTTTTAAAATTTCGAATATCTTTTTAAAGATAGCTAATTAAAAGGGGATAATTGCCCCTTATTTTAGATCGACTGTCAATCAATCAAAAGTTAATACTATGTTTACGCAGTGCGGTTATTTTAGGGGCTTTGGTGCAGCCTACTCCTCTTTTTTTATCTATTTCTTTCAATTATTCGAAAATTCATATCTAAAGCTCCTTTTCTTAATGGAATTAATTCTTGATATGGTCCTTCATAACAATCAATTGCTGCTTTTTTACTAGGGAATTGTGAAAGTACAGAGAAAGGCCCGTCATATCCCTCTCTAACATCAGTCTCGAAATCAACTGATAATGTCTTTGCTCCGCAACCTTTAACAACGACATCATTTACTTTTGAAAAGTATTTACCTGCTTGTTCTGGATTTGTAACCCTGCCAGAAATCATTACATAACCAACATTCTTGTCTTTTGGAACTTTATAACCAATTGCAAGCCCTGCAA
>JFNH01000206.1 GCA_000634415.1 Prochlorococcus sp. scB245a_519A13 | reverse complement strand
AAAGCTAAAGCAGAAGAAGAGAGGATTATTGCTTTAGAGAAAGCTAAAGAAGAAGAAGACAGGCTAGCTTTAGAGAAAGCTAAAGCAGAAGAAGAAGATAGGCTAGCTTTAGAGAAAGCTAAAGCAGAAGAAGAAGATAGGCTAGCTTTAGAGAAAGCTAAGCAAGAAGAGAGGATTGCTTTTTTGAAGAAGTTGCAACTTATTACGATAGAGAAAACTAATGCTAAAGAACAAGAATATATAATCTCAAACAAAAACAAAAATTTGAAAACATTATTATCTAAGTCATTTCCCAATAAAAAAATAACCGTAACGGATAATAAAGATGGATCTCAAACAATTCTTATTAACTAATTTTCTTTTATTTTTAGGCAAAAAAAAAAGACCCTTGCGAGCCTGGATGATGGGGATTTCTATCATGACAAATTAAACAGAAACAAACAACCCCATCAATAGGTGATTTTTATTACTTACAAACACCATATATAGTGCTAGGATTTTACAAAAGGCTGGGTGATGGGGATTATCAAGCTTTTTAAAATAATAGCACTACATATGGTGTTTGTATGTAATAAATTTTACCTATTGATGGGGTTGTAAGTTTCCATTTATTTTGTCATGATAGAAATCCCCATCACCTAGGCTCGCAAGAGTCTTTTTTTTTGCTTGTAATAACAAATAAGTGAAGGATTGAAAAAACAACAAAAGAAACATATAACAGTCTCTCTAGATACACAATAATTCCATCACAAAGTATTAGTATGCCTTTACTGAAGTTAAGGTATTTAATATGTCACTAAAAAATCAAACTAATGGTATTTATCCATGGGATTATCAAATAGGAGATGATAATTTCCAATTTGAGCCTTGGATTCTAAGGAAAGGAAAGGAATATGTAACTATTGAGAAAAACATAGATAACAAAGGATTTTTTTATTTACAAAAGAATGAAGAAAAACGTCTTTCTCTTAACGCTTTACAAACAAAATCTACATTTAACCAACTAATGAATTTTGGATATAAGCTACGAAAAAGAAAGTTCTAATTTTCTAAAACTACATTTTATTGTGATATAACTTGGATTTTAGATTATTAATAAGAATCGGAGTCCTAACGGTAACCACAGACATAGAAGCATCAATAGTAAAAGTGTAATAGCATGCACATTTGGAATGTAATGCTCTTTAAAAACTTTAGTCTTCATGACCTATCTAGCTTTCTTTAATTTTATCTCTCTTCTAATTAGTAAAGCTATAACAATTACACACATATTCATTAGAAATACGTCTAATGGCATTAATAAAAAAGTATCTACTTAATTGATAGCAAGAATGCTAGTCTGCAAATATTAAGATTTCTCGAT
>JFNH01000205.1 GCA_000634415.1 Prochlorococcus sp. scB245a_519A13 | reverse complement strand
AGCGGGCCTTCTTATTGATAGATAAACAAAAAATATAAACGGTTTTTTTAAACTAAAAAATATGCAATTAAATCTGAAAAAAGTTTTATTAATCAATCTATTTGTGCTTACTGCTTAAATGAAATTTAACAAGATTAGAAATTACTTAACCAAACCTTATATAGAATTTATATTTTTCTTTAAAACAAAAATCATACAATTTTGCATATTGTAATTAGTAATACAAACTAAATGAAAAAGTTATTTTCTTTTGTAATGGGGGCAGCTGTTATAGGAACAGCACTTGCACCTTCAGCAAATGCATGGTGGTGGGGTAAAAAAGGTTCTGAAAAGGCTTCAATTACTGTTTATACTGCTCTAGAAGATGACCAAATACCAAATTATCTAAAATCCTTTGAGAGAGATTACCCTAATATAGAAGTTAATATTGTTAGGGACTCAACAGGTATAGTTACTGCGAAATTATTGGCTGAGGCTGAAAACCCACAGGCAGATGTGGTTTGGGGTTTAGCTGCTTCAAGTTTATTAGTAGCTAATGATAGAGGTTTGATTCAAGGTTATGCTCCAAAAGGCCTTTCGAATGTTAAACCAAGCTTTAGGGATCCTGCAAAAAAACCTTCATGGGTTGGAATTGATTCTTGGATTTCTGCTTTTTGTGTTAATAAAATTGAGGCTCAAAAAAACGGGCTATCAATACCTAAATCTTGGGCAGATTTAACAAAACCAGAATACAAAGGTCACATAGTTATGTCTAACCCTGCTTCCTCTGGAACAGGTTATTTGTCAGTAGCTTCAAGATTACAAAATTTACCTTCTGAAGAGGATGGTTGGAATTACCTTGATGCACTTCATGAAAATATTGCTCAGTATATGCATTCTGGATCTAAGCCTTGTAAGGCTGCAGGTAAAGGAGAGTATCCAATAGGGGTTTCATTTGGTTACAGAGCTGTAAAACAGGTAAATATGGGGCAACCAATTGAGGCTGTTTTTCCTAAGGAAGGTTCTGGATGGGATGTAGAAGCTAATGCCCTTATCAAAAAAGATAAAATAAAACCTGCTGCTAAGACTTTTCTTGATTGGGCAATTTCTCCTGAAGTCTCAAGAGAATATGCAAAAAGTTTTGCAATAACAGCTGTTGAAACTGATGTTCCGCTTCCTAAAGGTTTCCCTTCTAATCCAGAGAAACAGCTCGCAAAAAATGACTTACAATGGGCTGCTGTATATAGGGAGAGAATACTAGCAGAGTGGGCAAAACGCTATGATGGCAAATCTGCTCCTAAGTAAAAATTAAAAGCATATAAATAAATTCCATGAATTAGCAATTCATGGAATTTATCATCTAGATGAATAATTATTTTAAATTTAATGATTAAAAAAGAAGGAAGTTTTAAGTATTTAGAAATCAAAAATATCAGTAAAAACTTTGGGGAAACATTCGTTTTGAAAAATATTCACTTGGATGTTTTTAAGGGAGAATTTTTATGTTTATTAGGACCAAGTGGTTGTGGAAAAACAACTCTGCTAAGAATAATTTCTGGCTTAGAGAGACAAACAAATGGCGATATTGTTCAAGATGGGCTTTTAATTTCTAATTCCCCCACTGAGAAAAGAGACTTTGGAATTGTTTTTCAGTCATATGCATTATTTCCAAACCTTAATGCAAAACAAAATATAGCTTATGGTCTTGAAAATAAAAAAATAAATAAAAAAGAAATTGAAAAAAGAACTAATAATTTACTTCGTTTGGTTGGATTAGAAAAATATTCTGACCAATTTCCATCTCAATTATCTGGAGGTCAACAACAAAGAGTGGCTTTGGCGAGAGCCATGGCATTATCTCCTGGTTTACTTTTATTAGATGAACCTCTTTCAGCCCTAGATGCTCAAGTTAGATCAAAATTAAGAAATGAAATTAAACTAATACAAAAGAAACTTAATTTAACTACTATCATGGTTACCCATGATCAAACTGAAGCTTTATCTATGGCAGATAGAGTTGTAGTCATGGAAAGAGGTCATATTGCTCAAATTGGAACACCTTTTGAATTGTATAAAAATCCAATTACACCGTTTGTTGCTGATTTCATAGGGAAGATGAATTTGTTAAAAGGTAAATATGATAAGAAAAATTGTGTTTTTTATTATCTTAATAATAGATTTTTAATTTCACAGAATACAGAATATTCATTTTTAGAAAACTGCTTGCTTGGTATTAGACCTGAAGATATTGAAATTATTAAGTTCAGAAAAAATATAGAAAAGGAAGAAAATATTCTTAGAGTAAAAATAAAAGAAATTACTTATTTAGGAACAATTTTTAGATTAACAGTAGTTTTAGAATCTAAGCTAGAAGAAAATATTTTTGTAGACGTTATTTCTAATCAAGTGATCTCTAATAATTTAAAAATTGGAGATTTTATAGATATTAAATTAAAAAAAGAAAAAATTAAATTATTTGAAAGTAATTTATAAGTCAATGTATTTTAAAAAAAATTTTAACAAAAGTTTTAACATCTTATTATTAAGAATTTTAATTATTTTTGTATTTATATTAGTTAGCTTTTTTATCATAATTCCTTTACTTCCATTATTCTTAAAAAGCTTTAGTGATAACAAAAATAATTTTATAGGATTAGAAAATTTTATAAACTATATTCAAAATCCATCCTTAACGCAATCCTTTATAAATAGCTTAAAGGTGGTAATTACTACGACTTTTTTTTCTGTATTAATTGGATTTATTTATGCTTATGCTCTCACGAGGACAAGATTACCATTAAAAAAATTTTTCAATACTTTTAGCTTATTTTCTTTATATATTCCACCCCTGGCTGTTGCCATAGGTTTAATTTATATTTTTGGAAAACAAGGTTTAATTACTCAAGGATTTTTTGGGACTATTCCTGGATTTGATATAAATCTATATGGTTTTAATGGAATAATTATAGGTGAAATTTTTTACTGCTTTCCTCAAGCTCTAATTATTCTTGTGTCAGCATTAAATCTTAGTGATCAAAGATTATATGAAGCAGCAGAATCTCTGAAAGCATCTCCACTTAGAAAATTCTTAACTATTACTTTACCCAATATCAAATATGGACTGATGAATTCATTTTTTATATGTTTTATTTTATCTTTTACGGATTTTGGAGTTCCTAAAGTTGTTGGGGGGAACTTTAATGTACTTGCTACAGATATTTATAAACAAGTTGTTGGTCAACAAAACTTTGCCATGGGAGCAACTATTAGCATCTATCTTTTAGTACCCTCAATTTTGGCTTTTCTAATTGATAAAAATTTCCAAAAGAATGAAGCATCTCTAATTTCGGGGAAATCTATACCATTTAAACCAAGGAAGAATCTGATAGTTGATTCAATAATGTTTATTTTTTGCAGTTTAATTTTGATTTTAGTAATTGGGGTCTTTTCATCTATAGTATTAGCCTCGCTAATAAAAATATGGCCATACGATATTTCTCTATCATTACAAAACTTTAGATTTTCTAATGTAGCTGGAAATGGTTATGAACCTTATTTTAATACTGTTTTCATGTCAATTTATACTGCAATATTTGGGACTATATTTGTATTTTTTACAGCTTATTTAGTAGAAAAATTTAAACCATTAAAAAAAATAAGAATGCTAATATACTTTTTTTCAACATTACCAATTGCAATTCCTGGCTTAGTACTTGGCTTATCCTATATTCTTTTTTTTAATAAACCTTCTTTCTCTGTACCCTTTTTAGATTTTCAAATATTTAATCCTTTCTCATTACTTTATGGAACAATGGGAATCCTTGTATTAGCTAATATCATACATTTTTTCACAGTGTGTTTTATATCAGCAACAACAACTTTAAAACAAATTGATAAGGAATTTGAAGAGGTATCAGAGTCTTTAAAAGTTCCTTTTTATAAAACCTTTTTAAGAATAACGATACCATTATCACTCCCCACAATCTTAGAGATAGGAAGTTATTATTTTGTTAATTCAATGATAACTGTATCAGCTATTATTTTTCTCTACCCAGCAAAAATACCAGTTTCATCTGTTTCAATTGTAAACATGGATGATGCAGGAGATACAAAATCAGCGGCTGCAATGTCTACTCTTATCGTTTTAACAAGTCTATTCGTAAGGTTAATTTATGAATTTACTTCTAGGAATGTTTCGAAAAAATCTTCTGTTTGGATTAATCCATTAGAAACTTAAACACTACTTAAACTTAAATGAATAAAATCAATATTATGAAGAAAAAAATATGAAAATAAAACTTGTTATTTTTGATATGGCTGGCACTACTGTGAAGGATAAAAATGAAGTTACTGGATGTTTTTTAGAGGCCGCCTCAAGAACAGGTTTAAATACTAATAAAAATGAAGTTGATCGATTACATGGCATTCCAAAAAAGAAGGTCTTTCAATTATTATGGGAAGAGAGAATTGGTAAAGGTAGTAATAAATTTGAAACTTATGTGAATAAATCTTTTGAAACTTTTAAGGATATCTTAGAAAATCACTATTTATCTACTGATATTGAACCAACAGAAGGCTGTCTTGAGTTATTTAGATCCTTAAAAACAAAAAATATTTTTATTGGATTAAACACAGGTTTTTATAGAAAAGTAACAAACATAATACTTAAAAATCTTGGATGGGATTTAGGACTTAATGATAATTATGTGGGAGGCTCATCTTCAATTATTGATGTATCAGTAACCCCTTCAGAAATTTATAATAACGAAGGCCGTCCTTCTCCATATATGATTCAAAAGGCAATGTATGTTTTAGGAATTGATGATCCTAAATCAGTAGTTGTTATAGGTGATACCCCATCTGATTTGAAATCAGGAGTAAGTGCAGGCTGTTTAAAATCTTTTGCAGTCACAAATGGAACTCATTCAAAAGAACAGCTTGAGGCTTATAAAAATGATGGACTTTTTTCTTCCTTAAATGAATTTTCATCTTACTTAAATCAATTTATTGATGTCTAAAAATTGTAAAACTGATATAGCTATTATTGGAGCAGGTATTGTAGGTCTTGCTCATGCATTGTCAGCTGCAAAAAGAGGTTTTAGTGTAAAAGTTTTTGAGAGAGAAGAAAAAGCTATTGGAGCTTCAATAAGAAACTTTGGAATGATATGGCCAATTGGTCAACCTTTTGGAAAGCTATATAGTAGAGCTCTTAATTCTAGAAAAATATGGATTGAGACAGCCCAAAGCAGCGACTTTTTTTTAGATCAAGTTGGTTCAATTATTTTGGCATATAAAGAAGATGAATATCAGGTTATGAAAGAATATTGTGATTTGTCTAAGTTTAAAAATTCAAGTGCAGAATTACTTTCAATAAAGCAAATCTTTAATCTTAGCCCTTATGTTTTAAGTAAAGGATTAATTGGAGGATTGTGGAGTCCTACTGAAATGATTGTTGATCCTAGAGAGGCAATTAAAAAGATTACAATTTTATTAAAGAATAAATATGGAGTTGAATTTAATTTTGGTACAACAGTTTCAAGTGTTGAGCCAAATTTAGTAGTTACAAGCGATGGTAATAAGATTAATACAAAAAAAAGTATAATTTGTTCAGGAGCCGATTTTGAATCATTATTTCCTCAAGAATATAAGAAATTTCATACAACCAAAAGCAAGCTTCAAATGTTAAGAACAATTAGTCAACCTAAAAACTTTAAGTTAGGACCTGCACTTTGTTCAGGTTTTACATTAACGCATTATGATTCTTTTGCTGAATGTTCATCAATTAATTCTTTAAAAGATAGATATAAAAAAGAGTTCCCTTTTGCAATTGAAAACGGAATACATATTATGATTTCTCAAAATGGATTAGGTGAAATTATTTTGGGAGATTCTCATGAGTATGGATTAACTTTTGATCCTTTTAATAATGAAGAAATAAATAAATTTATTGTCGATCAAGTTAAGAGTTTTATAAGTCTTCCTTCAATTGAGATAGCCTCAAGATGGAACGGAATATATCCTAAGTTAATTGGAGGAACTGAGTTAATAAAAGAAGTTGATGATTCAATCCTAATAGTCAATTGTTTGGGTGGTGCTGGAATGACCCAATCATTTGGACTCGCAGAAGAAATAGCTGAAGAATATTTAAATTTTTAGCTTAAAAAAATACTTTCAATTTTTGTAATAAAAAATTCCAATTCTAGGTTTTTAAAATTAGTATCTTTTGCCTTTTCATCTAATTCTCTAACCAATAAAATTTCATTAAAAAACTGATTTTTTTCAAAACTTTTTATTTCTTCCTTATTCATTTCACCTCCCTGAACCTTCAATGATGCTACTGAAGCTGATGAAAGTTTTGCAAAATAAGAAGAATCTTTTGTACATAGGTATCTTTTGGCATCAACATGCATTCTTACGCAATTAAAAATTTTATCTGAGAAAAAGTCCTTAATAAATTCTGCACCTATTTTTTCATGATCATTATATTTAGAATAGATATCTTGATCAAGAAGTAAATGACCTACATCGTGAAAAAGGGATGCGATAATGATTTCATCTGATAAACCGTTATTTACCGCATGAGTAGCGGATTGAAGCATATGATCTGAGACTGTTATTTCCTCACCTGCATATTGTTCTTTACCTTTCTGAGAAAATAAATAATTAATCATTCTAAAGAATTCTTTTTTATCCTTTAAATTTATATTTTTCATCAAATTAAGATGTGCCATTTCCTTAAAATATATCTTATTAAAATAAAGATTAATAATTTATATAATATGAAATAATGAAATCAGACTCTGAATCCAGAAAAAATCATATTTTTTTTAAGAGAGAAATTTTTGAAACCACTAAAAACGTAAATTTAAAAATCGAACATTTAAAGCTAAATAATTCCTCCATAGGGAGATATGGTTCTATTGACCATAATGGATCAACAATGGTGATAGCTAAGAATGAACAAGAAAAGATAATTGTTTTAAATCAATATAGATTTCCAGTTGAAGAATATATTTTAGAATTCCCATCAGGTACTATTAAAAATAATGAAAAGCCAATATCGACTATCAGAAGAGAACTCATAGAAGAGACTGGCTATTCTTCAAAAAGTTTCAAATATTTTGGAGAAATCTTTGAGTCGCCATCTTATTCTAATGAAAGAATACATTTGTTTTTAGCTAACAATATTTTTAAAGAGGCTAATTTATTAGATAAGGATGATGATGAGGAAATCGAAGTTTTATTTTTTAGTAAAGAGAAAATCAGAGATTTAATTTACTCTGGAGTAATAAAAGATTCAGCTACGATAGCCTTTTTTTTTAAAGTTTATGATTTAATCTAAATACTAATTTATTTTAAAAAAATAAATTTTTAAAAATATTTTTTATATCATTTACTGAATTCAGTATGAAATCTGCTCCTGCAATCTTTAGTTTGGATTCATATATTTCTCTCGCTTTTAAACTGTTTTTTAAATGCAAATGTGGTGGAGCGACAGCAAGACTTATAAATTTCTGCTCTGGAATTATTTTTCTTGAATTAATAATTGTTTTAACATCTGCTACCGTATCTCCAATATATGCTATGGGAGGAGCTGATCTTCCAAGCTCTTGATTAAGTAATTTTTTAGATAAATAAATGAAACCTTTAGGATCAGGTTTATCTGGAGCTTCTCCCATCGCGACTAGCGGAGGATTCAGAAGTTTTAATTTATTCTTTAATATATATTCAGCTGATGCCCTTTCTGCTCCACTTACAAAACCCCACAAAATACTATTTTTAGTTAGTTCGCTAAAAATATTTTTCTCGATAAGAATTTTTTCGTTTTTTATAAATCCTGTCCAAATTTCTGATTCTAGAGGTGATTTCAAACCAAAATATAAATTTTCAAAATGGCAAACTAATTCTTTCCTTGTTGGAGGTGTAATAGTTAATCTATTGCTTACTATGTGTCTTTTTATTAGTTCTAAACTTAAATCCCAGTCATTGTTCCAAATCCCTTCATTTTTTATTTCATCAATTTCGAAAATACTTGGTTCCCAAAAACAATAATGCTTTACTGTTTTTATAATTGCCATTCTATAGCTATTCGAAACATCTCTAATAACTCCATCTATATCGAATAGAATTAGACCCTTAATTGACATTTTAAAAATATATAAGTTTTTTAAATTTACTTAAAATTACATCATATATTTTGATAATTAAACCATTTTTAAATTTAATTTTAAAAAATACGATAATAAAATTATAAACGTTTAATTAAATCATAAATATCTGCAAAAATTTAAAATACTAAATTTCATTTTCAATACGGTGCAAAAAACTTTTTAAAAATTCTCAATTTATTAAGAGAAAAATATCTATATCATCCTTTGGCAAAAAGTATCAACAAGCTCCAATGGAACATCTAACAAAGAAGCTGTCAATTCCTCTCTACTTTCTGCCTGCTCATCAGTTCCAGAAGAATAAAAAAGTATAGTATCTCGCGCAAATCTCTTTATATCTTAGTAACTTTACATTTTC
>JFNH01000204.1 GCA_000634415.1 Prochlorococcus sp. scB245a_519A13 | reverse complement strand
AATCATTAATTTTTTAAATGTTACAGGTATTTCAGTAATAAACAATGCAGTTTTAGAAACCCTTCCCAATTTGGTGCTTCCTACCAATTCTTGCCTGACAAGTAAACCAAAACCAATTGAAACGGGTAAGCCTAAAAGTATTACCAAGTAAAGAATCCAAATTTCAATCTTTTTGAACATAAAAGTTCGGTTAATATATTTATTTTTTTAT
>JFNH01000203.1 GCA_000634415.1 Prochlorococcus sp. scB245a_519A13 | reverse complement strand
TTATTTCTGGAATGTACCCGTAACATTTCTGCCATGGAGTTTTTTCGCAATTATTGGCACAATACACAATACTTCTCAAAGTAAAGAGAATAAATATATACTCGCTTTTTTTCCAATAATTTTATTAGCCATACTTAGCATTTTTTCTACAAAAACATCATACTATACTCTACAAATCTCATCTATTTTTTCATTAAATACTTATGAAGGAATAAAGTTTTTATTTAATTCTAAA
>JFNH01000202.1 GCA_000634415.1 Prochlorococcus sp. scB245a_519A13 | reverse complement strand
GTATAAAGGTTCTGCTTTACTATAAAGTCCCTGTTGACTATAGATAAAAGCTAAATTGTTTAGAGAAGTTGCTGTCTCAGGATGTTCAGGCCCTAGCACTTTTTCTTTAATAGATAAAGCACGTAAGTATAAAGCTTCTGCTTTGCTGTATAGTCCCTTAAGACTATAGAGATCCGCTAAATTATTTAGATAAGTTGAAG
>JFNH01000201.1 GCA_000634415.1 Prochlorococcus sp. scB245a_519A13 | reverse complement strand
CTAGGCTTAGTAGAAGTATTTAAAATTGGCATATTAATTAGAGAGAAGTTAGGAGCTTATTTTGATGAATTAAGATTATCTAGAGAATGGGCTGAAGAAGCTTATGCAATACTAAAAAAACGACTAGAGGAACAAAAAGTAGCGGGTGGTATAGAAAATTAGTTATTTACAATCTTGAACTTTTAAATTTTTAGAAAGAGAGTTGAAGGATTAGCTACTTATAAATGATTGACAGTCGATCTAACATAGAGGGATTAAACACTCTTTTTATAATTTATGTTGAGA
>JFNH01000200.1 GCA_000634415.1 Prochlorococcus sp. scB245a_519A13 | reverse complement strand
GTATGGATCTTCCCTTTTATTTCTAAAACTTTTCGTTTGCTAAGAGAATTTGAAAATGCAGAAGACTGAATGAAACGCTCACTACTTGCACCGCTTAATTAAATAATGAACATCTACTTCTTGTTAGAAAAAATATTTACCCTTATTATTTCTCTAATTGGTTAAGACTATAATGAAATTCCGAAATACTGCGATTGCTTTAGGAATAGG
>JFNH01000199.1 GCA_000634415.1 Prochlorococcus sp. scB245a_519A13 | reverse complement strand
TGCATGGTATGGGTCATAATGATTCTGCTAAAGCTCCTTTAAAAATTCCATTAATTTAGTCTTTGGGTCGAATTAATATCAAGCGTTTCATTTATTTGTCTTGTTGGAAGAATTACCTAAGGAAAAAATATTAGAAGAATTAGCAAATTTATTAGATTGATTTAAAATCCTTTATATAACTTTAAATAATAAATAATTTCTGATAAATCATTAATTTTTTGAATCTTTTCTTGGTTAAATTCATTTATTAATTTATTTAGTATT
>JFNH01000198.1 GCA_000634415.1 Prochlorococcus sp. scB245a_519A13 | reverse complement strand
TTAATTTCTTGATTAGCCCACTGCAATAATCTTATAGATAATATTAAGTCTCCATCTAACCATGCTCTAATAGCCATAGCTCTTCTAGGATCATAAAATTTTTTCTTTCTATACCAATCAAAAACATTCTCATCTGATTTGTCTCCATTGCATGAAAGACAAGCTGGAACACAATTTTCTGTTAAGTTTAAACCTCCTTTACTTCTTGGCAATATATGATCAATAGATTC
>JFNH01000197.1 GCA_000634415.1 Prochlorococcus sp. scB245a_519A13 | reverse complement strand
ATTTAGAAGCAGCTTCACAGCTGCTTTTTTAGTGTTTGCAATTAGTTTCAGTGATTAAGAATATTATTAGAAATCGTCAGGAAATGACAGGAAATCACTCAAAAAGCCTCAAAAACAGCCCTGGTGTAACAACTGGTGTAACAAAATTCTTGACGAATATAATTAAAACTATATGCTTAATTTAGATCTATAACTAGGATTTACCTTCGGGTTACATCATAAGGTTAATAATGAAGCTAAGTTATTTTGACAGAATTAAGATAAATAGTGAAGAAATTAGTAGTAAATATGGTTTTTATAAGTATCCAACAAGACCATTTATTTTCATATATCTAAAGGCAAACAA
>JFNH01000196.1 GCA_000634415.1 Prochlorococcus sp. scB245a_519A13 | reverse complement strand
CCAGAAGAATAAAAAAGTATAGTATCTCGCGCAAATCTCTTTATATCTTAGTAACTTTACATTTTCATTTAAAATATTTCTATTTTCTTTAAGAGTACTTGAAATAGAATATGAATTGATAGCTACAATAGCCATAAAAATATTTAATGAATATTTTCTTAAAAAGTTTATTGTTTTTGTTTTATAAATATTTAATTTGTTCATATGAAATCAGCTAAATAAGGCGTCAATATTTAGTCGATAAATTTAAAGTAAGTAACGAAAATTAAGAGGTAATTAATTTAAAAATAAATTTGTTTAAAGAAAGTCAAGACGCTTAAAAATTTAAAGAAGCTATTAATTTTCAGGTCAATATAAATTAATAGTTGAAAATATTAAGATTTCTCGAT
>JFNH01000195.1 GCA_000634415.1 Prochlorococcus sp. scB245a_519A13 | reverse complement strand
TAATTGCTCTAGTTTAGACTGTGTCATCTCTAGCCCATTCCTTTCTCTATGACTATGATATTAACGTATTATGTGTCGATTTGTAAATATAGATCCATAAGTGGATAGTTTATGCTATATTAGTAATACTTGATCTCCATGTAAAAGTCATACATCAGGCATGCCACTCTAGTAAAAGCATTAGACGCCAAGAAATATTTTTTAAAACTTACTTAAAAGAACCTTGAAAACTAAATAGAACGATTTTGTTTGCAGGGCCTTGGACTTCCAATGATGAAGAACTACTTGCTAATGAAAAGTGAGCCAGTCTGATTTCAGAGTGGATCTCAAGGATTTGTGATTTTTTA
>JFNH01000194.1 GCA_000634415.1 Prochlorococcus sp. scB245a_519A13 | reverse complement strand
ATGGAATGTTGCTTATGAATTACTCATTAAATAGTTTTATCCTTTTTTTTAACTTTTTAATTGGTTTTGACGTTGTATTGTCGTCCATCTTTTGTCCAATATCCCACTTTAAGTCCACTTGACCACGGATAGTCTTTATAAATCCTTTTATATACCTACTGTTTGTTGGCATGGTAGTACTGTCATGTGGACAGGTCTTCACTAAAAATGGACTTATTACCTTTAGGCAAGCGGACTAAATCCTCGTGGAGTTTACAGACTTTAGCCCGCTTTATTTTTATAGCTATGGAAATTTTAAATGGCAACAAGGATCTC
>JFNH01000193.1 GCA_000634415.1 Prochlorococcus sp. scB245a_519A13 | reverse complement strand
AGTTGGTGCAACAACTATGGATCGACCTGAATGGGTGGCTGCAAATCCTAATAAAGTGGAGGCGTATTGTGCCTTAACTAATAATAAAAATAGAGGTGTTAAACCTAATCAACCTGTTAATGCAGTTAACCCAAGAGTCGAAAATCCATATGGTCAAATAGTTCGATGGACTCCTGACAATAATGAACATGCCGCTGACGGGTTTAAATGGGATTTATTTGCAATGGCTGGTAATCCTGTTGTTGGTGAAGGTTTAATGAAGGGCTCTGAAAATATTACGAAGGATAATATGTTTAATTCACCTGATGGAATCGCATTTGATTCAAAAGGTAACTTATGGATACAAACTGATGGTAAATATACTAATCAAGGAGCCTTTGAAGGAATGGGTAATAACCAAATGTTATGCGCAAATCCTAGGACAGGTAAAATTGACAGATTTTTAGTAGGTCCTAAAGAGTGTGAAATCACTGGTATCACATGGAGTAGTGATAAAAAGACTATGTTTGTAGGAGTCCAGCATCCAGGTGAAAATAATCCTGACAAATGTCACTTTCCTGATGGTGGGAGCTCAGTACCCAGATCGGCTATTGTTGCAATCAGCAGAAATGATGGCAAAACAATTGGCTGAGGATAGGTACTTTACCTGAAATTTGACTTTAGCAATAGAAAACGACAAGTTTATTTGCTCTTCAAAAGGATAGCTCTTGCTTTATTCCATCTATGCTCAAAAGACTCTTCTCTGCTTGATTCTTCTATCTGATTCCCATACTCATCTGCACCGTTGTAGTACGCCCCTAGAACGTACTCTACAAAGGGCTTAAGGGCTTTCATACTCTTTGATTTAAGAAGCTTTGTAAACGCTTCCATAGACCACCGCTTTGCTTAGGTTGTAATGGATGCTTTTTAATATTGGCAAAATAGAAATAAATATGAGAAGTTTGTTTTGATGTAAACCCAATAAAAAAAGAGATTGAATCCTGCCTTTAGAAATCAATCTCTTTCACTT
>JFNH01000192.1 GCA_000634415.1 Prochlorococcus sp. scB245a_519A13 | reverse complement strand
ATGGGGATTATCAAGCTTTTAATCGGACTTATCTTACGTCCTTTTTTTTAATTCTATGAAATTTAACTCTAAAACTTTAAGCTTGATACTCTACGCAGCTTTCTGTATTTTGGTTTTTATTATTTAGTTATTGCTGTTGTTGCTCTTGTATTTTCTTAAGTCTTTCGTATTCAACATGTAGAACACCCAAACGCCAAGCATCTTTTAATCCTTTTGCACCTCCCATTAGCAGCTTTGCATCAGCAGGAGAATGTGACTTCATATTCAAGAAGTCTTTCTGCCAGGATTTGTCATTCCATTTGGTACTCATTACCACCAACCATCATTAAACTTATTTTCCTTTTCGTCAATTAAATCATATACATCAGGAATTTGTTTAGTAAGAATATATCGACTTTTAATTATTAATAAGTAATTAATACATTGCATTATCGAGGACATTCATACTATCTTCTTAAGCAGTTTTTAAAATTAATGATTAACAATCTCCTTGATAATGATGAAAACATAAAAGATAAGTTATTTAAACTAAGCTTCAGAGAAATACGTCTAGAAGCAAAAAAATTATCAATTCACTTATATAGTCGTAAAACTAAAAAAGAATTGGTCGAATTAATTTTGAAAGACCAAAAGACATTGTTGATTGAGAACAAATCTAATGATGATGTCGTTGCAGAAGAAGACAGGCTAGCTTTAGAGAAAGCTAAAGAAGAAGACAGGCTAGCTTTAGAGAAAGC
>JFNH01000191.1 GCA_000634415.1 Prochlorococcus sp. scB245a_519A13 | reverse complement strand
ATGACAGATTATTAGAAACATTAAAAAGCTTAAGAGACTTGGGAAATACTTTGGTTGTGGTTGAACATGATGAAGATACTATGAAATCCGCAGATTATTTAGTAGATATTGGTCCAGGGGCAGGTGTTTATGGTGGGGAAATTATTGCTAAAGGATCTTATCAAGATGTCTTAAATTCAGAAAAGTCATTAACTGGAGCTTATCTTAGTGGTAGGAAATCGATTCCTACTCCAAAAGAACGTAGATCATCTGTTAAAAAAAGTTTGATTTTAAATAATTGCTCTAAAAATAATTTAAAAAATATTTCTGTTGAATTTCCTTTAGGAAGATTAGTTTCTGTAACTGGTGTGAGTGGAAGTGGGAAGAGCACTTTGATAAATGAATTACTTCATCCTGCATTATGTCATTCTCTAGGATTAAAAGTTCCTTTTCCTCAAGGTGTAAAAGAGTTAAAGGGTATAAAGGCAATTGATAAAGTTATTGTTATTGATCAATCTCCAATAGGAAGAACTCCAAGATCAAATCCTGCTACATATACTGGTGCTTTTGATCCTATAAGGCAGATATTTACTGCCACAGTAGAAGCAAAAGCAAGAGGTTATCAGGCTGGTCAATTTAGCTTTAATGTGAAAGGAGGAAGATGCGAAGCTTGTAAAGGTCAGGGAGTCAATGTAATTGAAATGAATTTTCTACCTGATGTGTATGTGCAATGTGAAGTATGTAAAGGAGCTCGTTTTAATAGGGAAACTCTTCAGGTGAAATATAAAGGTTTCAATATATCTGATGTTTTAGAGATGACTGTTGAACAAGCTGCAGAAACTTTTTCTGCTATACCTCAAGCTGCTGATAGATTATCTACATTGGTGGATGTTGGCTTAGGATATGTCAAATTAGGCCAGCCAGCTCCTACATTATCTGGTGGAGAGGCTCAAAGAGTTAAGTTAGCCACGGAATTGTCAAAAAGGGCTACTGGAAAAACTCTATATTTGATTGATGAACCGACTACAGGATTAAGTTTTTATGATGTTCATAAATTAATGGATGTGATACAACGTTTGGTAGATAAGGGTAATTCAGTTATTGTTATTGAGCATAATTTAGATGTTATTAGATGTTCAGATTGGATTATCGATTTAGGACCTGACGGAGGAGATAAAGGAGGAGAAATCATTGCAGAAGGTATTCCCGAAGATGTAGCTAATAATCCTACAAGTTATACAGCAAAATATCTTAAAAAGGTTCTGAAATAAGAAAATCCTTGTTGTATTTCTTTTCATTTTAATTATTTCAGCAATATAAAATTCTTTTTTAAAGGGGTATAAAACTCCTCTATAACTGCTTTCTTGAAAACTTTCATATAAAAAAAATTTCAAATCATAATGCTTTCTTAATATTTCCTTAGAAAATTCAGCTTATTTGTATTAAAGGCCGTTGATCGGAGGTTTTACTGAATGAGGTTGAAATTTTTACATTTACATTTACATGGTCTTATACGTTCTAAAAATCTTGAGTTAGGTAGGGATGCAGATACAGGAGGGCAAACACAATACGTTTTAGAGTTAATTAAAAGCTTGGCTAATACTTCAGAAGTTGATCAAGTAGATTTAGTTACTCGTTTAATAAACGACCCTAAAGTAGACGATGAATATTCTCAAGAAGAAGAATTTGTAGAACCTGGAGTGAGAATTTTAAGATTCAAATTTGGACCTAATAAATATTTAAGAAAGGAATTGCTTTGGCCTTATTTAGATAATTTAACTGAAAGACTAATTTCTTACTATAAAAAAAACAAAAAGCCTAATTTCATTCATGCACATTATGCAGATGCTGGATATGTAGGAGTTAAACTAAGTAAATCCTTAAACGTTCCTCTTATTTTTACTGGTCATTCTTTAGGAAGAGAGAAAAAAAGGAAATTGCTTGATACTGGTTTAAAAAATAATCAAATAGAAAAACTTTACTCTATAAGTAAAAGAATTGAGGCTGAAGAAAAAGCATTGAATTCTGCAGATATTGTCGTTACGAGCACTAAACAAGAATCAGTGTATCAATATTCCCAATATTCTTCTTTTTCACCTCACAAAGCTAAAGTTATTCCTCCTGGTGTTGATCATAATAAATTTCACCATATTCACTCCACAAGCGAGACAGCCGAAATTGATAATATGATGAAACCTTTTCTAAAGGATTCTACTAAACCTCCATTTTTGACTATTTCTAGAGCTGTACGAAGAAAAAATATTCCATCTTTGATTGAAGCATATGGAAGATCTGAAAAATTAAAAAGAAAAACTAATTTAATTTTGATTTTAGGTTGTAGAGAGAATACTTCAAAACTTGACCCTCAACAAAAAGATGTTTTCAATAATATTTTTGAAACAATTGATAAATATAATTTGTATGGAAATGTAGCTTATCCAAAAAAACATCTTCCAAGTCAGATTCCTGCTTTATATAGGTGGGCTGCTAGCAGAGGTGGTGTATTTGTAAATCCTGCTTTAACAGAGCCTTTTGGTTTAACTCTTCTTGAAGCTTCTTCATGTGGATTGCCAATAATTTCAACAAATGATGGAGGGCCAAAAGAAATTTGTTCAAAATGTGAGAATGGACTTCTAGTAGATGTTAATGATATTAATGAGTTGAAAGTTATTCTTGAAAAAGGAATATCAAATAATAATCAGTGGAAATTATGGAGTAGAAATGGAATTGAGGGCGTTAACAGACACTTTAGTTGGAACACTCATGTACGCAATTATTTATCAGTACTTACTGAAGAATTTTCAAATTCAAATAGTTATTCTTCATCTGACATTAAACAAAGTTGTTTAAAAGGGACTTCCTCACTTATAAAACCCCATTGATCAAAAACCTCAGGATCAGGGTGAAGAATTAGTTGATTATTTTGAGTTTTTTTTAGTTTAAAGCCCTTCTTAGAAAGTTTTTTCATTAAGTTAGCAGTTTCTTCAAATCTTGATGCCATTGCATCAAGACTTGAGCAGTCACTTGTTAATCCATGATCTTTCCATGTAAAAAAATTCATAACAAATTTTTCAAAGATTGATTTTTAAAACTATACCTAAAATCACAAGTAAAATGTTGATTTTCCAAAAATTTTCAACTATTTTTTGTTCTTTCATTCCTTTAAGTTCAAAGTGGTGGTGTAGAGGAGCCATTAAAAATATGCGTTTACCTCTATGAAATAATTTTTTTGTAATTTTAAAAAATCCTACTTGAATCATTACTGATAACGATTCAACAATAAATATTCCTGAGCAGATAGATAAGGTAAAAATACTATTGGTTAATAACGCTATAGAACCCAGAATTGCTCCAATACTTAGAGATCCTGTGTCGCCCATAAATATTTTTGCAGGATATCTATTAAATTTTAAAAATCCCAAGCATATACCGCACATCGAAAAACATAAGATGCTAAAAACAAAAAGTTCTTGCTGTTCTTTCAGTAATATTTCTGTTCCTAATCCATAAAAGACAATCCCACTGCATCCAGCTGCTAATCCATCTAGTCCATCAGTCAAATTTACTGAATTACTTAGGCCAACAAGTACTAAAAAAGAAACTGGCAAAATGAAAATATTTATATTTATTCCCCAGGAGTCAGAAACTGTTATTAATGGACTGATTAAATTTTTTTCATAGGCTAACAATATAAAAATTATTGATATGACACTTTGTAAGATAAATTTCTCATTTGTTTTTAAACCTGTGTTCTCTTTTCTTTTAATGCTTAAATAATCATCTAAAAATCCTGTAATGAAGAAACCTAAAACAGTAAGGAATAAAAGAAATAATTTTAGAGAACCTAAATTGATAGTTATTATCAAAAGTAAAATTAAAAAAGGGATTATCATAAAAATTCCACCCATTGTTGGAGTATCACTTTTTTTAAAGTGATTAGCTGGGCCTTCATTCCTAATATTTTGAAGTAAATTAAATTTTTTGATAATCTTTAGACCATTTTTCGTTGTAAAAATAGAAATAAAGAAGAATAGTATGTAAACTCCTGTAAAAATAAAATTATTAAAAAAATAGGAGGTAACTATTAAAGCAAAAGTATTTAATATAAATAAAGATTCAAAGTTAAACTTTTTAATCTTCCCAATCATCTTCTAATGAAGGATCTTCTTCAGTTTTATAATCTTCTTTTTCTCCCATAAGTGCTGAAAGTTCTTCTTCTTCTATTGTACTAATCTCTTGTGAATCTCCATCTTTTTCTGCAACAAGTCTACCTGTATTTTCCAGCCAAGATAGAAGGTCAGGTTCCTCTCTTAATGGCAACACAGGAGCTGGATCATCTCTGTGATAGCAAGTTAAAGCTGGATTGACTTCAGAAATGTCGTCTAATCTAAGTTTTAATTTATTTGAATCCATTAAGGGCTATGCTCTATATATAAGATAATACATAATGATGCACAAGAAAAACTTTGTTTGATAAAGCAAATTTAAAATACTTTTTTGTTTGGCTAATTGCATTGTTGCTGTCTGGATTATTAAAACTTATTGGATATTTGAATCCCAATGTTTTAATAATTAATAACTTTCTTCTCTTGTTACTGGTTTTTGGTCCAGCTCTTTTAGTTACAATAATATTATTATTTAATAAGTTTTCAAATTCTTAATTACCTCAAAAATTTAAATTTATGGAGCAAATTTAGATGCAGCAGATAAAAAAAGTTGTACTAGCGTATTCTGGTGGGGTAGATACGAGCGTGTGTATTCCATATTTAAAGAATGAATATGGAATTTCAGAAGTGGTTACTTTTGTAGCAGATCTTGGTCAAGGCGAGGATTTAGAACTTATTAGGCAAAAAGCTTTAAATTCTGGTGCATCTAAATCAATCGTTGGCAATTTAGTTAATAGTTTTGTTGAGAGATACGCTTTTCCAGCCATTAGAGCAAACGCACTATATCTAGATAAATATCCCTTATCAACAGCCCTTGCTAGGCCTTTAATTGCTGAAAATCTCGTGAATATTGCTAGAGAGATTAATGCTGATGCAGTAGCTCATGGATGTACTGGTAAAGGGAATGATCAAGTTCGGTTTGATTTAGCAATTAATGCTTTAGGTCCAGATTTAAAAATTATTACTCCTGCAAGGGAGTGGAATATGAGTAGAGAGGAGGCAATAGTTTATGGAGAAAAATTTGGTATACCAGCACCAGTATCAAAAAAATCGCCATATTCAATAGACGTTAACTTACTTGGTAGGAGTATTGAAGCAGGCATATTAGAAGACCCTATGCAAGAAGCACCTGAGGATATATTTTCGATGACATCATCATTTGATAATTCACCTGATTACCATCAAGATATAGAAATTGTTTTTAAAAATGGGCTTCCACTTGGAATTAATGATGAATTTTTAAATCCAGTAGAGATTATTCAAAAAGCAAATAATCTTGCAGGTAAACACGGGTTTGGAAGAATAGATATGATTGAGGATCGAGTAGTAGGAATTAAAAGTAGAGAGATTTATGAAACACCTGGTCTCTTACTTTTAATCAAAGCTCACAAAGAATTAGAGAGCATTACATTAAACCCCGATGTTGTTGATTTTAAAGGAATAGTAGAAAAAAAATGGGGTCAATTAGTTTATCAGGGTTTTTGGTTTGGACCTCTTAAAGAAAGTTTAGATGCATTTATATCATCGACTCAAACTTCAGTTAATGGAAGAGTAAAGATTAGACTTTATAAGGGGAACGCAATAGTCATTGGGAGAATGTCGGAAAATAATTCACTTTATAGGGAAGATTTGGCAACTTATAGCAAAGATGATGTCTTTAATCATTCTTTAGCAGAAGGTTTTATTTATATGTGGGGTATGTCTAATAAAATATGGGCTGAGTTAAATTCAAAAACAAAAGATTAACATTTAAGATTCAGCATTTTCTTTAGTTGCAGCATCATCTTTGCTCGAAGCTGAAGTATCTGCACTTGCTACTGGTTGTTTTTCTTCAGATTCAACTTTTGCATCTGGATTATCTTTATTCTCTGATTGAGATGTATTCTTGTTCGAAGGCCTTGGGGTTGGTAAAGGGCCCTCTTGTTTAACAGTCATGTATCTAATAACATCTTCACTTAGTCTCATTGCTTTTTCAATTTTGAAGATATGTTGCCCATCACCTTGATGACTTAGTTGTACGTAAATACCTTCTCTATGTTTTGCTATTTGATAGGCTAATCTACGCTTACCTCTCATTTGACTATCGAGAATAGTACCGCCAAATTCTTCTAAAAGCTTGTTGTATTTGTCAATGTGATTAGTTACTTCATCTTCCGCAATGTCTGGGCGGAGGATATACATGGTTTCGTAATAAGATTGTTGATCGTTCATAGTTTCAGACAAGGTCTTTGGCTCATGAATTGATGTGATGAGCGTCTGTTCATTACTTACGATACATTATGATAGGCAATTTCTTGATAAGTGGGATCATTTTTTAAAGATATTTTTTTAGTGCGTCATTCATTACATGAAAAGGTACTTCTAAACCATCTGTCCAAAATGATAATGATTTTATTCCTTGGGCAACAAGCATTTCCAAACCATCTATAGTCATGCATCCTTTTTTGGCGCTAAATTTCAATAAAGTAGTAGGAGCAGGATTGTATATTAAATCGTAAACAATTGTTTGCGAGTTAAGAGATCTCCAAAATGCTTCGCCATATGGAATTACATTATTTTCATATTTAGTTGTTT
>JFNH01000190.1 GCA_000634415.1 Prochlorococcus sp. scB245a_519A13 | reverse complement strand
ATTTTCATATTTAGTTGTTTTCATCCCTGCTGGTGTTGTATTTACAATCAAATCTGCTTCACTAATTAAAATTTGAGCTTGATTATCACTATTTAATAAACCCTGCAGTTGAATTTGATTATCAAAATTTTTTATTAATTCATCTAGTGATGATTTGTTACGTGATATTACTGAAATTGTTGAAAGATTTAAATTTATTAAACCTTGAACAACAGATCTTGCTGCACCCCCGGAGCCAAGAACTATTGATTTTTTCTTTGCTAAGTTTAAATTTTTTAAAGGATAAATAAATCCCTCTACATCGGTATTAGTTGCGCTCCATTTTTTTTCAGAATTTAATTTCAGGGTGTTAATTGCTTTAAGTTTGTTAGCAATAGGTGAGATTTCACTACAAAAGTTAAATACTTTTTCTTTGTGTGGAATAGTAATGTTTAAACCTTTGCAATTAATCTTTTTAAAAGAATTAAGAACTAATTCTAGATCTTCATCTTTGCAGGGTACAGCAATATAAATTAAATCTAAGCCTAAATATTGAAGGGCAGCATTTTGCATAATTGGAGACAAAGAATGGCTTACTGGATTGCCAATTAATGCGATGAAAGATGTCTTACTTGAAATCATATTTAGAATTTTAACCCTAAAAGTAATGTTCTGTTCGGGAACCACACCCCGTCTTTGAGTAACAATAATGACGTCAATGACCGATTATGGAGAATAACAAATATAAAGAATTTACCCATGGGTAAGGTAGTAGGAATTGATTTAGGGACAACTAATAGTTGTGTCGCTGTAATGGAAGGTGGTAAGCCTACTGTAATAGCAAATGCTGAGGGTTTCAGAACTACTCCATCAGTTGTTGCATATACAAAAAATCAAGATCAGCTTGTTGGACAAATAGCAAAAAGACAAGCTGTAATGAACCCTGAAAATACTTTTTATTCTGCAAAACGTTTTGTCGGTAGAAGAGTTGATGAAGTTAATGAAGAATCTAAAGAAGTTAGTTATTCTGTTGAAAAATCTGGTTCTAGTGTCAAATTAAAATGTCCTATCTTGGATAAACAGTTTTCTCCTGAAGAGGTGAGTTCTCAAGTTTTAAGAAAGCTTGCAGATGATGCAGGTAAATATCTTGGTGACAAAGTTACACAGGCTGTAATTACAGTTCCAGCTTATTTTAATGATTCCCAAAGACAAGCTACGAAAGATGCTGGAAAGATTGCAGGTTTAGAAGTCCTCAGAATTGTTAATGAGCCAACTGCTGCGGCTTTAGCATATGGTTTGGATAAAGAAAATGAAAAAATTCTTGTTTTTGATTTAGGGGGAGGTACATTTGACGTTTCAGTTATTGAAGCTGGTGATGGAGTAACTGAAGTTCTATCCACATCTGGAGATACACATTTAGGTGGTGATGATTTTGATAGATGCATCGTAGATCACTTAGCTAATACTTTTAAATCTAATGAGGGAATTGATCTTAGACAAGATAAGCAAGCTTTGCAAAGATTGACTGAAGCTGCAGAAAAAGCAAAAATTGAGCTCTCAAATGCTACTCAAAGTGAAATAAATTTACCCTTTATTACTGCGACGCCTGAAGGACCAAAACATTTAGACTTGAACCTTACTAGAGCTAAGTTTGAGGAATTAGCAGCTTCTTTAATTGATAGGTGTAAGACCCCAGTTGAGAGAGCTATAAGTGATGCAAAAATTTCTACTAGTGAAATTGATGAAGTTGTTATGGTTGGAGGTTCATCTAGAATACCTGCTGTTTTAGATTTAGTTAAAAAAATAATTGGTAAAGAACCAAATCAAACAGTTAATCCTGATGAGGTAGTAGCTGTTGGAGCTGCAATTCAGGGAGGAGTTTTAGCAGGAGAAGTCAAAGATATATTGTTACTCGACGTTACTCCACTCTCTTTAGGTGTAGAGACTTTAGGGGGAGTAATGACAAAAATGATAAATCGAAATACTACAGTACCCACTAAGAAATCTGAAACATATTCAACTGCTGTAGATGGTCAAACAAATGTTGAAATACACGTTTTACAGGGTGAAAGAGAAATGGCTTCTGATAATAAAAGCTTAGGAACTTTTAGATTGGATGGTATACCTTCAGCACCAAGAGGCGTTCCTCAAATTGAAGTTACATTTGATATCGATGCAAATGGTATTCTTAGTGTTACGGCTAAAGACAAAGGAAGCGGTAAAGAACAAAGTATTTCTATCACTGGTGCTTCAACTCTATCTGATAATGAAGTAGAAAAAATGGTAAAAGATGCTGAGTCAAATGCATCTGCAGATAAAGAAAAAAGAGAAAAAATCGATTTAAAAAATCAAGCTGAAACACTTGTATATCAGACAGAAAAGCAACTTGGTGAGTTAGGAGATAAAATTGATGCTGCAGCAAAGTCTAAAGTTGAAGAAAAAAGTAATGCTTTAAAAGAAGCAACTTCAAAAGAAGATTATGAATCAATGAAAAAACTTCTTGAAGAACTCCAGCAAGAACTTTATGCTGTTGGATCATCTGTTTATCAGCAACCAGGCAATCAGCCACCATCACCTGGCGCAGCAGGCGGTCCTGATGAGAGTGATTCAAATGAAAAAGGTGGAGATGATGTAATTGATGCTGACTTCACTGAAACAAAAGATTAGTAAAGGTAATTTTTAATTTCATTAGCAACCCATTTAGAACAAGCGGGAGCCAGTAAAATTCCATTTTTATAAAAACCTGTACATATAATTAGTCCATCTTCAAGATTTTTCATTATTGGTGAAGGCTCACCATCTGGTTTTGACCTAATTCCGTACCACTTTTTAGAAATTTTTCCTTTCTTCAGCCAATTTGGTTTTTTATCGAGAAAATTTGTGAGATTTTCGAATGTATTTTTTTCTGGCTTAGTACTATATTCGTCAGTTGATCCAATAATTAGCTTATTTTTTGATCTTGGAATTATATTTTTACCATTTATATTGAATTGTTTTGGCAGCGATAACAAATCAACTTCTGCATCATTAATCTCAATTTCCATAGCTTGACCTAAAACAGGCTTTAATTTGATGTTGTGAGATAGGCTATCTATTAAATCAATCGCTTTTAGTGAATTACACAAAATAACCATGTCGGATTTGATATTTTCATTATTTCTTGTCGTAGAAATCCATTGATTGTTTGATTTTCTTATTTTTATTATTTCTCCTTGTAAATAATTAACTTTTTTATGTTTTAGATATTTATCTAATGTTTGAAGTAACGATAAAGCATTTATTCTTCCATCTTTAAAGGAGATCATTCCTTTTATTTTTTTTGTTTGGAAGGCTTTATTTATATTCTTGATTAATATTGAGTCTTTTTCTAAAATTAGTAAGGTTGGATCATTATTTTCATAAACAAATTTCTCTAATTTTTTAAACTTTTCTTCATTAGTAGTTAGTTGTATTAATGGTTTTTCGATATTTAATTCATAATTAAATTTTTGTAGGAACGTAATCCAGTGTGGCCATAATTCAATGCTTTGTTTCCTGAGATCCCAGCTTCTACCCCTTCTTTTTTGATACATATTACCCATTAGCAAGCCTAAAGCTGCATTACTACTATTTTGGAGTTGAGTTGGATCTATTATCGTTACCTGGAAACCTAATTCTGATAATTCTAAGGCGTTAAATTTTCCAATAATCCCTGATCCAATAATAACTATGTTTGCCTTTTGAAAATTTTCTTTTAAGCTTTTCATTGATATATTAGATATACTGGCTTATTTGACTTTATAGTTAAAGATTTTTTGGAACATCCTTCAATTATATTCAAAATTGTTTGTCCCGATCGTCCTGGCCTTGTAAGTTTACTTACAAGTTGGATTTCAAATTACGGTGGCAACATAAAACATTCTGATCATCATACAGATCAAGATGCAGGTTTGTTTCTTAGTAGAATTGAATGGAACAGTAAAAATGAATCTTTTAATAGGGATGAAATTTATAAAGGATTTGAAAAAATTGCAGATCAAGTAAATGGACAATTTAACGTAAATTATTCTGATGAAATCCCAAATGTTGCTATTTTCGTGAGTAAACAAAATCATTGTTTGATTGATTTACTTTGGCGAGTAAGAAATGGAGAACTCAAAATGAAAGTTCCTTTAATAATTTCAAATCATTCTCATCTTGAAAATATTGCAAGTGATTTTAATGCAAAATTTGTCTATATTGATACCTTTAAAACTGATAAAACTATTGTTGAAGATCAATTTTTAAATTTACTAAAAGAATATGGCATTGATCTTGTTGTATTAGCCAAATATATGCAAATTTTGAGTAACTCTTTTCTAAAAAATTTTTCTTCAATAATAAATATTCATCATTCTTTCTTACCTGCATTTAAGGGCGGTCAACCATATCATAGAGCATGGAAGAGAGGTGTTAAATTAATCGGTGCTACTGCTCACTATGTTACTGAAGATCTTGATGAAGGCCCGATAATAGAGCAATGTACAGTTAATGTAAGTCATAGGGATGAAGTTGATGATTTGATTAGAAAAGGAAGAGATATTGAAAGAATAGCTTTAGCGAGAGCAGTTAGATTACATCTAAATCATCAAGTATTTGTTTATAACAGCAAAACTGCTGTTTTTGATTGAAGATAGTTTCTTAGTCTTCTAATTCTATTTGTATTTGTCTTTCATAAATTGATTCTTCATTAAAAGCTCTTGCTATCAAGAAACTGGCAATGCAGCTGATTAACACAGGTTTCATTATTAATAAATTTTTTGTTAAAGCAAAAGCTAAAAACATTGCTGTTATTGGAGTTCGCGAACATCCTGCTACGAAAGCTCCCATTCCCGCAAAAATGTATGTACTTGGTGCATGTCCTGTCGCAATTTCCACCCAGCTCCCCATTATTAGTCCGATTGACCCTCCTAAAGTAAGCATTGGATAAAACAATCCTCCAGGAGCTCCAGATGCTGCAGCTAAACCTGTCGTGATAAATAATACTAAAACTGCTAATAAAGCAATTCCAATACTTGTATTTTGTTCAGCAATTATTTTTTGTAATTCATCTAAATTATGAAATGTACTGGGTAAACAAGAGTAGATGCTTCCTAAAATAAGTCCACAGATACTCATTTTTAAAACAAATTTATTTTTATACCACTTTTTCCCAAGATTTTGCATCAACAAAACATATCTGCTGTACAATTCTGCAAATATTCCAATAATTATTCCCAGTAAAACTAAGTAAATAAAATCTACAGGTAAGAAAAAAACTGATGGGTCGTATTCTTTTTGAATCAAAAATCCGAGGTTAAAATCAAAGCCTCCTGCTTTAGGATCTAAACCTAAGGCTTGAATAATATCAGCAGATGAATCTGCAATAAAAGTTGTAATTACTACTAATAGCAAAATTACTGGTCTTGCAGAGTTTAATAGCTCTTCTATTGCATAGACAAACCCTCCTAATGGAGCGCTAAATACTGCAGCTATTCCAGCACCACCCCCTGCTGCTACTATGACTCTTCTAAAAGCTGTAGGAGCTTTGAGCCACTTGGCCATTTGCCAAGCTACTGATCCTCCCATTTGAACGGATGGACCTTCTGGACCCAAAGGGAATCCACTACCAATAGCAATAATTCCTGATATTAGCTTTACTAATCCTACTTTTAAATTCATTGGAACTTTTTTATGTCTTAAAAAACCCATTATTTGACTCACTCCTGAACCTTTTGCAGCAGGTGCTATATTTTTGATCAAATATCCTGCAATAGCTCCTCCTAGAGCTCCAAAAATAGGTAAGACCGCAATAGATGGGAATTGGTCTAATAATGCTAATCTCCAATTATTAATAAAATAGATTCCAGTTTTAAAAGATATGCTTGTAATTGAGGCTCCAAAACCTGTTAATAATAGCGATAGTGCAACTACAAGTGATCTTTGTTTTAATAATTTTTTGATGCTACGAGAAGAATTATTACTTGTTTTTTGAATATTATCTTTTATAAAGTTTGGCATAGTCCATGATTACTTTGTCAAGCTGAAATCGTTTATTTCATCAAATTGAAGATAGCGATAAAGTTGATCTGAATATGGATTAATTTTATTTTTAGTAATATCCTGATATTCTTCAACTTCAGGTATTTTGCCAAGCAGTGCGCAAACTGCTGCTAATTCAGCGCTGCCTAAAAAGACTTGTGCATTCTTGCCAAGTCTATTGTCAAAATTTCTTGTACTTGTAGAAAATACTACGGAACCTTCATCTACTCTTGCTTGATTTCCCATACATAAAGAACAGCCTGGCAACTCTAACCTTGCACCACAATCTTCGAAAATTTTATAGTAACCTTCGGCTTTTAGAGTTTCTTCATCCATTTTTGTTGGTGGACAAATCCATAATTTAGCTTTTAAATTTTGTACACCTTCAAGAACTTTCGCAGCTGCCCTGTAATGGCCAATATTCGTCATGCAAGAACCTATAAAAACCTCGTCAATATTTGTATTTGCAACATCAGTGATTTCTTTTACATTATCTGGATCGTTTGGGCAAGCAACTATAGGTTGTGTTACTTTTGCTAAATCAATTTCAATGATTTCTTCATACTGAGCGTTTGAATCTGGTTGAATTAATGATGGTTTTTTTAACCAATTTTTCATATCATTTATTCTTCTTGAAATTGATTTTGAATCTTCATAATTGCTCTCAATCATTTTTTCTAGCAGGCAAATATTGCTTCTTAAGTACTCTTGTACAGTTTCTTGGGATAAAAGTATGGTGCTACCAGCGCATGAGCGTTCTGCAGTAGCATCAGTAAGTTCAAAAGCTTGTTCAAGTTTTAGGTTTGGTAATCCCTCAATTTCCATAATTTTCCCATTGAATATATTTTTCTTATTTGCTTTCTCAACAGTTAAGAGTCCTTTCTTAATTGCGAAGAGAGGGATTGCATTTACTAAATCTCTTAGAGTAATTCCTGGTAATAATTCTCCCTTAAATTTAACCAGCACAGATTCTGGCATATTTAATGGCATTGATCCTATTGCAGCGGCAAAGGCAACGATGCCCGATCCTCCAGGAAACGAAATGCCAAGAGGAAATCTAGTATGACTATCTCCGCCTGTACCAACAGTATCTGGAAGAAGCATTCTATTAAGCCAGCTATGAATTATGCCGTCTCCAGGCTTAAGAGCTACTCCACCTCTTTGAGATATAAAATCAGGTAATTCTTTATGGGTCACTAGATCTACTGGTTTAGGATAAGCAGCTGTATGACAAAAACTTTGCATCACTAAATCTGCAGTAAATCCTAAACAAGCTAATTCTTTTAGTTCATCTCTAGTCATTGGCCCAGTAGTATCTTGACTACCAACTGTGGTCATAATTGGCTCACAGGTCATTCCTGGCCTTACTCCATCTAAACCGCATGCTTTGCCTACTATTTTTTGAGCTTGAGTAAAGCCGGCATTACTTTCGGTTGGATTTTGTGGTCTGGTAAATATTTCACTAGGTTGATAATCTAATTTATTTCTAATTTTGTCCGTAAGAGATCTTCCAATCATAAGATTAATTCTTCCGCCAGCTTGAATCTCATCAGTAAGAGTTGATGGATACAAGTCGAATTTGCTTATTAATTCTTCAGTATTTGAATCTTTTTCAATTTTTTTAATAATGCCTGCATGAGGATATATTTTAATAACATCTCCTGTTTTCATTTGAGATACGTCAGCTTCTATAGGTAAAGCTCCTGAATCTTGTGCAGTATTAAAAAAAATTGGGGCTATTTTGCTACCAATTATTATTCCACCTGTTTTTTTGTTTGGAACAAAAGGAATATCTTCTCCTATATGCCAAATGAGTGAATTAATAGCAGATTTTCTAGAACTCCCTGTTCCAACAACATCTCCAACATAAGCTATGGGTAAATTTTGTTTTTTTAAATTATCAAGAATCTTTAGTCCATCAGGTTTTTTGAATTCCAACATAGCTAATGCGTGCATCGGAATATCCGGGCGTGTTGTTGCATGTACAGCTGGAGATAAGTCGTCTGTGTTTGTTTCACCGTCAACTTTAAACACTAAACAAGTAATCTCTTTCTCCAGAACTTTTTTATTTTTGAACCATTCTGCATTTGCCCAACTATTTACAACCTCTTTTGCATAAAAATTATTTTGAGATAATTCATAGATTTCATTAGCTGAGTCATAAACAAGAATAATATTTTTTAAAACTTCTGCCGCTTTTTTAGCAAGTAAACTATTTTTTTCTTTTAGTATTTCAACCAGAGAATTTACATTATATCCGCCTATCATTGTTCCTAGTATTTCAATTGCTTTTTCGGGATTAATTGATTTGCAATATTTTTCGGAATTTACAATAGCTGTAAGCCAGCTTGCTTTTACATAAGCAGCTTCATCAACTCCTGGTGGTACTCTATTTATTAGTAAATCAAGTAAATAAGAAGAATCGTAAGAACTATCTTGTTCCAATAATTTTGTAATACAATTTGTTTGCTCAGCATTTAGAGGTAAAGGAGGTATACCTTTGGCTGCTCTTTCAGCTACGTGATCTGCGTAATCTTTTAGCAATGTTTCCAAATTCTTCATTAGTAAGGTTTAATGCCTAATCTATTGTTATTTTTAATATTGAAAAGGAGAGTATTCATAAATGCTTTTTTAAATATTCAAACTTCTTAATTAATCAATGACGACATCATCAAATAATTCAGCTTTAGAAAAGACATCAGATTTACATGTTGTTGAAACACGTCCATTAATACCTCCAAGCAGATTACATAATGATATACCTTTAGATCACGCCTCTGCCAATACAGTATCTAAAACAAGAAGATCGATACAAAATATTTTGCATCATAATGATCAGAAGCTTCTGGTAATCGTGGGTCCATGTTCAATTCATGATCTAGAGGCGGCGAAGGAATATTCAAAATATATTCAAAACTTCCGAGAAATTTATAAAGATAAATTAGAAATAATAATGAGAGTATATTTTGAGAAGCCAAGGACAACTATTGGCTGGAAAGGATTAATAAACGATCCTCATCTAGATGATTCTTATGATATTAATACTGGTTTAAGAAGGGCAAGAAGTTTGCTTTCATATCTAGCAACTCGTGGTATACCTTCTGCTACAGAATTATTAGATCCAATTGTTCCTCAATACATTGCTGATTTAATAAGTTGGACAGCTATAGGTGCGCGGACTACTGAAAGTCAAACTCATAGGGAAATGGCATCAGGATTATCTATGCCTATTGGTTTTAAAAATGGAACAGATGGTTCTTTTACAACTGCAATCAATGCAATGCAGTCAGCTTCAAAATCCCATCATTTCTTAGGTGTAAATGAAAATGGAATGGCTTCTATTGTTAATACCACAGGAAATCCAGATGGACATATAGTTTTAAGGGGCGGGTCAAAAGGCCCAAATTTTGAAAGTGAACAAGTTAAAAGAATTTCATCTGAATTGCAGCAATGTAATCTTCCCCATAAAGTGATGATTGATTGTAGTCATGGTAATTCCAATAAAGACTTCCGAAAACAGTCAGAAGTGTTAAAAAATATAGCTTCTCAAATTAGCAATGGTGAAAAAAATATTTTAGGAGTGATGCTTGAAAGTCATTTGAAGGAGGGAAATCAAAAACTTTTAAAAAAAGAGGATCTTCAATTTGGCAGAAGCATTACAGATGCATGTATAGATATAGAAACAACAAAGGAATTACTCGCTATTTTATACAATTCACTTAGCTAGTTATAAAAAAATTAAAAAATAATGCTGATGAAATTGGAACAATGAAGTTATCTATTCCTAAAACACTAAATTGTTCGAGCAAAGTTGCAAAAAAAGCTATTGTAAAATAATTTAAATTTAAACTATTTTGTTGGGCGTATCCTATTGAGCAAACTACTATCAAACTTGTTAAAAACATTGTCATAGTGCCAAATAAAGATTTTTTTTGTTTAAAAAAAATCCAACTCTTTGAATTAAGGCTTTTTCCTATTAACCCAGCTAATCCATCACCAAAAGTCATTATGAAAAATCCAGTAATTAATGCATATGGATCTTTATCCCAGAAAAGATAAATCAAAATAAATAAACTTAAACAATAAAATAATGTTCCATAACTCTTTCTCTCAACGTCCTCTATTGTTGGAAACAATTTATAGTTGTAATTGATGAAAACAATTAATGAAACAATTCCTGTAAAAATTAGAGCAGAGTTTTGATTAATTTTTAAAAATTGAGCAATTGGTATTAAAGGTCCTATTCCTATATGTATTATTTTTCTTACGATTTCTTTGCTATCTTCATTATATTTTTTAAAAACTATTGATATTAGAAAAATTGAAAATAAATATAATAAAATTACAGTAAATTTTATCAATTTGGTTAAGCTGCTTTTTGATGAGTTGTCATTACTCTAAGTTTTAATATTGCTTTAGCTTCTAGTTGCCTTACTCTTTCTCGTGAAACATTAATTTGTCTTCCTATTTCTGCAAGTGTTAATGGTTCTTCACCATCTAATCCAAATCTGAGCTTCATTATTTTTTGTTCTCTTTCATTTAATTGTGAAAGCCAAGTTCCTAAATGTTCTTTTTGAATAGTTCTATCCATTCCTTCCATAGGCTCTTCACAATTTGGATCAGGTATGAGTTCACCAAGAGTACTTCTATCTTCTTCGCCTCTTGCATGAGCATCTAGGGAGGCGCAAGGAGCACTTTGCGAAATTAAATCTTCTAAATCTTTTTGATCAATTCCCATTTCAGTTGCCATTTCCAATCTGGTAGGTTGTCTACCAAATTTATGTGATAATTCTCTAGAGACTCTTCTCATTTTGGATAGTTTTTCACTTATGTGAATAGGCAAACGGATTGTTCTTGCACTGTTATCAATAGCTCTTGTCATTCCTTGCCTAATCCACCAGTAAGCATAAGTTGAGAATTTATATCCCATAGCAGGATCAAATTTATCTACAGCTCTTTCAAGGCCAATAGCTCCTTCTTGCACAAGGTCTAATAATTCAAGCCCTTGGTTTTGGTATTTTTTTGCAACTGAGACAACAAGCCTTAGATTAGCTGCCATCATTCTATCTCTAGCTCTTTTGCCAATTTTAATTTGATAAAGATTTTGTTGCGTTCTATCAGTTTCAGGAATCTGTAGCAACTTTTTCATGTTCTGAACATGATGAGCTAACTCTATTTCCTCTGCTGGAGTCAAAAGAGGCACTCTGCCAATGCTACTTAAGTAATAGCCAATAGAATCTGAAGCGAGTCTGCCAGATTTTTTTTGGCTTTGTTTTGCAGTAAGACTGGATTTCGATTTGCGAGACTTGCCCGCAGTGTTTGGTAATCTTGGCTCATCAAAATTATTATCTGAAGAGCTTTTCGCAGATTCCAGAGGGATCCCCATCACCCTGGCCTCCTAAATAGTGGATTTTTTAAAAAGCTAGCACTGAAATCGAAATAAAAACTACTTTTACGTTGAAATTTTAAAGACAAAAATTTTTTTTTAAATGCTTATTTCTTGAAATCCCCTGATATTAATAGATTTTTTAAAAATTAAAAAAATTTTAAATTTTAAGTATTTTTTTAAAATGTTGTAAAAATCAATATTAATTTTATTTTTCTATTAGGTCAATTTGCGAACGATTATCCGAGGAATCTAATTCATATTTTGAATAAGAACCATCTTCTTTCATTATCCAAGAAAAGTAATCATCTTTAATGTAGGTTTGCAAAAGTGAGTATATTTTACATTTCAATTCATAATCCTCTATTGGAGTAACAGCTTCTATTCTTCTATCAAGATTTCTTCTCATCCAATCAGCACTCCCAATAAAAACCTCATTATTACCGTTGTTACAAAACCAAAAAATTCTTGAGTGTTCAAGAAAGTGGCCAATAATGCTTATGACTTTAATATTTTCACTTAAATTTTTTCTTTGTGGATATAAGCAACAAATACCTCTTATGATGAGGTTAATTTTTACACCTGAGTCTGAAGCTAAATAAAGAAGTTTAATTATTTCTGGATCTACTAAAGAATTCATTTTTGCAATTATTTCGGCTTTTTTGCCTTCCTTTGCATTTTTAATTTCTCTTTTTATCAAAAATATAAATTTCTCTCTCATCGATGAGGGAGCAACTAATAACTTTTGATAACTTTTTTGTTTAGAAAAACCTGATAAGTAATTAAATAACTCAAGTAAATCTGATGCAATATCAGGGTCAGTTGAAAGTAATCCTAAATCTGTATAAAACATTGAAGTATTAGAGTTATAATTTCCAGTTCCAATATGGAAATAATTCCTTAATCGTCCTTTTTCTTTTCTTACTATTAAAGCTATTTTTGTATGTGTTTTAAATCCTATGATTCCATATACAACATGAATTCCAGCTTGTTCAAGTTGTTTTGCCCATTGAATATTATTGTCTTCGTCAAATCTTGCTTTTAGTTCTACAAGAGTCATTACTTCTTTCCCGTTCTCTGCAGCTCTCATTAAAGCTGCAATGATCGGCGAATCCTTGGAAACTCGATATAAAGTAATTTTTATAGCCATAACAAGTGGATCATCAGCTGCTTTGTTTATAAATTCTTCAACTGAAGTTTTAAATAAGTCGTATGGATGATGTAGCAGAATATTTTTTTTTCTAAGTATATTAAAAATAGAATTAAGGTTTTTGTTCGCAGGTAAGTCTAAATTTTTTAATTTCGGGTGAGTTTTCCCAATTAGTAAATTTTCTTTTAAATCATCTCTATTAATTTTTGTAAGCTGATTAAAATCGTCAAGGCCTAAAAAACTTTTGCAAAAGTAAATATACTCTTTTTGTATTGAGATACTTTCAATGAGTAATTTCAGAATATTTTCTGGCATATCCGATTCAACTTCTAATCTAACTACGTCTCCTCCTAATCTTCTCTTTTGCAAACTTTGTTCAACTGCTAAAAGAAGATCATCAGCTTCAAGTTCTTTTAATTCTAAATCTGCATCCCTTGTCACTCTAAAAAAAGAGTAATTTACACATTCCATTCCGTTAAATAAAGTATTTATATTATTCCCAATTAAATCTTCAACACTTATGAAAAAATATGTACTTTCATCATCGTGTTGAATAATTTCATTGGGAATTTGTATAAATCTATTTATATTTTTTGTTGGTATTTTTACTCTGACAAACTGATTTTTAGAATCTTCCCCATCCCTTATTAAAGCTGCCAAATTTAGACTTAAATTACTTATAAAGGGAAATGGATGTGCTGGATCAACAACCAATGGAGTTAATAAAGGAAAAATAGATGAAATAAAGTAGTTATTGCACCAATTTCTTTGATTTTCACTAAGGTCCTTATATTTTTTTAAAATTACACCTTTTTCTTTTAATTCATTATTTAGTTCATTATTTATATAGTTTTCTTGTAGGGTAGTTAACTTCTTTACTTCATTATTTATTTTTTTTAATTGCTCTTTAGGGGTAAGTCCATCAACACTTTTTTTTGTAACACCTGCTTCAACTTGAGCTTTTAATGAAGCTACCCTTACCATAAAAAATTCATCTAGATTATTACTAAAAATTGAACAAAATTTTACTTTATCTAGGATTTTGTACTCCTTTTCCATTCCAGTTAGGAGTACTCTTTTATTGAATTCAATCCAACTTAATTCTCTATTAATAAAAACATCAGCCTGGCTTTTCATTAAAATACTTTTGATTTTTGATTATTAAAAGAATTATTACTTTTACCCTCTGCAATAAGATATATCATGAAAAGTAAGATAACGGAACCCGCTATAAAAGGTGATTTAGGACCAAAACTATCATAAACCCTTCCTGCCATTGCAATTCCTAAAACTCCTCCAAGACTCTGCAGACCTTGAAGATTACTTAAAATTGATCCTTGTTTATCAACGTCTAATTTCTTTGATATAAGTGCTCTTAAGGTGGGCGTAATTAACCCTGCCCCAACGGCTAAAAATGATACAGCGGAATAAATATTAATTGCCGCATTTTCTTTGGGAGCAGTTATTAAAAGAGCACATGCTACAAGAATGAAGCCTGATCCAATAAGTGTTAATCGCATTTCTCCAAATTGCTTTACCAGAGGCCCAATTAGTCCTCCCTGAACGATAATTGCAATGATTCCAACTACAACAAGCGTTCCACTTGATGCTTTGGTCGTCCAGTTTAAAGATTCTTGAAGGAAAAATATAAGGATATTGGTCAATCCAGTAAAAGCAATAAAGTAAATAAAAAAAGCTAATGATAATTTTTTAATCTTTTCTTCTTTGAAAACTGTAAATAGGTTATTTAATGGGTTTTTTAGAATAGTTTTTGATTTATTTGAGTCGCTATTAGGCTTGGTTTCCGGTAAGTAAAAAAATACAAGGAGGAAATTTATTATTGGAATGATTGAGGCTATCAAAACTGGAATAATAAAATTATTATTTGTATTTTTTGCAAAAATTACAACAAAAATATTACCTAAGAAAAAACTTAAACCAAAAGCTACACCAATAAGACCAAATGTTTTTGCTCTTTTTTCAGGGCTTGAAATATCTGCAAGAATTGTTGTTGCAGTAGCTGCAGTACCCCCACTTAAACCGTCAATTAGTCTTGCTAAAAATAATAAAAATAAAGGGATAGAGGCTATTGAATTTGACCAATCAAAAAGAACCGTAAAAGATAATATTGATATTCCTAGGACTGAACCAGTAATACAAAAAAGAGTGACAGGTCTTCTTCCATATCTATCACTCATAAGTCCTATAAAAGGAGAAGCTGTAAATTGAGCTAATTGGTAAGTGCATGATAATAAGCCATATGTACTTGCTTTAGAATCAAAAAGTAAAACAAAGGAGGGTAATATGGGTAACAGTATACTTTCACTTAAACGATCATTTAAAAGAGTGATAAAAGCACTAAGGATAGTAAATTTTTTATTTGGTTTTAATAAACTTTCTTTCACAATATTTACCTTCCTTTCCATTAACTTCTACTACCATACTTGTTAATGGAGACTATTGTGCCCGGCATTGTTTATTTAGTTGGAGCAGGTCCTGGTGACCCTGAGCTTTTAACTCTAAAAGCTTTACGCCTAATAAAAAATTGTGATGCATTAGTTCATGATGCTTTAATTCCTGATGAAATAACAAAAGAGGCAGGAAAAAATACAGAAATTTTCCATGTAGGTAAAAGAGCTGGGAAGTGTTCTGTACCTCAGGCTGAAACTAATGCTCTCATTTTGAAATTAGCAAAAGAAGGCAAAAATGTTGTAAGGCTTAAAGGGGGAGATCCATTCGTTTTTTCTAGGGGTGGTGAAGAGGTATCGATTTTAGAAAAAAATGGAATTTCAGTTGAAATCGTTCCTGGTATTACTTCTGGGATAGCTGCCCCCACATATTTTGGTATTCCACTAACTCATAGAGATGCTGCGAGTTCCGTAACTTTTGTCACTGGACATGAGCGTGTAGATAAGGAAAAAAAGACAGTGAATTGGAGAGATTTAGCTAAATCATCAGATAGCTTAGTAATTTTTATGGGTATAAAAAATATTGAATTTATTGTGGAAGAATTAATTCTAGGTGGTTTAGATAAGAGTACTAAATGCGCTGTTATACAAGAAGCTACTTTAAAAAATCAAAAATGTTTGATAGAAAAATTAGATAATCTTCCAGATAAAATAAAAGAAAAAGAATTTTTAGCTCCGTCCATTATCATTATTGGAAAAATTGTTGAATTTAAGGTTAATAACAATATAACTAAAGTATCTGATGTCTATTTACCAGATATTAATAAAGTTCAACTATATAATAAATCCCAAAAGTAAATTGGATCGAATTTAGGTTTAAGCTTTAAATCATTAACTTGATTAATTTGTCTGCAAGATAAGCTATTAATTGCAACTATTATGTCATCATTTTGAAATTCTGGAGGGATTAATTCTTCTTTTACAATTTTCAATTTTAAAGCTTCAGAAACCATAATCCCCTCTAAACAGCCGCTCTCTTTTCTAGGAGTTATCCATTGATTATTTCTTTTAATTAGAAGATTAAATGTACTTCCACAACAAAGTTCACCTGACGTATTCAAAAGGATAGA
>JFNH01000189.1 GCA_000634415.1 Prochlorococcus sp. scB245a_519A13 | reverse complement strand
GACGTATTCAAAAGGATAGAATCATCAAATGATTTTTCATTAGCTTCTGTCAAAACTTGTATTGCCTGATTATATGAAAATGTTTTGCATTTACTTATAAGACTGAATTCATTTATTTTTTCCTTTTGACTAATGCAAACGCTTATCGGATTAAAATTTGGTTTGATTCTATAGAATTCAAGCCATAAATTATCCAAATCTTTTGTCTCTGAAGTGCTATCAATTGTCAGTGTTCGACCTTCATTAATTCCTCGACTATAGTTTATTCTTACTGAAGCAAATTGATCATTTTTAAGCGATAGCTTTCTAATTCCATCTTGAATAAGTTGTCTCAAAGTTAATTTATGTATTTTGAGATTAATATTTAAAATCTTGCTACTTCTTTCTAACCTTTTCAGATGTTCATCAAAAAGAATAGGTTTGTTTTCTTTTATCAAAATGGTCTCAAATATACCATCAGCAAATTTTAATCCTCTATTATTAGCAGCAATCAATATTCTATCAATATCCAACCATTGATCCTTGTGCCAGCCTAATGTTTCAATCATTTGAGTGAATCAATCAACGGTAAAAGTTTCCACTTTAGTTCATCAGTTTCTTCTTCAGGGTTTGAGTCAATAACTATTCCGCAACCAGCATATATATTGATTTTTTTGTCTTTAATTAAAAATGATCTTATTAGTATATTGCTGTCAAACTCTCCATTCCAGTCAAGCTTCAAAAATGAGCCACAGTATGGTCCACGTTCACATTCTTCTAATTCAAAAAGTCTCTGGCATGATCTTAATTTAGGTGCTCCAGTTATAGAGCCCCCAGGCCAACAAGCTTTTAATAAATCAATCCAGTTTTTGTCTTTTTTTAATTTGCCTCTGATTACTGAAGTTAGATGATGAACTTTTAAGAAACTTTCAAGCTTTAATATTTCTGGCACCATAATACTTCCTGTTTCGCAAACTTTACTTAAATCATTTCTTATTAGGTCAACAATCATAATATTTTCGGCTCTATCTTTTTCGTTCGTTATTAAATCGATAGCATTAAGTGCGTCTTGATTTAAATCCTTATCTCTGGATCTAGTTCCTTTGATTGGTCTTGATTCTACAAAATTTTTATTATCTATTTTTATAAATCTTTCTGGCGAGGTAGATAATACAGCCTCTTTATAATTATCATTATTTATTATTATTCCTCCAAAGGGAGCTCTTAATTTCCTTCTTATTTTCAAATAAATATCTAGAGGCTTATAGTTTTTGGAGGATTCAATTTCGCATTTAGTTGTAAGGTTTGCTTGAAATATATCCCCTAAGGAAATTAATCTTTTCAATTTTAGAATATTTTTCTGAAATTTTTCAGCCATTTCTTCCAAATTGATTTTTGAAAAATCAAAATTCAAATTTGTTTTAATAATATTTTCTTCTTCAATATTTTTAATATTATTGATTATGTTTTTATAATTCATCAGTTCAGATGAGTTTGTGCCTTCGATAATTATTTCTTTTTTTATTAGATTACATTTAATGATTGGATCATATGATGCAATCCATAAAGTTGCCATATTTGATTTTCGCCATGGGTTTTTGGGTTCTATAAAAACTCCAGCTTCATAACTTAACCATCCAATCCAAAATCCTTTTTCAATATTTCTTAAATTATTAAATGGATTATTAGTTTTGTCTAAGTTATCGATATCTCTTGATTGGATTATTTTTTTAGGTTTAATTCCTATTATTGACCATTCCCCATTTTCTTTGCCATCACTGTCTAGCCAAGCTAATCCTTTATCTCCGAATTTTTTTGTTAGATGATGCGTAATCAGTGCTGGATCTATCCATTTTTCTAGAATTATTTTTTTTATTTTCATTTTTTATTATTGTTATTAAGCCATTTTTCATAAGCGGCATTTCTAATTCTGCAGCTATCACACTTACCGCATGGTTTTGAATTACCCGAATAACAACTCCATGTTTTGTCTAAAGGGACATGATTATCAAAAGCTAATTTAATAATTTCCTCTTTATTTAAATCTAATAGTGGTGTCCAAAGTTTTATTGGATTATTTTCTCTTCCTCTTTTATTTGATAAAACTGCTAATTCTTGAAATTTTTTAATGTAGTCAGGTCTGCAATCTGGATAACCAGAATAATCTAGTGCATTAACTCCTAATCCTATAAAATCAGCATCTATTGCTTCGGCATAACTTAATGCAACGGAAATAAATATAGTATTTCTCCCAGGAACATAAGTATTAGGAATTTTATTAGTTTGTACTCCTTCTATTGGAATATTTTTTTTTGTGTCAGTTAATGACGAGCCTCCCCATAAAGATAAGTCAAGCTTAATTATTTTAAATTCTTCGATATCAAAGTGTTTTGCAATTATTGACGCAGAATTTAATTCTTTTTTATGACGTTGACCGTAGTCAAATGAAAGGCCAAAAATTTTAGCATCGGATTTTTTGGCGATACCAGTAACTGTGGAAGAATCTAAACCTCCAGATAATAAAACTACTATCGATTTATTTTTAAGAGTCATATGATTTCAATTAATTTTTAAGTATTTGTGAGTTTGAAGGCTCAATTTCCAATCGGGGTTATTTTTTACGAAATCAATAGCGAGAGAAAAACCATTCGCATTATTCCATGCTGGCTGTAAATAAAAAATTTTTTCTTCTTTTTTTAAGCCATCTTCGTTTTTAGAGAGTTGATATTGTTTTAAAGTTTCTTTTTTTATCTGAATAGCAAATTCAATATCTTCTATTTCATTTATGATTATTTTGATTTCATTGCAGTTTTTTAAAAAATAATTTTTTGGAGGTGAGTGTCTTTTAGGAGATAAAGTAATCCAGTCATAGCTTCCTGATATCGAATTAACTCCACTTGTCTCAATATGAATCTTCATTGGCTTTTGTTCTTCTCCCATAGTCATTTTTTTTATGGCTTTGCAAAAATTATCCAAGTTATGTTGTAAAGGTTCTCCACCAGTAATAACGCAAAAAGATGCTCCTTTTTTTCTGGCAATTTTTATGCGATCTATTATTTTTTCAATTGATATAGAAGGGTGTTTTTTCTCGTCCCATGAATTCTTGGTATCGCACCACGAACATCCAACTTTACATCCGGCTAATCTTACAAAAAAAGCACTTTTTCCAGCGTGATAACCTTCACCTTGTAATGAATGAAATTGTTCGACTAAGGGTAAAAAATTTGTCATTTTCATTCAAAAAAATAAAGAATATTAATTTGATTGAGTTAACTTTTCTTGAGAGGCTTTTATTAATCCTTTAAATAAAGGATGAGGTTTGCCAGGTCGTGATAAAAACTCAGGATGATATTGACAGGCTAAGAAGTATGGATGATTTTCTAACTCAATTAACTCAACTAATCGGCCATCTGGTGATGTACCACTAATTTTGTACCCAGAATCTAAAAAACTCTGTTTGTAGTAATTATTAAATTCGTATCTATGTCGATGTCTCTCATAAATAACATCCTCATCATATAAGTTTTTTCCAGTTGTATTTTTTGTCAATCTACATGGATAAACTCCCAGCCTCATTGTTCCACCTAAATCAACTACATCTTCCTGTTCTGGTAATAAATGTATCACTGGATTGGGAGTGTTTGGGTCTAGTTCTGAACTAGATGCATCTGGAAGGTTAGCTACATTCCTGGCCCATTCTATAACTGCACATTGCATACCAAGGCACAAACCTAAAAAGGGAATTTT
The DNA here is from genome assembly GCA_000634415.1 of Prochlorococcus sp. scB245a_519A13. Taxonomy (GTDB): domain Bacteria; phylum Cyanobacteriota; class Cyanobacteriia; order PCC-6307; family Cyanobiaceae; genus Prochlorococcus_A. The sequence goes on along the minus strand of JFNH01000189.1, from coordinate 1,158 downwards.
ATTTTCTCTTGCGAATTTTATAGCCGAAATTTTTCCATTGACCCCTCTATTGCCAAATCCCCCGGGCACGACAATTGCATCAACTTCACTTAAGTAAGTTTCTGCTGAATTTTTTTCTATCATTTCAGCACTTACCCAATGTAAATCTAATAAAGCCTTTTGTTCAATGCAAGCATGTCTTAAAGCTTCAACAACGGATAAATATGCATCTCCAAGTTCAATGTATTTACCTACTAGAGCAACTTTGATTGGAGCTCCAGGATTTCTTAGGTTGTGTATTAGTTGCTCCCAATTTTTTAAATCACATTTTTTATCTTCAAGGTCTAAATACTTCAGGGTTTCTTTGCATAAACCTTCTTTTTTTAAGGAAAGAGGTACAGAATAAATGCTGTCTGCGTCTAAAGCTTCAATTACAGAGTTGATACTGACACCGCAAAAACCACTAAGCTTCTTTTTAAGAGCTTCATTGATAGATTTATCACTTCGGCATACAAGTAAATCTGGCTGAATTCCAATTGATCTTAATTCTTTCACTGAATGTTGTGTTGGTTTAGTTTTTATTTCGCCAGAGGTTTTGATGTAAGGAAGTAATGTTACGTGTATGTATGCAACATCATTCCTATTGACATCATTTTTAAATTCTCTTATTGCTTCTAGAAAAGGTAGAGATTCAATGTCACCAACTGTTCCACCAATTTCAGTAATAATAATATCTGCATTGCTGTTGGCGGCTACTCTATGGATTCTTTCTCTTATTTCTCCTGTTATGTGAGGTATTACTTGCACAGTTCCTCCGTTATAACTACCTCTTCTTTCTTTGTTTATAACAGCTTGATAGATAGATCCCGTGGTTACACTATTTAGCCTAGTCATTGCAGTATCAGTGAATCTTTCATAGTGACCTAAATCTAAATCGGTTTCAGCCCCATCTTCGGTTACAAATACCTCTCCATGTTGGAAAGGACTCATTGTTCCTGGATCAACATTGAGATATGGATCTAGTTTTAATATTGAAACACTATATCCTCTAGACTTTAATAATCTTCCTAAGCTTGCAGCTACAATTCCTTTACCAATGCTAGAAACTACTCCTCCAGTGACAAATACAAATTTTGACATTAAATATTTTTAATTAAGCACGTCCTCCTTATATTTTAT
>JFNH01000188.1 GCA_000634415.1 Prochlorococcus sp. scB245a_519A13 | reverse complement strand
ACGTCCTCCTTATATTTTATTTAAACAAAAAACTTTTAGAACATCCATATATATTCTTATTCATCAATTGTTATTTCAATATCTAATTCTTTCAATTGTGATTCAGAAACATTTGAAGGTGCATTTGTGAGAAGACATTTTGCTTGTTGATTTTTTGGAAAAGCAATGGTTTCTCTTATTGAATCTGCACCTATGATCAGCATGGTAATACGGTCCAATCCAAACGCTATTCCACCATGAGGAGGAGCACCCATTTCTAAGGCTTCTATTAAAAATCCAAATTTTTCATCAATTTCTTTATCAGTAAGTCCTACCGTTTTCAAAACCTCTCTTTGCAAGTTCGCTTCATGAATACGTAAAGATCCACCTCCTAACTCCAAACCATTAAGAACTAAGTCGTAAGCATTTGCTATGGAGTTCTCAATTTCTTTTTTCAATTTTTCTGAATCTTTAGATTTTATATTTTTTGGAGAACAAAAAGGATGATGTAAAGCCTCATATCTATTTTCCTCTTCATTTCTCTCAAACATCGGAAAATCAGTTACCCATAAGAAATTCCATTTACTTTTATCTATAAGATTTAAGTCTTTTGCGATGTATTGTCTCACTCTATCTAATGATTGGTTGACAATTTGTTTATCTCCAGCTCCCAAGAGGATTAAGTCTCCATCTTGTGCTTCGGTGATTTTTAAGATATCAGCTATGTGCTCTTCATTTAGATTATTTTTAATTGCCCCAATAGTCTCAAGTTCATCTCCTTTGACCCTTATAAAGGCCAAACCACCAGCTCCTGCATCTTGAGCTACTTGGAAGATATCGCCTCCAGGTTTAATTCTTACGTTGCTAATACTTAAATTACCTCCTTTGACTGTGATGGATTTTATAGAACCTCCAGACTTAATTGCCTTGGTGAAAATATTAAAGCCAATATCACCTAATACTTCTCCTAAATCTTTTAGTAACATTTGATATCTAGTATCCGGTCTATCAGTGCCGTAATTATCCATTGCTGCCTGCCATGACATTCTTGGAAAAGCATTATCAAAATCAATATTTAACACTTCTTTCCATATTTTTTTTATAAGATTTTCATTAAAAGATATTATTTCTTCTTCACTAATAAAGCTCATCTCAATATCTAATTGAGTAAACTCTGGCTGTCTATCTGCTCTTAAGTCTTCATCACGGAAACATTTTGCGATTTGATAATACTTATCTAAGCCTCCAACCATTAAAAGTTGTTTAAATAGTTGTGGTGATTGAGGTAGAGCAAAAAAATCTCCATTTGAAAGACGTGCAGGAACAAGAAAATCGCGAGCCCCTTCTGGAGTTGATTTTGTAAGTAATGGAGTTTCTACTTCAGTAAATCCAAAATTATCAAGAAATTCTCTAGCAACTTTAATAATCTTATGTCTTGTTTTTAAATTTTCTAGTAATTTGCCCCTTCTTAAATCAAGGTATCTATATTTTAATCTGAGTTCCTCTTTTGTATTTTCATAATCATGTATCGATACTGGAAAAGGTAAGTTTTTCTTAATTTGGTTGAGAATTTGCAAATCTTTAACCTTAAGCTCTAACTCTCCAGTACTTAAATTTTTATTTATGGAATCTTTGGGCCTTTCATTAATAATTCCGCTAACCATTATTACTGTCTCATTTCTTAGAGTTTCTGCCTGCTTAAATAGATCTGCGCCATCATCGGGGTTAATTGTTATTTGTAGGAATCCACTATGGTCTCTTAAATCAATAAAAATAACACCACCATGATCTCTTCTTCTATCTACCCATCCGCATAAATTAACTAATTTACCAATATCCGCATTATTGAGTTCTTCGCAAATTTTGTTTCTCATCTAAGTATGATTTATTTATCAATAACTTATAATAATTCTTTAAGGGTAAATTTAGTTAATAATTCTTTTTATAAAATGCTCTTTTTGTTATAACCCCTTTGAATTTTTTGCCTCTTATTAATATTTGTACTTCATTATTTATTAAGGCATGAGAAGTATTGATGTATGCAAAAGCTATAGCTTTTTGTTTAGTTGGAGACCAACTGCCGCTTGTGATACTCCCAATATTCTCTTCACCTTTATAAATTGCGCAACCTTTTCTTCCTATTGCTTTACCCTCTATAGAGAGACCAACTAACTTTTTTTGAATACCTAATCTTGACTGCTCTTCAAGGAATCTTCTTCCAAAGAATTCGTGATTATTTTCTAGATGTACTAGCCATCCTAACCCTGCTTCATATGGAGAAGTTTCTTCATTTATGTCTTGGCCATAGAGATGCATTCCTGCTTCAAGTCTAAGAGTATCTCTAGCTCCTAAACCACAAGGTGCAACATTTTTAGAAATTGAGAAATCCCATAAATTAATTGCTGCTTTTTTAGGTAAAAGTATTTCTAGACCATTTTCCCCTGTATATCCTGTCTTTGAAAAGAAAATTTTTTCTTTCGGCGAAATATGTTCAAAAATTTTATATTCACATCCAAAGTTAGGTATATGTGAGATCGAAGATTCAATCCATTCTTCAAATAAATCGAATGAGTTTTTTCCCTGTAGTGCTAAAAGTACTTTGTCTTTTTTAAAGTTTGTTATTGAAATTTCATTCTTATTTAAATTATTTTTTATCCACTGAAAATCTTCTTCATATCTACTTGCATTAACTATTAATAATAATTCTGATATGTCATTTTCTTGTATACCAAGGTCATAAATTATTAAGTCATCTATTATTCCTCCTTTATCATTGAGCATTACTGTATAAAGCCCCTGACCTTCAGAAAAGGAGTATAAATTAGTAGGAAAAAGTTTTTGAATATAATCCTTTGGATTTATTCCCTTAACAGATATCACACCCATGTGAGAAATATCAAATAATCCTGCTGAAGATCTCACTGATTCATGCTCTTTAATTAATCCTGAAAATGATATGGGCATTTCCCAACCTGCAAAATCCACTAATTTTGCATTGGATTCAACATATTTTGAATAAAGAGGACTTTTTAGCAAATCCATGAAATATTAAATTTAAATTTACTATTTTTACACTGTAGTTTAGAAATTTTTTATTGCATATTTTCTAATGACAAAATTAAGCTTCTAAGTACTTTGGCTGCAACTATGCTACTTACTCCGCTTTTATCAATTTCTGGAGATAATTCCACAATATCTGAAGCCACAATTTTAAAGTCTTTTAAAGTTTTCAGTATTTCTTCAAAATCATTCCAAAAAAATCCTCCCGGTTCTGGAGTGCCCGTACCTGCTAATAAACTGGGATCAAACCAATCTAAATCTATTGTTAAATAGATTGGAGACTTAGCGTATGGTAGTAGAGCTTGTTTTAGCTTATCTGTATTTCCGCCTGGACAAAAGTTAACTAATTGGTTGTTATTATGCATAATTTCAAATTCTTCTTTAGTCCCACTTCTAATTCCTACTTGCAAAATTTTCTTTTCAGGGAGCACTTCTAAGCATCTTTTCATAGTACATGCATGGCTATGTTCATTTCCTATATATGATTCTCTTAAATCTGCGTGAGCATCAAGTTGAACCAATATTAATTCTGGATATTTTTTTACTAATGCTTCTATAGCACCTCTTGTAATAGAGTGTTCGCCTCCAAGCATAATAGGACTAAGGCGTTTACTAATTAAATAATTTGTTGCTGATTTAACCGATTCAATAACGGACTTTGAGTCATTGTTATCAATTAGTATTGACCCAAAATCAACATACATAATATCCTCTAAGTCTTTTTTTATTTTTGGACAATATGTTTCTAAACAAGAACTGACTTGCCTTATTGCTTCTGGACCAAATCTTGCTCCTGGTTTAAACGAACAGGTCCCGTCATAATTAACTCCAAATATACCAATTGAGCAATTCTCAGGCCTTCTTTTTGCTCCCATATAAATTGCATTTTCGTTATCAAATAAATTTTTTGTCATCTTATGAATCTAGTTCTTTTACAATTTTATTTGGCATCATTTTGAATGCTGCATTTTGAAAATTCAAATTCCAAATTTCACATCCTTTTTCTATTCTCAGGGTTTCAGTGTAATTTTGCTTTGATAAATTTAGAACTTCTGAAGAAGCGAATGTCCAACTCCAAATCCCGCTTGGATATATAGGCACAAAGGAATACATAGTTTTAGAAACTTTAAATATATTTTTTAGGGTTTTCAAAATATTTATGTGAATATTTTTGAAGGATTCAGGAGATTCGCTTTGCGTTGCTAATATCCCCTTTGGTGTAAGTATTCTTTTACATTCTTCATAAAAAGAATCTGAAAATAGTAAATTTGAAAATTCTGAGGGATCTGAACAATCTATAAATATAACGTCGTAAAAATTATCTTTTGTTTTTTTTACCCATTGAACACCATCATCAACATGTATTTCTAATCTATTGTCATTCCATGCTTCGCCTCCAATTTCTTTTAGAAATTTTTTAGATATTTTGATTACCTCCTCATCAATTTCTACTAGATCAATTTTTGATATTTGAGTATATTTGACGCATTCTCTTAAACTACCCCCGTCACCACCGCCAATAATTAGTACATTAGATTTTTCGTCAATGCTACTTAATGCAGGATGTACAAGACACTCATGATAATATTTCTCGTCTTTTAATGATGTCATCCAACAACCATCTAGCATTAGAGCTCTGCCATAATATTCATTTTCAATAACAATAATTTCTTGATATTTTGAGTTTTTTTTAATTAAAATTTTCCCATTTAGGCCGAATCTTGAGCCTTTATGGTATTCATCTATCCATGTTGAAATATGAGTCATTTGCTTTTTAAGAATTTTTTCTTTTAAGTTTTTGCTTAGCTATTTGCCAAAGCCGTTGAAAATCTTTAGGTGTTTGATTTTTAATATTATCTCCTGCATAATGTTCAATAATTGAAAATCTGTCTAAAAATTTTTTATTAGTTTTTTGAAGAGCTGATTCAGGATTTATTTTTAAAAAGTTTGAGAGATTCAGAAGGGTAAAGTAAACATCCCCGTATTCATTTTTTATCTCTGAATCATCTTTACTTTTTATTGCTTCCTTTAATTCATTAATCTCTTCTTCTAACTTTTCAAAAATCTGATCGGTACTCTCCCACTTAAAACCATATTCTTTAACAACATTGGTGATTTTATTTGTTCCAATCGTTGGCGGTAAATTTTTTATTTTCAAATTTATATTTTTACTAATCGATGATTCAATATGAGGTCTTTTTTGTTCTGAATTTTTAATATTTTCCCAAATCTGTTGCGATTTTTCTAGAGATACTTTTTCCTTTTTGTCGAAAATATATGGATGTCTATTAATAATTTTCTCGTTTAGATTTTTTATAACATCATTTAGTTTAAATTCTTTGTTTTCGTAACCTATTTCAGAATGCAGCATTACTTGTAATAAAAGATCTCCTAACTCTTCACAGATGTTATCCGCATTTTTTTCATATATCGCATCTATAAATTCACTACTTTCTTCATTTAAAAATGGGATCAATGATTTATGAGACTGTATTTTCTGCCATGGGCATCCCCAAGTTTTATCTTTCAATGATTTGACATTAGATATTAAGCTTTTAAAGCTCTCTAAAGTCTCTAAATCGGAATTTTTTTGCAAGTTATATCTATCGTTTGAGGACATAGGATAAATTTTATTAATTCAATTTTGCCTTAATCATGAAATATTTAAATACTTAGTTCAAATATTTCAACTTCATCCATTAGAATGGTTTATTATTAGGGCGATTAGCTCAGCGGTAGAGCGCCTGCCTTACAAGCAGGATGTCCCTGGTTCGAACCCTGGATCGCCCATTTATTATTTTTCTAATGACTGAGATCGTCAATCTTTCAATCAGTCAAAGTGCTGCTTCAGAACTATCTAGGCAAGCTTCTTTTGGAGGTTCTCCTGGAAAAATGTCAATTGATTTGGTTGAGGATAAAAATTGTTCCGAAGGATGGATGCATATTAAATTAAGGCCAGGTACATGTAATGGATCCCCTATTTCAAGAACTGAAGGAGTAACTTTATACGCCGATGTAAAAAAGTTTAATTTACTGAAAGATTTAAAATTAGATTATTACGGTGATTTGAGCGGTGGTGGATTTCTTATTTCAACACCAAAAAATGCAAAACGTTGTTCCTGTGGTTCTGGCTTCAAACTTTTGTAATATTGAAGTGTCTTTTTTTGCAAACTAATATTATTTTCATTAATTGGCTGCTCTCAAGATAAAATAAACAAAAAGTTTATTGAAATAAAAATTTCACATGACAGAGATGAATGATCAATTATCTATAGAGAATTATTCACCTTTTGAAGTTGAGAAAAAGTGGCAAGAAAAATGGGAAAGTCTAAAGGCGTTTAGTCCTAACCCTGAGGATGATGGGGAGCCTTTTTGTGTTGTTATTCCGCCACCCAATGTAACTGGATCTTTGCATATGGGACATGCATTTAATACAGCTTTGATAGATGTTGTAGTACGTTTTCAAAGACTTTTAGGTAAGAATGTTTTGTGTTTACCAGGAACCGATCATGCTTCAATAGCTGTTCAAACTATTCTCGAAAAACAATTAAAAAGTGAAGGCAAAACAAGTGAGGATATTGGAAGAGATGAATTTCTTAAAAGAGCATGGAACTGGAAAGAACAAAGTGGTGGAAGAATAGTTTCTCAATTAAAAAGGATAGGATATTCAGTTGACTGGACTAGAGAAAGATTTACTCTTGATCAAAAATTAAATGAAGCAGTTATTGAGGCTTTTAATATTCTCTATAAAAAGAATTTAATTTATAGAGGCGAATATTTGGTTAATTGGTGCCCTGAATCTCAATCTGCCGTAAGTGATCTTGAAGTTGAAATGCAAGAAGTAAATGGTCATTTATGGCATTTTAAATACCCTTTAATTTCTGAAAGTGGTGAACAGCTAGATAAGTACTTAGAAGTTGCAACAACAAGACCAGAAACTCTTTTGGGTGATACTGCTGTGGCAGTTAATCCTGATGATGATAGATATAAAGAATTTATTGGTGTCAAAGTAAAAGTCCCTTTCGTTGATAGAGAAATACCTATTATCGCTGATTCGCATGTTGATAAAGATTTTGGTACTGGTTGTGTGAAGGTTACTCCAGCCCATGATCCAAATGATTTTGCAATAGGAAAAAGGCATAATTTAAAACAGATTAATGTAATGAACAAAGATGGAACTTTAAATATTAATGCAGGTATTTTTCAAAATTTAGATAGATATGAGGCTAGAAAGAAAATTATCAAAGAATTGGATAGCTTAGGCCTTTTGACAAAGATAGAGGATTATAAACATACTGTTCCTTTTTCTGATAGAGGTAAGGTGCCAATTGAACCATTATTGTCAACACAATGGTTTTTGAAAATGGATGATATATCACAAGGATGTCTTAATGAAATTGATTCAAAAAAACCATCATTTATTCCTCCCCGCTGGGAGAAAGTTTATAAGGATTGGTTAGAGAATATTAATGATTGGTGTATCAGTCGGCAATTGTGGTGGGGTCACCAAATACCAGCATGGTATGTCTTAGATGACTCTCAAGACTCAATAGAACAAAATACTCCATATATCGTTGCAAGAAATGAAGAAGATGCCTTAACCGAAGCTAATAAAAAATTTGGATCAAATATTAAATTGGTTCGTGATAAAGATGTCTTGGATACTTGGTTTTCAAGTGGTTTATGGCCTTTCTCAACCCTTGGTTGGCCAAATACAAATGATCCGGATTTTAAAAAATGGTATCCAAATAATGTCCTTGTTACTGGTTTCGATATTATTTTCTTCTGGGTGGCGAGAATGACAATGATGGGGAATACTTTTACAAAGAATATTCCTTTTAGGGATGTTTATATTCATGGTCTAGTGCGAGATGAAAACAATAAAAAAATGAGTAAAAGTTCAGGTAATGGTATTGATCCAATACTATTAATTGATAAATATGGTTCTGATGCTCTACGATTTGCTTTAATTCGAGAAGTTGCAGGTGCTGGACAAGATATCCGGCTTGATTTTGATAGGAAAAAAGATACATCTTCAACTGTTGAAGCTTCAAGAAATTTTGCAAATAAATTATGGAATGCAACTAAATTTGTGTTAATTAATAAAACCTCTAATAATAATTATTCGCTTAATGAGAGTGATGAAACTTCTTTAGAGTTATGTGATAAGTGGATTTTATCGAAATTGAATCAGGTAAATATAAAAGTCGCTGCTTTGTTGACAGAATATAAATTGGGAGAATCTGCGAAACTTCTATATGAATTTACGTGGAATGATTTTTGTGACTGGTATGTAGAATTTGCTAAACAAAGGTTTAATAATAAAGAGACTAAAAATAGACAAATATCTGAAAAAGTTTTAATAAAAGTGCTCAATGATATTTTGGTAATGATTCATCCTTTTATGCCGCACATTACTGAGGAACTTTGGCACGTGTTGCAACTAAAACCAGATAATGCATTATTATCTCTTCAAAAATGGCCAATTCACGAAAATAAATTTGTTGATAATAAGCTTGATAATTCCTTTCAGCAACTCTTTGAAATTATTAGGCTGATTAGAAATTTGAGAGCTGAATTAGGTCTTAAGCCATCAGAAAAAAGTCCTGTATATTTAATTTCAGACAATGATGAATTGATTGATTTTTTAGAAACTTTAGTTGATGATATTCAAACCTTAACTAAATCTTCTGAAGTATTTATTTTTAAAACTAATGCTGTTGATAAAAAAGAGTTCTCTAAATCTTTTTCCGGTATCATTAGTGATTTAGAGGTTTACTTACCTTTTCAGGATTTTGTAAATATAGATGCATTAAAGGAAAGGTTAACCAAGGATTTAAAAAAGGTTAATATTGAATTAGAAAATTTAAATAAGAGATTATCTAATAACAATTTCGTTGATAAGGCTCCAAAAGATATTGTTGATGAATGCAGATTTAAATTAAATGAGGGTTCGGTACAAAAGGAAAGAATTACTAAAAAACTCGAACTTTTGAATTGAGAATGAATATATTTCTTGAAAATATTTATAATTTGTCTTTTTTTTTTAATACTGGTTTTGGGATCTTTTCGTTTGTTTGTATTTATATTTTAATTGTTTTATTAATACTTCCAGCCTCTTGGTTATCTTTATTATCAGGTTTTTTATATGGCTCATATTTAGGATCAATTATCGTTTTCATTTCCGCTTCCATAGGAGCATCAGTTGCTTTTTTTGTATCAAAAAGTTTTTTTGCAAAAAAGCTAAATAATCTTTTTAGCCGTTATCCAAAATTAAGTGTTATGGAAAAAGTAGTAGAAAAAGGCGGACTTAAATTAATTTTTTTAGCCAGATTATCGCCGATATTTCCTTTCAGTATTCTTAATTATTTTTATGGTTTGAATAATGTTAAATTTAGAGATTTCGCTCTTGGCCTTATTGGAATAATTCCAGGCACTTTTCTTTATTGCTCAATAGGTAGTTTGGCAAAAACTATTCAGGAGTTAAAAAATGTTCAATCACCAAATAATTTATATATTACTAGTATTGGAATTATTTCAACTTTTTTAGTTGTATATTTCTCAGCTAAATACTCCAGAGAATATTTTGAAAAATCCTAAGAATCTACTCTTTAATATTCCAATCTCTAATTGATGCAATTAAGATAAACCACAATAGTCTAAATTTACCTAGTAAGGTTTTGTTGGCTTCTAATTCGATATATTTTGCCTGTCCACAAGGTGTTTTTATGAAGTTGAAAACTGTTTTCTTCGTCATAAGTCTCTCAAAAAGTCCTGATAATTATTCCTATATTTTATAGCCAAGATTTTTATTTTTTCTTTTTTTAAAACCACATTTTTCTTTGACTACTTTGTTGAGTATTATTTTTTAGAATTTAAACTTTTTCTCCAGCTTTAAATCCTCTAAAGCATTTGAATCTAGGAAATCTAAGACTAAAAGTTATCGCATCCTTGGATTTCGTTTTAGCATCAGCTCTGATTTCTACAAGTTGACCTATAAGATGACGCCGTTTTGACCAATATTCTTGTCGTTGGATATCACTAAATCCGCTTCCACAACTAAGACTGTATTCATACCCATCATCTTCCCCTTCTACTAGGATTGCTCCTAGTCGACCTTTATTGCGACCTGTTCCTTCCTCAACTGATACAACCTTTAAAGTGACTTCAATGAAAGGTTTTGCTTTTAACCAACTGTGTGTTCTTTTGCATTCATACATAGCATCAGGATCTTTAATCATTACTCCTTCATATCCACCTTCCACGGCAGCTTTATTTAGCTCTACAAATCTTTTTTGTCCCTCAATGGTGTCGAGATCTACATTTTCCCATTCAAGTGTTTTTACATGTCTTAGAAGCATAGAATGTTTTGCTACCCATTCTTTTACTAATAAACTTCTTGCTGTTTGACTAGTATTCCATCTCCCTTTTTGGAAGTTTTCAAGGGGACACAAGTCAAATAGGTGGAGAACTGCGTCTTTTGTTTGTTTGCCATCTTTTCTATGAACCTGTTTCATCAAATCCTGAAAGTTAGCACTCATTACTTCACCATCTAGGACTAAGTCGTGGGGTGCAGGATTTTCTTTTAACACGTTTTCTATTTCTAAGATAATATGACCAAAATTATGGAATTGTTTCCCATTACGAGAAAACATTTCTACTTTATTTTGTCTAATAATAGTTAAGACGCGCACTCCATCTAATTTGATTTCAATTTGCTTTTTTCCTATCATTTTTTTTTCATGATTTGCACTGTCATGAGCTAAGGGACATGAAAAAATAGGAATCGCATATTTGGGAAATTTCTTGGCTATCTTGTTGATTGTTTTTTCAGATACTCCACATCTAAGATCTTTAATTAAAACTCGTCTATAAAATCCATTCCACTCTTCTTTTTTGGCAGATTCCATAGCCGTAATAATTGCATCGCGAGCAGCGTGACCAGTAAGTTCTCTTTGAATAAGCTTATTTGCTAATACCCTAAAATCTTTCCATAAAAAATTTTGACTTTTTTCATTCTCTTTTTCAGGAACAATTTTTACACCAAAAGTTACCAATGGATCAAGTGCCATACGGATACCTTCAAAAAAATCATCTAAACCTTGTTCCATTGCTTCTGAGATGATTTTTTCTTTATCTAATCTACTTGGATGTAATTCTAATTGATTTATTATCTCTTCTTTATACAATTCTTTTTGCCTCACAAGAAATTATTAATTCACTTTTGCTATTCTGTCTATTTTCCAATCATTGTCAGTTTTTGCAAAAGTAAAATCTAATGGGAGCTCATCTTGTTTATCTTCTGATTTTAAATTCAAAGTTATTATGATTTGATCTTCTTGGACTCTAGGTCTTCCTGATTTTAAATTTCTGTATTTATTGAGATTTAAACTAGCTAAAAATTTAAGAAAGTCTTGTCGCTTCACATGAGTTTTATAAGTTTTTGTAGTCAAACCATAAGCTGCATCAATTCTGCCAGCAGCTATTTGATCAAAAAACTTTCTTACTAACGGATTAATTCCTCTGGCGCTTATAACTAATTTGACTGCATTAAAAGTCCAAAAAGAAACTAGTACAGCTCCTCCAACTAATAGTGCTTTAATTCCTATATCTTTAACTAATGTTGCATCCATGTTGATTTAAGTTTTTTATTACTTTAAGAAAAGAAATCGTTTTTGATGGCTTTTTTTGTCAAAATAATACTAATTTTAATCCATAATGCCTGTAATTCCTCTTTTACCTTTATTTCACAAATTTAATAGCCAATATTTTGAAAATTCTCTAGCGGTTAATAATCAACCTTTAGTAAAAGTTAGATGGAGTGATAATAGATTAAAAACCACTGCTGGTTTTTATAAAAGAAAAAGAATTAATGGTCTTGTAGATTCTGAAATTATCTTATCGAAACCTATTTTGAGTAAATTATCTAATAGTGAAATAAACAGTACTTTATGTCATGAAATGATTCATGCATGGGTAGATCGTATATTAAAAAAAAATGAGATACATGGTCCAAATTTCTTAGAAAAGATGAATGAAATTAATAAGAAAGAGAAGAGTTTTCAAATTTCTGTGAGGCACTCATTTCCTATTGAAAGGAGAGAATTAAAATACATAGGAACTTGCCAAAATTGTGGTGAGAAATTTTTCTATAGGAAAAGGATAAAGAATATTGCTTGTAAAAAATGTTGTGTAAATTTCTTTAATGGATCATGGAATAAAAAGTGTTTAATTTTGTTTGATTAAAAATATAAGATGTGTTTTTGTTTCTATATTTGGAATTATTTATTTTTTTAATGTAGTTTATTTTTAAAAGCATAATAATTTATGGATTCAAGGAGAATTAGAAATCTTAGAAATAGTTTTGATAAAAATATTGTTGATAAACAGGTTGATAAAATTTTTGAAACTGGAAGACAATTTGTTGATGGAGTATCCGGAGCTAGGCCAGGAAAAAGAAGGAACTCAGATTTTCAAGGAATAACTAGTAAGAGTGTTAAAAAAGTAGGAAGATGGGTATCTGAAAAAGTGGATTTATTTTTTGATGAAGATAATGATGATTGGAATGATGAGAATATTTACGATGATCAAAGCGATTTGAAGACATTTTCCAGAGAATCAAATTCTTATGAATCTGCTAAACAGCACTCTAAAAGACCTTTAGAAGCAATATCTTTAAGGCAACCAAAAAATATACAGACAACTGAGCAAAAAAAATTACCTTACGTGAAAGAGAGTAAGGGTGAAGATTGGCCAGATGAAATGGATTTCAAAGTTGAAAGATGGCAAAGAGCTTCAGAAAAAGACATTAATACTTCGAGAGATCAATCAAACCAACAAGTTCAATCAAAATCAAGAAATCTTCCCAGATCAAGAAGAAGAAGAGTATAGTTTCGTAAATTCTTTAATTCCTGAATAGCCTAATAAACTCTCTAAATGTGGATTGAAAACTTCTCTAATAATTGTTAGGGGCTTTTTGTCTCGAAAAAATCTATAATTTCTTGACCAGAATGGACCTTTAAAACAAAAATGATCCTCTAACCAATTTGAATTAACAAGTGATATTCGATCAACTTCTCTAAACAATTCTGATCTGTCTTGTGTCAAATTCTTCCAAATTGGTTCTTCTTTGGCTTTTAAATTTTCATTCACTTGTTCTGCATTCCACCAACTTTCAGCCCATGCTAGGTTTTTATTATTGTTTTTAATCCATACTTGTCTTCTAATTAAAGGTCCATTTAACTGATTTAATTCTTTAGGGCCCTCTGCGATGCATAGAGGATCTACTTGCATTGAAATTAATTTAATTTTCGTCTCTTGATTAGTTAAAAGCTGTAAATGTCTAGTTGGACTTCCATCCCCAAGCAGCATTAATTTCCATGGACCAGATATTTTTGGTAATGAATTTTTCACTAAAAAAGTAGAAGCTTTTTCTTCCCATAAAATTTTTGGTGATTTAAAAAGTTTATTATTCAGTGCTAAGACGGAATGCTTTTAAGATGATAACTTTTTTTCGACAAAAATATTTGCCTTTTCTTTTTTTATTTCTCTTATTTTTAGCCAAACAAGTAATGCAGTTAAATCAGCTTTGCTTACTCCAGGAATTTTTGAAGCATCACCAAAATTTTTTGGCTTTATCTTATTTAAATTTTCTCTAGCTTCTAAAGATAATGTATCTATCTTTTCATAATTTATTTCTTGAGGCAGAGATTTACAGCTTTGACGATTTATTTGTTCAATGTTGTTTTTTTGTCTTTTAAGGTAACCCTCGTATTTAATATCTATTTCAACACCTTCTTGTATTGAATAATCTAGATTTTTTTCAGTCAAATTATATTTAATTAGATCTGAATAATGAAAGTTTGGTCTTTTTAAGAGTTCTTTCAAAGTCGTTGAACCTTTGATTTTTGATCCCGTGTCTAATTCTATTTTTTTTGATGTTTCATCGGTATTTTTTAAACGGGTGTTATTTAATCTTAATTTCTCTTCCTCAAGAAGTTTCATCTTTTCTTGATAGGCCGACCATCTTGTCTCATCAATTAGTCCTATTTGATAACCTAATGGAGTTAATCTCCTATCTGCATTATCTCCTCTAAGAGTTAATCTATATTCACTCCTACTAGTGAGCACACGGTATGGTTCTTTGAGATCTTTGGTAATTAAATCATTAATCATTGTTCCTATATAGCTGCTTTCTCTAGTGAAAATTATTGGATCTTTTTTGTTTAGTTTTCTTGTCGCATTGACTCCGACAACTAATCCTTGTGCTGCTGCTTCTTCATAACCAGTAGTTCCATTAATTTGTCCAGCGCTAAATAAATATTCAATTTCTTTCGTTTCGAGTGATGTTTGGAGCTGTGTTGCAGGTATATAGTCATACTCCACAGCATATGCTGGTCGCAACATTTTACATTCACTTAATCCAGGTAAGGTTCTTAAAAGTTCTAATTGAATATTTTCGGGTAAACCTGTTGAAAATCCTTGTACATATATTTCAGGGGTCTTGATTCCTTCTGGTTCTAAGAAAATTTGATGTGATTCTTTTTCGGCAAATTTAACGATTTTATCTTCAATTGATGGACAATATCTTGGACCTTTACTATCAATAAAACCGCCGTAAATGGGAGTTAAATGTAAATTATCTCTTATAAGTTGATGTGTTTTAGAAGTAGTTCTAGTGATATGACAACTAACTTGGGGCATATTATTTTTAATATCTGGGTCAAACGAAAAATATTTATCAGCTGCAGTACTAGGTTGAATATCTAATTCATCAAAAATGATACTTTTTTTGTCAACTCTCGCTGGAGTTCCTGTTTTTAAACGTTCTGTTTTGATACCAATGTCGTGCAAGTTTTGAGTTAGACCTTGTGCTGCTTGTTCACCCGACCTACCTGCTGACATCGATTTATTCCCTATCCATATTTTGCCTTCTAAAAAAGTACCAGCTGTGATGATAACTGATTTCGCTAAATAGTAACTACCAAAGAATGTTTTTACACCCTTTATTCTTTTTTTTACGATTTTTTTTGAGTTCAATCCAATTTGTTCAGTTTTTGTAATATCCAGTTCAGTAATCATTGCTTCTTTTAAAGATAAATTATCTGTATTTTGTAGTATTTCGATCATTCTTTTTGAGTATTCTCTTTTATCTGTCTGAGCTCTTAACGCCCATACAGCTGGGCCTCTACTTGCATTTAATATTCTTTTTTGAATCGCTGTCTCATCAGCTAATTTACCAATAATTCCACCTAATGCATCAACTTCATGAACCAACTGACTTTTTGCTGGTCCCCCAACTGCAGGGTTACAAGGTTGCCAGGCAATCCTATCTAGATTGATTGTAAATAAGGCTGTAGAAAATCCTAATTTTGCTGTTGTTATGGCTGCTTCACATCCCGCATGTCCTCCTCCAATGACGATGACGTCAAAAGATTCATTTGGTGAGTGATGATCTTGCATTATTAGGATCGATTTAGTTAGCTAAATTTCTAAATCTCGTAAATTGAGGTTCAAATAATAATTTAACAGTTCCTACGGGTCCATTTCTATGTTTAGTGACAATGATCTCTGTTATTCCTCTGTCTTCAGTCTCTGGGTTATAGTATTCATCCCGATAAATCATTAACACTAAATCTGCGTCTTGTTCAATAGAACCTGATTCTCTTAAATCGCTTAACATTGGTCTTTTGTTTGTTCTGGATTCTACGCCTCTACTAAGTTGAGATAAAGCAACTACTGGTACTTTTAATTCTCTTGCCATGCTTTTAAGACCTCTCGTTATTCGCGAAAGTTCTTGCACTCTATTATCAGGTGTTGATCCTTCCATTAACTGGAGGTAATCAATCACAATTAATCCTAATTCTTTTTTTTGTTCAGCTATTAATCTTCTGCACAGAGATCTCATCTCTAAAACACTTAAATTAGGTTTGTCATCTATAAATATTGGTAATTGACCTAATGAATTGATGCCTTCTCCAAGTAAAGGCCATTCATCTTGCTGTAATCTTCCTGTTCTTAGCCTGCCACTCTCGATCCCCACTTCCATAGAGAGTAATCTATATGTCAACTGTTCTTTACTCATTTCTAGGCTAAAAACGCAGACTGGTAAATCTTGAGATTGTGCAACATTCTTTGCCAGGTTCAGAACTATTGAAGTTTTCCCCATTGAAGGTCTTCCAGCAACAATTATTAAATCACTTCTTTGAAAACCTTGAGTCATCGCATCAAGGTCGTAAAAATTTACAGGAATTCCAGCTACTGAAGTACCTAATGATCTTGACTCTATTTCATTGAAAGTACTTGTAAGAATTTCAGCTGCTTGAGTAAGACCTTTTGAAGGTTTCTCTTGACTGATTTCAAATATTTTTTGCTCTGCTTTATCTAGAACCTCATTAGTATCTTGCGTTTGATCAAAACCTAGTTGAACCACCTCATTTCCAGATTTAATAAGTTGCCTTCTCATGAATTTGTCGTTAATTAAATTAGCAACTTGTTCTATGGAAGCTGTAGAGGAAACATTTTCAACTAGTTCTACCAGTTTGCTGTTCCCTCCAATTTTTTCGAGTGATCCATTATCTGCTAACCAAGCACTCATTGATGTTAAATCAGTTGGTTTACCCTGGGTATGCAACATTAATGCTGTTCTATAAATCTCTTGATGGGCATTTATATAAAAAGCTTCAGGTTTGATTAAGTCTGCAATTCTTCCAATCGCGTCTGGATCAAGAAGTATGCCACCAAGAACAGCTTCTTCTGCTTGAACGTTTTGAGGAGGTACTAATCCAGAATTTTCACTATTAAAATCCTTTTTAAAATTTTTATTTTGCCCATTATTTGGAAAAGGTACGGAAACCATATCTTTAATTGCTTAGATATATACTCTGGCTACTTTTCAAAATAATGCAACAAATTGATTAACTTGTTACTTCAATATTTACTTCTGCATTTACTTCTGGATGTAATTTTATTTTTGCGGTAAAGGAACCTAAATTATGAATATCAGGAACAGTAATGTTTCTTCTATCAATTTCTTTTTTAGTTGCCGCTTCTATTGCTTCAGCAACATCACCATTGGTAACCGTTCCAAAAAGGACACCATCTTCTCCAACCTGTTTTTTGATAGTGAACCTACCTATTGTAGATAATGCAGTTTGGAAATCTAAAGCTTCTTGCTTTAATTTATCAGCAGCGATTTTTTCTTTTTCTTTCCTCCTTTCAATCTGTTTAAGGACTGCTGGTGTTACATTCATTGCTTTGCCATAAGGTAATAGAAAATTTCTTGCGTATCCAGGTGCTACTTCAACTAGATCTCCCTCTTTACCTAGCGATGCGATTGATTCAGTTAATGCGACTTGTACTCTTTTAGCCATGAAAATATTGAACAATATAGTTAATAATAAGACCTAGAGGGTAACTTTACTTTTTTTGCAAGACCAAATTTCGCAAGAATCTTAATATGTTCCCATGTTATATCTATCTGACCTCTAAATAATCCTTGTTTTGCTGAATTGGGAAATGCATGATGATTATTATGCCAACCTTCTCCAAAAGTTAATGCAGCAACCCACGCATTGTTTTTAGATGAATCACCACTTTCAAATGGTGCTTTACCCCAACAATGCGTCGCGGAGTTGACTAGCCAAGTTACGTGATAAACAACCACAAGCCTCAATGGAATTCCCCAAAGGACTAGAGCCCATCCTCCAACTCCTAATTTTTGACCTATTGCGTACAAAGAAAATCCAATAGGAATTTGTAAGAATAAAAAATATTTATTTAAAAATCTATAGTATGGATCCTTGATTAAATCTGCACTTAATTTTGGAACAGCTTTTAGTGCTTCTACGTCTTTAAACATCCAACCCATATGACTCCACCAAAACCCCTTTTTACTATTGTGATGATCTACTTCAGTATCTGAAAAAGAGTGGTGATGCCTATGTAAACCTACCCAATCTATTGGCCCATGTTGGCAACTTATCGCTCCACAGGTAGCAAAAAATCTTTCTAGCCATCTTGGTACAACGAACGATCTGTGTGATAACAATCTGTGATATCCAAGGGTGACTCCTAAACAAGCAGTTACCCAGTAAAAAAATAATAATGAAGTGACTGCAGGGAGACTCCAAAATTTTGGTTGGATAGCTACAAGAGAAAGAATATGAATTGTAACCATAAAAACTATTGTTCCCCACGTTTTATGTAGTCTTGGAGGATATCTGTTTGAATGACTGGAAGGTTCCAGTAATTTTTCTGAAAGTTCTATAACTTTTTCAGCTGGAACAGGTTTTTTTAATTTTGCTGTTTCTTGGAAAATTACTGAATTCATGATATGGAAATACTGTTTTCAAAATTACCGATATGTAATATTATCATACTATACTATTGATAAGTTTAATTATCTGTGAGTCTCGGATATCGCGATAAATTATCTAGAGGTCGAAGGGCTATGGCTCATTTGATACACCTCTGGCATGAAAGAAATGGATGGTCTCACAGAGTATTGCCATTACTTTCTGAAGTTCTTGATTTAGGTAAAGTTCATAATTCGCAAATTTCTAATCTTAGGAATGGTAAGTTATCTTCGCCAGGTCCTGAAGTTTTTCTTGCTTTGGCTCAAGTAAATACGATTCTTGATCAAGGTATAGAAAAAATCAGGGATCATTTTGAAAGTGATTACCCAGAGTTATGGAAGTCTTTGGAAGAGTCTGCAGTACCTCTAAAAAATGATTTTGGTAATCCATTATCGGCCGGGGAGTTATTCGAGATATTTTCAGGATTAAAACCTCTACCTTCATCTTTTGACTGGTACATAGAAGATGAAGAAGCTTCTGCTTTAAGTGATGCTCTTTCAGTCCATTTTTGTCAGAATAAGGCTTGGAGATCATGTAAAATGCAGGTAATGGAAGCTTATGCTGTCAATAAATCTGCCCGTAGAGAACGTTTTGCTGAGGTAATTGCAGGAATTAGAGATTATACGGCAGAAGAATTAGATGGAGAACTTCTTGATTTATATGAGGCTTCAAAAAAACTTTCTTATTTTCAGGGCAGGGGACCTAATGCTTTCCTCGCAGAATTAAGAAATTTAGCTTCTAAAAAATAACATAATTTACATAATATAATGACTCTTGACAATAATTTAAAACTGGCTGAAAACGCTGTTCTTTCTGTCGAACAGAGTTTAAGTAAAGTTTTCCAAGAAAGGTCCAATCAGGTTTTCCAGAAATTAGAAAATATTTTGACAATTTTTAAGGAAGAAAAAGTTTCTACTAGTCATTTCAATCAATCTTCTGGTAGTGGTCATGATGATATATCTAGAGAAAAAATTGATGCGGTTTTTGCAAGATTATTTCTTGCTGAAAAGGCTGCTGTGAGGATGCAATTTGTAAGTGGAACCCATGCGATAAGTTCTGTCTTATTTGGAATTCTTCGACCTGGAGATGTAATGTTATCTCTTACAGGACAACCATATGATACGTTAGAAGAAGTCATAGGAATAAGGGGAGGAGGAAAAGGATCACTTAAAGATTTTGACATTGAATATAAGCAAGTAAATATCTGCGAGAATTTTGATTCTTTTGAAGAAAAAATTGTTCATTTTTTTAAAGGAAATTCATGCAAGTTAGTATTTATACAAAAAAGTTGTGGATATAGTTGGAGAAAGTCTCTTACGAATCATCAGATAGAGAAAATTTGTAGTCTTATTCATTCTCTTGATCCTAACTGTATATGTTTTGTTGATAACTGTTATGGGGAGCTTGTTGAAGATAGTGAACCAATTTCTAAGGGGGCAAATATAATTGCTGGATCTTTGATTAAAAATTTGGGAGGAACAATAGTTCCTACTGGTGGGTACGTTGCAGGAGATGCAGAGTTGGTTGAGATGGCATGTTCTAGATTAACCTCACCAGGCATTGGTTCTTCTGCAGGAATAAATTTTGGACTAGGAAGATTAATTTTGCAGGGTTTGTTTTTAGCGCCACAAATTGTTCACGAATCACTAAAAGGTGCTGATATGGTTGCATCAGTCTTTAAAAATTTGGGATTTAAGGTTTTACCAGAGCCAGCAACTTATAGATCTGATCTTATTCAGTCAGTAAGATTGAATAATCCTGATTTGGTACAAAAAGTTTGTCAATCTTTTCAAAATTCTTCACCAGTAGATTCTTTTCTGAATGTTGTTCCATCATCAATGGATGGATATGATTCAAAATTATTAATGGCTGGAGGTACCTTTATTGAAGGTAGTACAAGTGAATTTTCTGCTGATGCCCCTCTAAGAGATCCTTACAATATTTTTGTTCAAGGTGGTTCTCACATAGCTCACATCAAAATTGCATTAATTCGATTATTATCTGAACTATTAGAGGAAAAATTAATTTCAAAGGATTCTCTACTTCCTTTATCTACTTAACCATGTCTTACAAGTTCCCAGACAACCTCAACTATGCTGATACTCATGAATATGTCTTGGAAGAAAATGGATTATTAAAAATTGGAGTTAGTGAATTTGCTATAGATCAATTAGGAGATATTGTTTTTGTTGAATTAGCTGATGAAGGAGCGACTTTAGACAAAGGCGAGACTTTTGGAACAATAGAATCAGTTAAGGCAGTTGAGGAGGTCTATCTGCCTTTTTCAGGGGAAATAGTATCTGTAAATGAAAGTGTTATTGAGAACCCTGAGCTTTTACAGAATGATCCGATTGGAGACGGTTGGTTAGTCATTTTGAAACCAGAATCAAAAGCATCAATTGCTGATTTGATGACTTCTGAGGAATATCAATCAAAGGTTGTACCAAAATAAGGCAAACTTTTTAAAAAGAGCTATTTTAAAGAAAAATATTTTAATATGACATCCAAATTTGGGTCTGATTTATTTATAGATAGGCATCTTGGGTTAGGAGATAATGATGAAAGAATTATGCTGAACAAGCTTGGTTTTAATAACATTGATCAATTTATAAATCAAGTTATTCCTGAAGATATTCAGATTAAAGATAAGTCTTCAGAAATATTGCCCAAAGGTTGTTCAGAAATTGAGGCTTTAAATGAATTAGAAGAGATTGCGAATAAAAATACTAAAATTAGATCACTAATAGGCCTTGGTTATTATGACAATCACATGCCTAAAGTAATCCAAAGACATGTTCTTGAAAATCCAAGGTGGTACACGTCTTATACTCCGTATCAAGCAGAAATTGCACAAGGAAGATTAGAAGCTCTATTTAATTTTCAGACTATTGTTTGTGAACTAACAGGATTCCCTGTTGCCAATGCATCTTTGTTGGATGAGGGTACTGCTGCTGCAGAAGCTATGGCCATGAGTTTTTCCGCAAGAAAAAATAAATCTTCAAAAGTGT
This sequence comes from Prochlorococcus sp. scB245a_519A13, assembly GCA_000634415.1. Taxonomy (GTDB): domain Bacteria; phylum Cyanobacteriota; class Cyanobacteriia; order PCC-6307; family Cyanobiaceae; genus Prochlorococcus_A. The sequence goes on along the minus strand of JFNH01000188.1, from coordinate 4,051 downwards.
ACTTAGTGGAATCAAATGTTTTTGATCATACTTTTAATGTTCTACAAACCCGAGCAAAATCTTTGGGGATATCCTTAAAACGCTTTACTCAAAGAAACCTTCCTAATCATGATGATGTTTTTGGAATGTTGTTGCAATTACCTGGTAAAAATGGGGAATTATATGATCCCACATTCTTAATATCCCAAGCACATAGATCAGAAATTATTGTTACGGCATGTATTGATCCACTAGCACAAGTTTTGATTAAACCAATTTCTGAATTTGGTGTTGATGTAGCAGTGGGGAGTATGCAAAGATTTGGAGTTCCAACGGGTTTTGGTGGCCCCCATGCAGCATATTTTGCTTGTAGAGAAAAATATAAAAGGCTCATACCCGGAAGAATTGTTGGGCAAACTCTATCTAAAAATGGAGAAAACTCTCTAAGACTAGCATTGCAAACAAGAGAGCAACATATTAGAAGGGAAAAGGCCACTAGTAATATTTGTACTGCTCAATCTTTGTTAGCCATAATTTCTTCTTTTTATGCTATTTATCATGGACCCTCTGGATTAACGCAAATTGCTAAGAGATTAGTTGAGTTGAGAATAAATTTAGAATCAAGTTTAGCTGCTTTAGGTTTTGATATTCCTGATGGGATTAGATTTGATAGTGTTGATGTTTATTCTGAGCACTCCCAAAGGATCCATAATGAAGCTTTAAAAAATGGCTATAACTTAAGAATTTTGCCGTTGGGATCAACTATTAAAAATTCAACTGGCTTTGGGATCTCTTTAGATGAGCTAAGTAATGAAAAAGAAATAAAAGATATTTTGACTTTCATAGCAAACCTTCTAGAAAAAGAAGAAGATTTAGAGCATATAAAATTTGATAAAGAATTTCATCTTGAAAGTTTAGCTTTGAGATCCAGTGCATGGATGCAGCAAGATATATTCACAAAATACCAAAGCGAAACTGAATTAATGAGATATATTTTCCGACTTGCAGAAAAAGATTTTTCTTTGGTAGATGGGATGATGCCATTGGGAAGCTGTACCATGAAATTAAATTCTGCAGCAGAGTTAAATCCAGTCTCTTGGGCTAATTTATCTTCCATGCATCCTTTTTCCCCACCAGATCAAACTAAAGGCTATTCAAAAATTATATCTGACCTAGAAAAATGGATAAGTGAGATTGTTGGTTTAAAGTCAGTTTCTTTTCAACCAAATGCAGGCTCTCAAGGAGAGTTTGCAGGTTTATTGGCAATTAATTCTTATTTTGAATCAAAAGGGGAACTGTCAAGAAAAAAATGTTTAATTCCAAAAAGTGCTCATGGAACAAATCCTGCTAGTGCAGTTATGGCAGGTTTTGACGTGTTAACTGTTGATTGTGACGACGAAGGAAATATTGATTATCAAGATTTGTCAATCAAGGTCAAGAAATTTGATAACCAAATAGGGGCTCTTATGTTGACTTATCCCTCTACTCATGGAGTTTTTGAATTACAAATTAGAAAGATATGTGATTTAATTCATTCTGTGGGAGGATTTGTCTATTTAGATGGAGCAAATTTGAACGCTCAGGTTGGATTATGCAAACCTGGAAACTATGGCGTTGATGTTTGTCATTTGAATTTACATAAAACATTCTGCATTCCACATGGAGGAGGAGGTCCAGGAGTAGGTCCAGTTGCTGCATCAGAAACTTTAAGCCCATATCTTCCTACTCATTCTTTAATGGATAATAATTTATCTAATAGTCTTAATTTCGTATCTTCTGCCAAGCATGGGAGTGCAAGTATTCTTCCAATAAGTTGGATGTATATAAAAATGGCAGGTTTTAGTGGATTAAGGAAAGCAACTTCGCACGCAATTTTATCTGCAAATTATATTGCGCATTCCTTAAAACATAAATTCAAGATTCTCTATAAAGGAAAAAATAATTTTGTAGCACATGAATGTATTTTAGATTTTAGAGATTTAAAATCCAAAACTGGATTAAGTGTCAATGATTTAGCTAAACGATTAATTGATTATAGTTTTCATGCCCCAACTATTAGTTGGCCTGTTCCAGAAACCATAATGATAGAGCCTACTGAAAGCGAAAGTTTGGCAGAATTAGATAGATTTTGTGAGGCTATGCTATTGATTGGAGAAGAAATCAGTGAAATAGAAAATAATCGTGAATTAAAAAATAATAATGTAATAAGCAATGCTCCCCATACGCTGAAAGAGTTAATTGCTGATGATTGGCAATATCCTTATTCAAAAGAAAAGGCTTCTTTCCCTTATAAAACTCCAACAACTATTAAGTTTTGGTCTTCAGTTTCTAGGATCAATAATGCATATGGCGATCGAAATTTAATTTGTTCTTGCAATGTAAATCAAGATGAGACTTTAGAAGAAAAAAAATGTGCTTAAAGGACTAGCGTCCCTGCATTTACTTAGTTATTATCAATGTGAATAAAAATTTAATATTTTCTTATAGAATTTTTTTAAATTTTTTTATTAAAATATTCGAGCATCAAATTTTTTGGGGTATTTGAAGCTATGACCAAAGATTTTAAATCTGGTAATGTTAAGCAACTGCCAGTTAAAAACGTCAACTTACCAAATTTTGTAAATAATTTTTCCGGAGATAACTCAAATATTTGTTCCATTGAGGGGACTAATGTTATAAGAGTACCTTTTGGTAAAAAATTCTCAAAGAAAAAAAGGCCTGAAAAGAATCAAAATATAGCTACTCTAATACTTCCTTTAAGTTCATATAGTAATCCTACGCCCCCACACGTAGCATAATAATTTAGATCAAATTTAATCTATTTCTTTAAGCGTATCTGAATAATAATTTTGCAGTTGTAACGTTGCTTGATTCCAATCCCATTTTTCTGCTTCGTTTCGTGCCTCTTTTCTCATAATTTCTCTTTTATCTTCATTCTCTAGAATTTTTTTTGTTGCTTCAATCAAACTTTGTACCCCATTATCTTTTTCATCTGGATCATATAAACAACCATTAATCCCATCGCTAATTATATCTGGAATCCCCCCCTTGTTGGCTCCGATAACTGGACATCCTGCGGCCATTGCTTCGAGTAAAACTAAACCAAGTGTTTCAGTACTAGAGGGAAATAAAAATATATCTCCAGAGGCATAGGCGCTAGCAAGTTCATCTCCAGATAAGTATCCTATGAAGTTAGTCTTGGTATTTTCGAAGATTTTTTCAAGCTGGTTTCTATATGGTCCGTCACCTACAAGTGCTAGACAAGCATTAGGGATACTTTCTAAGACTGGTTTAATTCTCTCAATTTGTTTTTCTGCTGATAATCTTCCTACATAAATCAATAAATAATTAGCATCTTTATATTTTCCAAATAATTTATCTCTCATTTTTTCACTTCTTAAATCTGGTCTGAAACTGTAAGTATCTACTCCTCTTTGCCAAAGAGCAGTCCTTTGAATACCTTTATCTTTTAATTCATTGACCATAGCGGTGGAAGTACACAAATTTAACAAGGCTTGATTATGAGCTGCTTTAAGTAATTCCCACAAAAGTGGCTCTAGCATACCCATACCGTAATGTTCCAGATATTTAGGAAGATGAGTATGGTAGCTAGCAATTAAAGGAATATCATTAGTTTTTGCCAACCATATGCCACCTAATCCAAGTACAGCTGGATTAACAACATGTATCAAATCTGGGTTAAATTTTTCTAACTTATCTGAGACTGCAGGACCTGGTAAACCAAGCTTCAACTCTGGATATAAGGGTAATGGCATTGCAGCAACTCCCACTACAGTTGCTCCCATATATGATTCTGGACACCCCTCTGGACAAAATATTATAACTTCATCACCATTTTTTATTAAAAATTCAATTGTTTTAGTCAGTCTGGTGACTATGCCGTCAACTTTAGGTAAAAAAGTTTCAGTAAACAATGCAATTTTCACTTTCTTAAGGTAAATATTTCAAAAATTTTAATTAGTTTTTTATAGCCTCAGCTTGTTTTTTTGTCCAGGATGAAACACAAGGTATGCGATTAAGATCACATCTATTGGAGTATCTGAAAAAACAA
>JFNH01000187.1 GCA_000634415.1 Prochlorococcus sp. scB245a_519A13 | reverse complement strand
ATTAGGAAGCATCCAGTATTTTTCCCAGTTGGTCTTTTCGAGTAAATTTTCCCCGGTCTGATCATTTTTAATTCTTCTAACAGCGACGGTTATAATTTCCGTTTCAGAATTTGACAAACTTTCCACCATATCTTGAGAAGATTTGTATTTGCCAGTACCAACCATTAATCTACTTGAAAATTGTTTTCCACCAATTAGTAAAGAAGAAGAATTTTCCATATTTAGAATCCCTTATCTTTAATTCCTTTATAAGGTTTATAGTTGTTTCTTTTTTCTAACTCCTTACTTTTTTTAATTGCTGTTTTGTTTT
>JFNH01000186.1 GCA_000634415.1 Prochlorococcus sp. scB245a_519A13 | reverse complement strand
ATTAATACAACAAAAAGAATTATTAAATAAGATTGGAAGGAAGATATTTCCATTATTTATATTTATTTTTTTGATTATATTCTTTTTTTCTACTTACTAACTGAAGAAACAATTTTTTCAAAACACTTAGGATCGTTTAAGGCTAATTGAGCAAGCATTTTTCTATTTATAATAATTTCTGAATTTTTCATGCCATTTATCAACTTGCTATAGTTTGTTCCATTTATCCTGGCAGATGCGTTAATTCTAGAAATCCAAAGTCTTCTAAAATCTCTTTTTCTTCTCCTTCTAT
>JFNH01000185.1 GCA_000634415.1 Prochlorococcus sp. scB245a_519A13 | reverse complement strand
TGTCTTTTTAATTTTGAGCTTTTATGATCAAGTAAATGATTATGGAAAGCTCTTCTTCTCATGAATTTACCCGTCGCAGTAGCTTTAAATCTTTTGGCAGCTGATTTACGAGTTTTTAGTTTAGACATTTAAGTCAAATGTGTTTAATTAGGATAATCTAAACCTTTATACGCATTGGTGCAAATTAAAGTTTTTAATTGATTAAGAAAGTACTAACTTATGAAACTTAAATTTGCCTTTTTATACTTATTTTTAGGATGCATTTATCTCTTTTTAATAAACATTAAATTTACTCTAAATGTCAAAGGACAAGAATTGCAAAAGTTTGAACTCAATAATGAAATTAAAAAAGGAAAATTTTTAATTGGTTTAAAGCAATATTTAGGCGGGGAGAATG
>JFNH01000184.1 GCA_000634415.1 Prochlorococcus sp. scB245a_519A13 | reverse complement strand
TAGTTAAAGATTATATTCGACGGGTATTAAATTTTATACCTAGTAATTTGTTTACTATTAATAAATTAAGTGATGATTTATGGCTTTTAAGAGGAGGAGGCTTCGGTCATGGTGTAGGTTTATCTCAGTCAGGAGCGATTGAAATGGCTAAATTAGGATTTTCTTATGAACAAATATTGAATCATTACTATCGAAAAGCAAAACTGAAAAAATTTGAGATATTGTCTCAATGAAAGTTAAGTAATTAAAATTTACTTTTATGAGTAAGGGTTTTTATAAAAATCGAAGATTGAAGTCGATTATATTTCTTAGTGCTTGTTTTTTTATAGCTTTTATTCCTCATGCTTTCAATATCGAAAATTTCTTTTACATCATCTTG
>JFNH01000183.1 GCA_000634415.1 Prochlorococcus sp. scB245a_519A13 | reverse complement strand
CCTTGATATTTTAGTCGCTGCTAGAGATGAGGAGAATGTTATAGCAAGATTAGTTGAAAGATTATTTAGATTAGATTATCCAACAAATAAATTAAATATTTACATAATCGATGATGGTAGTTCTGATAAGACTCCTTTAATTTTAGATCGATTAGCTAGACAATATGACAAGCTAAAAGTCATAAGTCGTTCTCCAAATGCAGGAGGAGGAAAGTCAGGAGCTTTGAATTATGCCTTGAAGTTTACTCATGGCGAATGGTTATTAGTTTTGGATGCTGATGCTGACTTAAAACAAGATTCTTTGATAAGGTTATTTAATTTTGTAGAAGAGGGTGATTGGTCTGCAGTTCAACTAAGAAAATCAGTAACAAATGTAAGTAAGAATTTTTTAACTTCTTGTCAGTCAATGGAAATGGCTATGGACGCAATCTTTCAATATGGAAGATTATCAGTTGCTGGAGTTTCTGAATTAAGGGGCAATGGCCAATTAATTAAGAAAGAAACATTATTGGCATGTGGTTCTTTTAATGAAGATACAGTTACAGATGATCTTGATTTGAGTTTAAGATTATTGTTATCAAAATCTAGAATTGGAATCTTGTGGGATCCTCCAGTTATGGAGGAAGCAGTTGAGAATTTAAATGCTTTATTAGCTCAAAGGCAAAGATGGGCAGAGGGGGGTTTGCAAAGATTCTTTGATTATGGAGATCAATTATTTACTAATAAAATTGATTATTTGCAAAAATTTGATTTAACTTACTTCTTCATCTTGCAATATGCACTACCAATAATTTCTATTTTTGATTTATTTTTCAGCATTGCTTTCTTAGATTCAACAATTTACTGGCCTATTTCATTTACAGCTTTCATGTTATCTGGAATTGCGTTTTGGTACGGTTCTTCTTGTAAAAGCGAAGTGCCAGTATTGCAAAAAAGCAATTTTTTGATGGTATTTGTCTCGGTTTTTTATTTATCACATTGGTTTTTTAGTAATCCCTTGGGTAACAATAAAGATGTCTATTTTTCCCAAAAAGATTCTTTGGCGAAAAACTATTCACACTGGAGTTTAATTTATTCATCAAGGTCTATAATTTCTCCATTAAAAAAATTTGCTAAGTTTTTTGAGCTATCATTATAAGTCTCCTCGTTAGATATTTTTGGTGATGAATTAGTTTTTGGTTCTATTTTTTTTAATGGTCGAAAATTATTTACTTTATTTTGGGTCATTTCTGGAGTATTTGTTGGGTTACTTTTATTTAAATTTTTGGTTGAGAAATTAAGTATTATTTGATCTCCAAATATCTTTTTTACAGTATTTTCAATTATAACTTTTCTGCTTTTAATCATATTTTCCCAGTTTGGAGATAATGCAATTGTTATTTTCTCCGAATCAAAACTTTCAAGTTCGGCTTGTTGAGAAAGTAACATTCTTGTTGATGGTAACTCTACTTTAGAAAGAATTAATTCCCATTTATCTTTTAAATTATTTGATCCAGGATTATTTTGGTTATTTTCAGAAATATTTTCAATACTTTCTTTTTCAAGAACTACAAATTCTTCTAATTTTTCGTCTTTTTTTTCGATCAATTCATCGCGAGCTATCTTCTTTTTGATACTTGGTTTTTGACTTTCATTAGAAATATTTTCTTCATTAAAAATTTCAATGTTTTTTCTACTTTCATGATTCTCCTCAGTTGTATTATTTTTACTTTCTTGCTTATTTTTAAAACTATTTATCTCTTGATTAATTAGTAGCCCAGTTAAATGTATTTCAAACCAAAGCCTTGGATTATCACTTGATTTGATTTGATATTCAATATTTCTCAGATTATTATGCCAATTAATTATTGTTGATTTGTTTATTGTTTTTGAGATTTTATCAAGTTCATCTTGAAATTCAGCAGACGTATAATAAAGATCTGAATATTTATTATTTGTAGTGTGTAATAGTAGATCTCTTGTTATATTTAATAATCCGACAATTATTTGAAGAGGTTCATTTCCTGCATCATATAGTTTGTTGCAGGTGATAATTAATGACTCTGGATTATTCTCAACTAGTGATTTAATCAGATTTGTTAATTCACTTTCAGATACTTCTCCTAGGAGGTTTTGGATATTATTAATTGTTATTCCTTCTGGTAAAAGATTCAATTGTTCAAGGAGGCTTTGTGCATCTCTCATCCCTCCATTAGATCTTTTTGCAATCATTTTTAAGGCCTGCACTTCATAATTAATGGATTCTTTTTCGGCAATTTCTGATAAATGTTGAAAAATATCACTTGGGCTTATTCTTCTAAAATCAAACTTTTGGCATCTACTTTTTATTGTATTTAATACTCTCTCAGGATTTGTCGTCGCCAGGATAAATACAACTCTTGAGGGCGGTTCTTCAATAGTTTTTAGTAAAGCATTTGAAGCTGCCGTTGAAAGCATATGACATTCATCAATAACATATACTTTCCATCTCGCTTGAGTAGGTGCAAATCTCGCTCTTTCTATAATTTCTCTTATATTTTCTACTCCTGTATTTGAT
>JFNH01000182.1 GCA_000634415.1 Prochlorococcus sp. scB245a_519A13 | reverse complement strand
GATGCTGCATCAATCTCGATAATATCTAGAGCGCTCCCATCTGTAATTTGTCTACATAAGTCACATTTACAACAAGGAGTTATCGTAGGTTGGTCGAATGCCTGGCAATTTAGAGATTTTGCAAATATCCTTGCACTTGATGTTTTTCCAGTCCCTCTTGGACCATTAAAAAGATATGCAGGAGCAATTTTTTTTGTTAATAGTGCTTGTTTGAGCGTAATGGATATAAATTTTTGTCCAACCAGTTCGTCTAAGTTGTTTGGTCTATATTTTTGATGAAAAGGCTTATGTATATTTGGCATTTATTTTTCATAAATTAGAAAAATTTGGGATTCAATTCAAAAAATTAAACTCTAATTTTATGCTGACTCTTTAATGATTCTTTTTGATCCTGAAGGTAGTTTAACAATTTTAGATGAGAACAAATTATCTACCATTTTTTTTTGTAATTATGAATTCTTTTACATTTTCTTCAGAAGGCAAAGTGTACATGATGTCTAGCATTAGCTCTTCAATTATTGATCTTAATGCTCTTGCTCCTGTTTTTCTTTTATATGCTTCATTTGCTATCGCTTCTACAGAATCAGGCTCAAATGATAATTCAACATTATCCATACTTAGCAAAGTTTTGAATTGCTTTACTAATGCATCTCTTGGTTGAGTCAAAATAGATTCTAAAGTTTCTTTAGTAAGACGATCTAATACAGCACAAACCGGAATTCTTCCAATAAATTCTGGAATTAGGCCATATTTCACTAAGTCATCT
>JFNH01000181.1 GCA_000634415.1 Prochlorococcus sp. scB245a_519A13 | reverse complement strand
TCATCTAATTCTAAATTTTTCAAGGAATCTCTTGGGTCTACTGTTTTTTTTGTATCAACTTTGTTTTGATCTGCATTGGTAGTAAATCCTATAGAGTGTTTACCCATACGCTTTTGAACGATATCCTTTAGACCTATAAAAGCTCCCCCGCAAATAAATAATATTTGACTTGTATCAATTTGGATGCAGTCATGATAAGGATGTTTTCTCCCCCCTTGTGGTGGCACATTGGCAATTGTTCCTTCAAGCATTTTTAATAATGCTTGCTGTACTCCTTCACCAGAGACATCTCTCGTAATTGAAGGATTCTCGCTTTTTCTTGCAATTTTATCTATTTCATCAATATAAATAATTCCTTTTTGAGCTAGTTCTACATTCATTTCTGATTTCTGTAGAAGTCTTAAAAGTATGTTTTCAACATCCTCCCCAAC
>JFNH01000180.1 GCA_000634415.1 Prochlorococcus sp. scB245a_519A13 | reverse complement strand
TGCTTGTGAATCTGTTGCATTGTTATTTTTACTATCTTCTTTAACTTTCCAAGCTAATCGCTTGTAGTGATTGTATACGGCTACTGATAATATTTTTTTTGCAGATTCTTGTCCAACACCTTGATTATCTAGAAAACTTTTAATTTCTAATGGTTTAGGAATTGAGGTTAATTCTAAAGGAATAGATTTTTTTTGATTATCAGTTGGTAATTTCTTTTTTTACTTGCGGAGAGTTGTTTGTGTTCGCTTGATTATCAAGTAGTTCTTCATCAAGAATTTCATTACAAAGATCTATGCACTCGTCACAGA
>JFNH01000179.1 GCA_000634415.1 Prochlorococcus sp. scB245a_519A13 | reverse complement strand
CCAAAGCATATTGTCACTACGTCAGGGGATATTTGTTGCATAGTATCGTATATGGCCATTCCTGCAGTTACTGAGCCTCCAGGCGAATTAATATATAACTGTATGTCTTTTTCGGGATCTTCCGCTTCAAGAAATAATAATTGTGCAACAAGTGAATCAGATACTTGATCATTAATTCCAGTACCTAAAAAAATTATTCTCTCCCTCAGTAGTCTTGAATAAATATCAAAAGCTCTTTCTCCTCTACCTGATTGTTCTATAACAGTAGGGACAGCAGCAATAGTTTTATTATTACTTTCGTAAGAACTTATTGAGCTTTGGATTAAATGTTTTTTTTCTGAGTTCAC
>JFNH01000178.1 GCA_000634415.1 Prochlorococcus sp. scB245a_519A13 | reverse complement strand
TGCATGTCTCAGATGGTATTTCTAATTCAAATGAGATTCTACTTTGAGGCAGAGGAGTTGTTTTGACTATTAATGATTCTTTAGCCATTTTTTTTATTTATTACTAAAAGCCGAAACTTAATTATTTCACATTATGTGATTTCCTTGAAAGTTATTTTTTTGATAAAGTAAAAAAAATAGTCATTCTATTTATAAAAATCATTTTAAAGTGTGAGACAATCTCCGTTTTTGCCTAATAGGCCATTAAAAGTTGCTGTTTTAGGATCTTCAGGTGCTGTGGGATCTGAATTACTCAAAATTCTTGAACAACGTGATTTC
>JFNH01000177.1 GCA_000634415.1 Prochlorococcus sp. scB245a_519A13 | reverse complement strand
TAATTCTAAAAAAATGATTACAGACAAAACTGAGTGTAATAAACCACTATTTGGAAGAATATTGACTGCGATGGTTACTCCATTCACTGAAAATGGAGATGTAGATTATGAACTAGCTATAAAACTATCAAATTATCTTTTTGAGAACGGTTCCGATGGAATTGTGCTTTGTGGCACTACTGGAGAATCTCCTACTCTCTCATGGGCGGAACAGCACAATTTGTTTATTGCGGTAAAAGGATCTTTAGATGCAACCTGTAAAGTAATAGTTGGCACTGGTAGTAACTGTACAAGCGAGGCTGTAGAAGCTACAAAAAAAGCCTATGACTCTGGTGCCGACGGTGCTTTGGTCGTTGTTCCTTATTACAACAAGCCACCTCAAGAAGGTCTTTATAAACATTTCAGTTCAATTGCTAATTCTGCAAAGGATTTACCTCTTATGCTTTATAACATTCCTGGAAGGACTGGATGCAATTTATTACCTGATACTGTGAAGAAACTTATGGATTTCTCAAATATTCTCAGTATTAAAGCTGCAAGCGGTAGAATAGAGGAAGTAACAGAATTAAGAGCTATTTTTGGCTCTGAACTCTCTGTATATAGTGGCGACGATTCAATGTTGCTTCCAATGTTATCTTTAGGTGCTGTAGGAGTAGTAAGTGTTGCAAGTCATTTAGTTGGATTGCAATTGAAAGAGATGATTCATTCCTTTCAAAGTGGAGAGGTTTCCAATGCTCTTGCTATTCATGAAAAACTTCAGCCTCTTTTCAAAGCACTCTTTATGACTACTAATCCAATCCCAATTAA
>JFNH01000176.1 GCA_000634415.1 Prochlorococcus sp. scB245a_519A13 | reverse complement strand
GGATGGGATGTAGGTAATCCTAGAAGTCCTTTGTCACCATTAACTAATGACATGAAAAAGCAACTATCTTTTATCCTGAAATCCCTATAATAGGGATTATATTTAACTTGATAATTAAATTTAAATAAACCTTATTTGATTACAAGCAGGCCTTCATAAATTTCAAAATTATGCAATCAAGTACAAATTCAACTGTAAATAGATCTACTCATGATTCATCTAGATCTAAAAATAATACGCCAGCTCTACGAGTAATTCCTCTTGGTGGACTACATGAAATAGGAAAAAATACTTGCGTTTTTGAATATGGTGATGAATTAATGCTTGTTGATGCTGGCCTAGCTTTCCCATCTGATGGTATGCATGGCGTAAACGTTGTTATGCCTGATACAACTTTTTTAAAAGAAAATCAAAGAAGAATAAAAGGAATGATTGTCACTCATGGGCATGAAGATCATATTGGAGGTATTTCTCATCATCTAAAGCATTTTAATATTCCGATTATTTATGGACCAAGACTGGCAATGTCAATGCTTAGAGGAAAAATGGAGGAAGCAGGGGTATCTGATAGAACAACTATACAGACAGTAAATCCAAGAGATGTTGTAAAAGTAGGACAACATTTTTCTGTTGAATTTATTCGAAATACCCATTCTATTTGCGATAGCTTTTCTTTAGCAGTTACAACACCTGTTGGCACAATTATTTTCACGGGAGATTTTAAGTTTGATCATATGCCAGTAGATGGAGAACAATTTGATATCGAAAGAATGGTGCATTACGGAGAGAAGGGTGTTTTATGCATGTTTAGTGATTCGACTAATGCCGAAGTTCCAGGTTTTTGTCCTTCTGAGAAGACTATCTATCCTTCCTTAGAAAAACATATTGCAGAGGCAAAAGAACGAGTTATCCTTACCACTTTTGCTAGTTCTGTTCATAGAGTGACAATAATCTTAGAGTTGGCGATGAAACACGGAAGAAAGGTCGGTTTGTTAGGTAGATCGATGATAAATGTTATTGCTAAGGCTAGAGATATTGGTTATATGAAATGCCCAGATGATTTGTTTGTTCCTATCAAGCAAATTAGGGA
>JFNH01000175.1 GCA_000634415.1 Prochlorococcus sp. scB245a_519A13 | reverse complement strand
GACCTTACTATTAATGACGGGAAGTCAAGGAGAACCCCTAGCAGCGTTAAGCAGAATCTCTCGTGGTGAACACCAGCATGTTCGTCTTAAGACCACTGATACTGTAATATTTTCAGCCAGCCCAATTCCTGGTAATACGATTTCTGTTGTTAATACAATAGATAGATTAATGAAACTCGGAGCAAAGGTTGTTTATGGAAAGGGTGAGAATATTCATGTTTCTGGTCATGGTTTTCAAGAAGATCAAAAGTTAATGTTGGCACTCGCAAAACCTAAGTTTTTTGTTCCTGTTCATGGAGAACATAGAATGCTTGTTTGTCATGGCAAGAGTGCACAAACTATGGGGGTTCCAAAGGACAATATTTTGATTATTGAAAATGGAGATGTAGTTGAGTTAACACCTAATTCTATTCAAAAGGGTGATCCTGTAAAAGCTGGTGTTGAACTGCTTGATAACTCACGAAACGGTATAGTAGATGCTCGAGTATTAAAGGAAAGGCAGCAATTAGCTGGGGATGGTGTAGTAACTGTTTTAGCTCCTATTAGTACAGATGGGAAGATGGTTGCGCCTCCCAGAGTTAATTTAAGAGGAGTTGTTACTACTGCAGAGCCAAGGAAAATGTCAATGTGGACAGAAAGAGAAATAAGCTGGGTCTTAGAAAATAGATGGAAACAATTATCCAGACAAACTGGGTCGAATAATTTTGAGGTAGATTGGATTGGTGTTCAAAGAGAAATTGAAAATGGTTTATCGAGAAGAATGAGAAGAGAATTACAGGTTGAACCACTTATTTTGTGTTTAGTTCAACCTGCTCCAAGTGGAACTCGTGCTTATATTCCAAAGATTACCGAAGAGCAAAATTTCTCTAATAGGAATAGAAATAATAATAATTTCAATAAGAAATCAAACAATAATCATCCGAATAGTTCAAATAACTCACAAAATTCTCAAAAAAGTCCAAAAGTTTCACAGAATCCATCAGCTGAGACTGCTGAAGAGGATTCATTTGAAGGTAGAACAAGAAGAAGGAGATCCGCTGTTACATCTTAACTTTTTTGAAAATTTATATAATTTTCATTCCAAACAATTTTTAAAAAATCTCGTAAGTTAATTTGACCTTTATTTTTTTCATAAATTGAAGTTGCTAATTTTCTCAGATTTTTTGAACTACATTGTTTTGTAGAAATTTCTTTTATAAATCTATTTAAGATTGTGCACCTCGCTTCAATACACATACTATTTAAGAGATTCCTCTTAATACCTTTTACATCTTTACAATATAGGTATGCTAGTTCACTAAGATCATTGCGTTCATTATTGTAGTTGCTCATTTTTTGGGAAAAATCATTTATTCTTTCAGAACAACCAGGATAAATAACTTCTAAGGTAGGAATAATTTGTTTTCTTACTAAATTTCTTTTTAATTTAAGATCTGAATTTGTAGGATCTTCCCAGACTGGAATTTTCAAATCATTACAAAATTTTTTTGTATCTTCTCTACTGAAAATTAATATTGGCCTTATTAAAAAAATTTTATTTTCTAGTAATCTTTTGCCCTCAATATTGCTAAGACCAGCGAAATTGCTCCCTCTAGATAAATTGAGGATAAATGTTTCTGCGTTATCAGTGCTCGTGTGACCAGTTAACAAATAAATTTTATGTTTTTGCTGTTTTTTATTTGATAAAGTTTTGGCTCTTTCACATAATTTTTTATATCTCCATTCTCGTGCTTTTTCTTCCGAAGAAATATTTTCTTTATTTGCTTGATCAAAAAAGAATGAAATATTTTTATCTTCGCAATAACTTTTTAGTTCAAGAGCATACAATGAGGATTTTTCGTGCCACTGATGATCACCATGCCAAACACTAATGGACCAATTATGTAGTTTTTTTAGGTCATTAATTAAAGTTAATAAGGCCATTGAGTCTTGTCCTCCAGAAACACTTATTAAAATATTCGATCCTTTGGGAATTAATATTTTTTTGGTAAGAATCCCCTTATGAAACTGATGATGCCATGATGACCAATTTTTCTGAGTTAATTTTTTATCAGACATTTTGTGTTGCTCAGATAATATTTTTTAAAAAATGCACTGTTTTACTAAAACAATGTCACAATCGGGTAATAAATTCATTAATTAAATGAGTCTGATTAATCTTTTGCCACAAAAAATCATAGAAGAGTTAAGAAGCAAATCTTTACTCAAAGTTATTTCAGGATTGAATAATTTCGATGTTCAATCTGTGAAAATAATTGTTGAGGCTGCTTCATTAGGAGGTGCAGATCTGGTCGATATTGCTTGTAAACCTGAACTTGTTGATTTAGCACTTAAGAATTCAACACTACCCGTTTGTGTTAGTTCAGTAGTGCCTCAATCTTTTCAAGATTCTGTAAAAGCAGGAGCATCATTAATTGAAATAGGAAATTACGATACTTTTTATGAAAAAGGCATTAATTTTTCAGATAAGAAAGTTTTAAACATTACAAAAGAGACTAGGGATTTATTGCCTAATGTTCCTTTATCAGTAACTGTTCCTCATACTATGCCTATTGATAAACAAGTTGATCTTGCTATAAAGCTAGTGGAAGAAGGTGTTGATATTATTCAAACAGAAGGTGGTACCAGTTCTACTCCTTACTCTTCAGGAATTCAAGGCTGTTTTGAAAAATCAGTACCAACTCTTGCAGCTACCTATGCTATTCATCAAGAATTTAAGAAACAATCTCTGAATATACCAATCATGAGTGCCTCTGGATTAAGCCAAGTAACTTGTCCACTAGCAATATCCTCTGGAGCCTCAGCAGTTGGCGTTGGATCTGTAGTTAATAAATTAGATGATTTAATATCGATGATTGCAGTTGTTAGGGGCCTAAAAGAATCTTTGAAAAATTCAATAATTGGAGAAAAAATTTCTTAGTATAGCAATACTCTTTTGCTACTAGGTTGATGAACAACTATAAGCTTCAAGCTCCTTACGAACCAAATGGAGATCAACCAGAAGCTATTAAAAAATTAGTTGAAGGCGTTAACACTGGTAAAGAGTTTCAGACTCTTTTAGGGGCTACTGGAACTGGTAAGACATTTACTATAGCGAATGTAATTCAACAAACAGGAAGACCTGCACTTGTATTAGCCCATAACAAAACGTTAGCTGCACAACTATGTAATGAATTAAGGGAATTTTTCCCAAAAAATGCTGTTGAGTACTTCATTTCTTACTACGATTATTATCAACCTGAAGCTTATGTGCCCGTAAGTGATACTTACATAGCCAAAACGGCTTCAATTAATGAAGAAATAGATATGCTTAGACATTCTGCAACACGCTCATTATTTGAAAGAAAAGATGTAATTGTTGTAGCCTCAATAAGTTGTATTTATGGTCTTGGTATACCGAGTGAGTATTTAAAAGCTGCAGTTAAATTTGAAGTGGGTAAATCAATAAATCTACGTTCTTCTTTGAGGTCTCTCGTTGAAAATCAATAT
>JFNH01000174.1 GCA_000634415.1 Prochlorococcus sp. scB245a_519A13 | reverse complement strand
ATTTGGTGATGAAGTCGAAGCTATTAGATATGTTGACCCTACTACAGGAGAAATACTTGAAAGTTTGGAACAAGTTAGCGTTTACCCAGCGAAGCATTTTGTGACCCCAAAAGAAAGACTTGAGAGTGCAATAAGTGCAATTAGAAGTGAATTAAAAACTCAACTAGATAAATTTACATACGAAGGAAAATTATTAGAGGCTCAACGTTTAGAACAACGCACAAAATATGATTTAGAAATGCTCAAAGAGGTTGGTTATTGTAATGGAGTTGAGAATTATGCTCGTCATTTATCAGGCAGGGAGGAAGGTTCACCACCAGAATGCTTAATAGATTACTTTCCCAAAGATTGGTTATTGGTAGTTGATGAGAGTCATGTAACATGTCCTCAACTTCATGCAATGTACAACGGTGATCAATCTAGAAAAAAAGTTTTAATAGATCATGGTTTTAGATTGCCCAGTGCTGCAGATAATAGACCTTTAAAATGTGAAGAGTTTTGGGAAAAATCAAAACAGACATTATTTATAAGTGCAACTCCGGGTCAATGGGAATTAGATCAATGTGATGGTCAATTTATTGAGCAAGTTATAAGACCAACTGGGGTATTAGATCCTGCAATTGATGTAAGACCTAGTGAGGGCCAAATAGAAGATCTGTTATCTGAAATAAGAATTAGAGCTGAAAAGAATCAACGAGTGCTAGTGACAACACTTACTAAAAGAATGGCTGAAGATCTAACTGATTTTTTATCTGAAAATAAAGTAAGAGTTAGATATTTGCATTCCGAAATCCATTCAATTGAAAGAATTGAAATTATTCAAGACCTCAGAATGGGCGAATATGATGTTTTGGTAGGAGTTAATTTATTAAGAGAGGGACTAGATCTTCCTGAAGTATCCTTAGTTGCCATTTTAGATGCTGATAAAGAAGGTTTTCTCAGGGCTGAAAGGTCATTGATTCAAACAATAGGAAGAGCTGCAAGACATGTTGAAGGTGTTGCCTTGCTTTATGCAGATAACTTCACAGACTCAATGAAAAGAGCAATATCTGAAACCGAAAGAAGAAGAACTATTCAAAAAAAATATAATCAAGTCAATGGTATTACTCCAAAACCTGCAGGTAAAAAAATAGAAAATTCAATATTATCTTTTCTAGAACTTTCCAGAAAACTAGATGCTGGTGGTTTATCTAAAGATTTAATAAATATAGTTAATAACAAAACTGACGCAATTCTCAGTTCCAGTGATAATCAATGTTTGCTCGAAGAATTGCCAGACTTAATAGAAAAGTTAGAAATTAAAATGAAAGATGCTGCAAAAGAGTTAAATTTTGAAGAAGCAGCAAATTTGAGGGATAGAATCAAAAAATTAAGACAAAAATTGGCAAGAAATAATTAAATAGAACTTATTTTTCTAATTCGAAATGATTATGAATCGCATTAACTGCTTTGTCACAATCTTTTTCTAAGACAATACATGAAGTCCTTATTTCACTAGTAGCAATCATTTCAATATTGATATTTTGGTCTGCCAATGCTCTAAATATTTTCCCGGCAGTTCCAACCTTAAATGCCATACCCGCACCTACAGTACTTACTTTGGCTATTGCAGGGCCATCTTCAATGTATGATCCGGGTAATCTTTTTGTTAAGGCTTCAAAAACTAAGTTTGCTTTTTCTCTATCTTGTTTATTCATTGTAAGACTAATATCCTTAGTTTTTAAAGAGGAAATCCTTTCAGACTGAACGATAGTATCGATAAGTAAATTATTTTCAGCTAATGCTAAACATATCGATGCTGCTACACCTGGACGATCAGGCAGTTTTCGAAAACTTACTTGAACTTGGTTTTTATCTAATGCAATCCCTCTTACTTCAGGTTGATCTTGTTTTTCATTGATTGGATTAACAAATATTTGTGTATCGGATAACTTAAATTTTTCAGCAACACATCTAATAGCTTTTGGTATATTATTGATTTCAATTACACAGCTGACTTTAATTTCACTAGTAGCTATTAACCTGACATTTATATTCGCTTGAGATAAAGTATCAAATAAATCAGCTGAAACACTAGGTCTGCCCATAATGCCCGCTCCTTGAATACTTAATTTAGTCATGTTTGTTTTTAAGTTATATTCTCCTCCTAATTGACTAGTTATAAGTTGACATTGTTCAGCAGTCTTTTGAACTTCTAATTCACTAACAGTGAATGTAATATCGTTTTTATTTCCATCATTTGTCGCTTGTATTATTAAATCTACACTAATACTTGCTTCTGAAAGTTTTTCAAATATTTGTGCAGCAATCCCAGGCCTATCAGGAATATTTGACAGACTGAATACTGCTTGGTTTTCTAATACCTCAAGACTATTGACTGTTTTTGTTAATTCTAAGCTTCCTCTTTTTAGCGGGAGAGGTTGGATTTGACTTTCTAGGAGAGTCCCACTTGAGTCACTTTGGCTTGATTTGACACACAATTTAATTCCATAATTGCGAGCAATTTCTACTGCTCTTGGATGAAGAACCGAAGCACCGACACTTGCAAGTTCAAGCATTTCTTCGCAGCTAATTTCATCTAAGAGTTTTGCATTAGGAACAATTCTTGGATCAGTAGTAAGAACCCCTGGAACGTCTGTATAAATTTCGCACGTCTCAGCTCCTAAAGCTGTTGATAAAGCTACTGCGGAAGTATCTGAACCACCTCTACCCAAAGTTGTAATTTCCATTGAACCCGTATGGCTTAATGTTGTTCCTTGAAATCCAGCCACTACAACTACAAAACCCTGATTTATATAATTTTGGATCCTTTCTGTTTTAATATCTAGAATTCTCGCTTTCCCATGAATTGATTCAGTAATAATTCCAACCTGGCTACCGGTCATTGAAATTGCAGGTATTCCGTATTCGTTTAATGCCATTGAAAGAAGAGCTATGGTTATTTGCTCTCCAGTTGAGAGAAGCATATCCAATTCTCTTCGATTAGGATTTTTACTAATTGATTCCGCTAAACAATTTAAATCATCTGTAGTTTGCCCCATTGCAGACACAACCACGACAATTTCATTTCCTGCTTCTTTACTTTGACAGATGCTACTTGCAATATTTTTAATTTTTTTAATATCACCTACAGAAGTACCGCCAAATTTTTTTACTAGTAAAGCCATATCTAAATCATAATGTAAATTCTTAAACTTATAATTTGGTTAACTTAAATTAATTAATTTCTCTGTAAAAACATTTATAGGATTATTACCTTGTTTTAGTAATGATTCAATATCTAGTAAGTTACTCATCAAATTAATTAAATATTCTTGAGATACATTTTTGACTTTTCTTCGAATAAAAAAAATTCTTTTTGGATTAGAAATGCCTGCATGATTACAAATTTTTTCTGCATTATCGTTACCTGAATTAACTGCTAATTTTATAATGGTATGAATTCTTATTTGACTAATTAAACCTGCATTTAGTCTTAAAGCAGGTTCTCCTTTCATTAAGGAATAATTTATTTCTATGAGGCTTTCATTAATATTTTTTTGTAAGAGAAGATCAATGATTTTGAAAATATTGGATTGATGATCACTAAATATTTTTTTTACATCAATACTTTTAAGAAAAAGTTGTGAATCCGAATCACTTGATACTGCAGCAAGGTATGTTTTTGCTTTGGCTAATTCATTTATTAGTTTAAAGCTATCATTACCAACTGAATCAATTATTAATTCAGCTGCCTTTTTATCAATTTTGATATTCATTTCATTTGCTGCATCTTCTAAAAATCTTTTTTGTCCTTCATAGTCCCAGATTTCTGGTAAAGAAAATGACTTTTCTTTAGCTAAATTATTTTTGATAAGTTTTTGTAAAAATTTAGTACTCTTTAGTCTTGAGTCTGGTTTTTTTGTATTTTGTAAAATTAAATAAGTATTTTGAGGTATATTGTCATGAATTTTTTCAAATTTAGTTCTTAAATCCTCATTTTTGGCAGTAAAAATTGGATTATTTTTCAATGTAACTATTCTGCATCCATCTCCAAAAGGAGGCGTTAGAACTTCATCAAAAGCTTTATTGACTTGCTCATCATCATCTCCATTTAAATTTGTTACGTTTATTTCTTTCCATTCTTTGGATACTTCCTTATCAATTAATTTTTGAATAAATGTATTCTGAGAATTTAAATCGTTACCCCATAATATTTGTATTGGCATAATAGCTCAATAAAAACCATATATTAACTATGATTACTTCTAACACAAATTAAATTTAATGGTAATAGATCATCCCATTTTTTTGGAAAGCATCAGATTTATAAGATCTCATTTATTAGCTAATGATCTAAATTATTTGGAAAAAAAAGTGTTAGAGAGATTAGTCCATACTTCAGGAGATTTTTCAGTTCAAAATCTTGTAAATTTTAGTGAAGGTGCTTGCTAAAAAGGGCTTCAGGCACTTAGAAATGGTGCTCCGATTCTAACTGATACTGATATGGCTGCAGCAGCAATAAAATCCATGGCAGAAAAGACCACTAGGAATAAAGTATTCACCGCTAGAATGTGGTTTGTAAAAAATAATCATACAAACTTAACTAAAACTGCATATGGCTTAAGTGAAGGTTGGAAGGAGTTATCCGCTATAAATTCTGGAAGCAAATCACCTATTATCGTCATTGGCAGTTCGCCTACAGCGTTAACTTATTTAATTGATATTTTAGAGAATGCAAAAGATTTACCTAGTTTAATTATTGGAATGCCTGTTGGATTTATTGGAGTAGAGAAAAGCAAAAACAAACTAATTTCTACCGATCTTCCTAGAATTGTTTTGAATTCAACTAGAGGAGGTGCTGCCATGGCAGCTGCTGCGGTCAACGCCTTATTGAGGGAAACTATTTAAAATTATTTTATTTTATAAAAATGTCAAAAATCTACTTAATATCATAATTTAATTTGTTATTTTCTTCTAAAGAATTTAAAACTGATTTTGCTTTTTCTATAACTTCTTTTGGAACTCCTGCTAATTTAGCTGCTTCAATGCCATAGCTTTTGTTTGAGCCCCCTTTAACAATCCTGTGGCTAAAAATTAACTGATCGTTATTTTGCTCTACTAAAACTTGAAAATTTTGTATATTCGTATTTGAATTTTTTAAATAATTAAGCTCATGATAGTGCGTAGCAAAAATAGTATTACATTGAATTTTTTTTGCAAGATATTCACTTACTGACCAGGCTATTGAAAGTCCATCAAAAGTAGATGTCCCTCTGCCTATCTCATCAAGTAAAACTAGTGAGCTAGAAGTTGCCTGATTGAGAATTGATGCAGTTTCAGACATTTCTACCATAAATGTTGATTGTCCAGATGATTGATCATCAACCGCTCCAATTCTTGTGAAAATCCTATCTGCAATCTTGATTTCAGCATTATTAGCAGGAACAAAGCTACCAATTTGTGTGAGGATTTGTATTAAACCAAGTTGTCGTATAAAACAACTTTTTCCGCTTGCATTAGGACCGGTTAATATAATTAATTTTTGAGTATCCTCAAAAGAGATATCGTTTGCTACAAACTTTTTATCACTTAATAATTGCTCTACAATTGGATTTCTTCCTGCGATAATTTTTGTACTATTTTTTGTGATTGAATCATTTATAGGTATTAATGAAGGTTTTATAAAATTGTTTTCTACTGAAGTAATTGATAAACCAAGTAATGCATCAAGAGATGCTATGGATTTTGCGATTGATCTTATTTGTTTTGTTTTTTGAGAAACTATATTTCTTAATTCGCAGAAAATTTCATATTCTTTTGATGAAGCTCTACTTTTTATTTGGAAAATCTTATTTTCTTTATTTTTAATTTCTGCAGTGATATATCTTTCTTCATTTGTAAGTGTTTGCCTTTTGATCCAATGTTGTGGAGCTAAATTAACTTTTGACTTATTTATAGAAATGTAATAACCAAAATTTTTATGAAATTGAATTTTTAGGTTTGAAATTTTGCTAATTTTCCTTTCTTTTAATTCCTCTTGATTCAGCCACTCAGAG
>JFNH01000173.1 GCA_000634415.1 Prochlorococcus sp. scB245a_519A13 | reverse complement strand
TTCAGCCACTCAGAGTAATCATCCATTAAATTGCGTAAACCATCTAATATACTGTCTACACCATCGTGGATCATGCCTCCTTCACTAATATTTTGAGGAGGATTTTCTATTAGTTTAAAACTTATAATATCAGCTAATTCTAAGAGCCCTTCATCAATATTTTTTAATTGATCAGTCCAATCTGGGAGATCATATTTAAATAATTCAATTATTGATTTTAGTCTAGGCAATTTTTTTAAACCTTCAGCAATTGCAATTAAGTCTCTGGGACTTGCATGACCTGCACAAGCTCTACCTGCAAGTCTTTCTAAATCACCCATTGCTCTAAGTAAATTTTGGGTATCTGTACGTAATTGTTTAGATTCAATAAAGTTTGTAATTATATTTTGTCTTTTATAAATTTCATTAACGTTTAATAGTGGCGAATCTATCCACCTTCTTAAACACCTTGCGCCCATGCAAGTATAAGTTCTATCAATACTCCATAGTAGCGAACCTACATAATTGTTTTCTCGTTGTGTATTTTTGATTTCTAAGTTTTTTTGAGTTTGATAATCAATAATTAATTTGTTGTGACCATATTGGATTTGTGGAAAGTCTAATG
>JFNH01000172.1 GCA_000634415.1 Prochlorococcus sp. scB245a_519A13 | reverse complement strand
GGAAAGTCTAATGAGATTTTTAAAGAAGAATCTTTATCTAAATTTGAAGGATTAATTTTTTCTAAATAATTTAATAAACCTCCAAGAGATCTAGTTGCATTGTTTAAATTTTTAAGTCCTATTCCCTCTAGGTTTGCAATTTGGAAATAATTTTTTATTAGATAATTCGCTTCATTAATTCCAAAATTAGTCTCTTGAGAAACAGTATATGTAATTTGACTATTTCCTTTAATTAATAAATTTCTTACTGCATTGCTTCCTACAATGATTTCTGAAGAATCTAATTTGATAATCTCATCAAATAGTTTTGACAGAGATTGGCCTTCTAAAGTTATTAATTCTCCTGTGCTTACATCAGCTTTTGATATACCCCATTCATAAGA
>JFNH01000171.1 GCA_000634415.1 Prochlorococcus sp. scB245a_519A13 | reverse complement strand
TTTGATATACCCCATTCATAAGATTCATCTGAGTTTGCTTCGGATAAGTAAATAGCAGTAATCCAATTATTTTTCTTTGCTATCAACATCCCCTCTTCAATTACGGTTCCAGGAGTAATTATTCTTGTTATTCCTCTTTTAATTGGAGTCCCATAATTTCCAGAACTTTTTTCTAATTGATCACATATGACCACAGAATAATTTTTTTTAATTAAATCAGC
>JFNH01000170.1 GCA_000634415.1 Prochlorococcus sp. scB245a_519A13 | reverse complement strand
TTAAATCAGCACAGTATTTCTCCATTGCATGATGGGGAACCCCTGCCATAGGGATCTTTCCAATCTCTTTGCCAGCATCTTTACTGGTAAGCGTTATTTCTAAAAGGTTAGATATTAATACAGCGTCCTCAAAAAAACATTCAAAAAAATCTCCTAATCTATAAAGTAATAACCTATCTTTATGTTCTTCTTTTAGAGTTACATAATGCTTCATTACAGGAGTTAATTTCAGTTTTGAAACTGTTTTATAGCTATAAGATTCTTCTTTGATGTAAACATTTTTGTTGTTTGAAATTAAATCAGTCTTGAATTTATTTATTAAATTAGTTGAATTTTTTCTTTGTCTGGGTCTTTTTTGCGATTCTTTTTTTAAATCTTCCAAAGATAAATCTTCTGGAATTTTTGTTATTTCTTTTTGCTCATTATTATCATTACCAATCGCAAATAAATTCTTTTGAATTATCGTATCTTCTTGCATACTTTTTTAATTCCTAAATAGATATTAGGTAGA
>JFNH01000169.1 GCA_000634415.1 Prochlorococcus sp. scB245a_519A13 | reverse complement strand
GGCTAAAGTATGTAAATTTTCTCTAAAAATTATCATTTTCATGAGATTATAGTATTTATAATATTGGAAACCTAGGACTGAATTATGCAGGCTGTTAACTTTTTCTTCGTAAACGCTCTATTATTTGCATCTTTAATTGCGGTAGTTGGAGTACCCGTTTTATATGTGACTCAACCTTCTACTTTGGAAGGACAGCGAGAAAGTAGGAGAAAAATTTATTCTATTGCAGCTGTTTGGGTCGTTTTGGTTTTTGTTACAGGTATAGTTTCTTCATTAGTTTGAACTTAATACCTTTTCGTGAGAGTCTATTAATATATCTAGGCAAAATTTAATGGCTATTTTTGAGGGTTCTTTTACTAATGCCTCTACTTTAAAAGTTGGGATTGTAATAGCAAGATTTAATGATTTAATTACAAATAAAATTCTATCTGGTTGTCTTGATTGTTTAAAAAGACATGGTTTAGATATTTCTGAATTAAGCAATCAAGTAGATATAGTTTGGGTTCCTGGTTCATTCGAATTACCAATAGCAGCTAAAACCCTCATGAAAAAAAAGAGTTATGACGTTGTAATTGCTCTAGGGGCTGTGATCCGTGGTGAGACTTCCCACTATGATGTAGTTATATCTGAGGCGAGCAAAGGCATTTCGCAAGTTTCAAATGAAAATAATGTTCCAATTATTTTTGGAGTTTTAACTACTGATACTATGCAGCAGGCTTTAGAAAGAGCAGGGATTAAAAATAACCTTGGTTGGAATTATGCTTTACAAGCAATTGAGATGGGATCCTTAATGAAAAATTTAAATTAATTGAAAAAATTTAATTATTTTTATCATTGATCCCTTCTTTGAGATAAAATAAAAAAGTTATGCGGATGTAGCTCAGTGGTAGAGCATCTCCTTGCCAAGGAGAATGTCGAGAGTTCGAATCTCTTCATCCGCTTTTAATGTTTGTATCTTTTAAAATAATCTTAATTAAATTTCGTAATGAAAAGAGTAATTTCTGTTGAGGATTTAAAGGGATTATTTACTAAACCTTATGGTACCGATGCACCAACAAAACAAAAATGGGCTGAATTTTATAATGAGAGTGTTATTTTTACAGACCCAACTCAGGAAACAGAGGGCTTAGATTCCTATGTTAAAGCTCAAGAAAAACTAGTAAAAAGATGTGATGATGTTTTTTTAGAAACTCATGCAATTTCTATAACTGGGAATTGTGGATTTGTTGAATGGACAATGGGTTTAAAAATTATGGGTAAAGAATTTATTTATCCTGGAACTACTCGTTTATTATTTGGTGAAAATGGATTAATCAAAGAGCACAGAGATTACTTTGATTTTTGTGGACCAACTTTTGGACCAGTTCCTATTTTGGGACCTTTTATAAGATGGCTTTATAGTAAATTTGTATCTTGATTTTGTTTCTCTAAAAACAAAGTGCTTGATATTTCGCGAATCAATAAATTTTGAGAAGTAACTTCTTTAAACTTAAATTGAGAATAAAACAATTTTTTATTTGTTGTCATTAAATATAATTTTTTTGTATTTTTAATT
>JFNH01000168.1 GCA_000634415.1 Prochlorococcus sp. scB245a_519A13 | reverse complement strand
TTTTTGTACTTTTAATTCTTTTAGAAGATAAAAGATTTTTTACAATTAATGTGCCAAAACCTTTGCCTTGATGATTTTGATCTATAACAATATCCCAAAGCACTCCACGATAAATCCCATCGGTTAAAGCTCTACCAAAACCAACTATTTCCTTACCAACCCAAATACTTATTACGACATCACTTTTAGCAAGACATTTTTTTAGATCACTAATTGTTCTATTTTTTGCCCAGAAAGCATTGGTATCTAGTAATTTTTGTAGCTTAATTAATCCATTTGTAGGTTTAAGATTAGGACCTAATCCAAAAATTCTTAACCCTAAAGCTCCTTTGGCATGTTTGATTAGAGATATTTCTTTCATTATTAAAAAGATTTTGGAAAAAGTGATGTCAGTTAGGTTATTTTTGTGACTTCAATCTAAATACCTTAATCGATCGTTTATGTAAAATAAAGAGATAATAGTTTTCTTCATTCTGTTGTAACGCACTAACTTATAATGTTTGTAATAAAATTAACTTTTTAAGGGCTTTGACTTATGCTAAAACTTTTGTTGGGAGATCCGAATACACGAAAGTTAAAGCGATATCAACCAATAGTTGAAGAGATAAATTTTTTAGAAGAAGAAATTTCTCAATTGACTGATGATGAGCTTAGAAAAGAAACTCAAAATCTTAAATCAAAGATTTCATCAGAATTAGATTTTAAAAAACAAAAAGAACTCCTAGAAGAATTTCTTCCTAAAGCCTTTGCAATAGTAAGAGAAGGCAGTAAACGTGTTCTTGATATGAGACATTTTGATGTGCAGTTAATAGGAGGGATAGTTTTAAATGAGTGTCAAATTGCTGAGATGAAGACTGGAGAGGGAAAAACTCTTGTCGCAACATTACCTTGTTATTTAAATGCTCTTACCGGAAAAGGTGTTCATGTTGTTACTGTAAATGATTATTTAGCTAGAAGAGATGCAGAGTGGATGGGACAAGTTCATCGTTTTTTAGGTTTATCCGTTGGTTTGATTCAGCAAGATATGAATCCAGTTGAGAGGAAGAAAAATTATGATTGTGATATAACTTATGCCACAAATTCAGAATTGGGATTTGATTATTTAAGAGATAATATGGCTACCGATATCAATGAGGTAGTTCAAAGAAAATTTAATTACTGCGTAATTGATGAGGTTGATTCAATATTAATTGATGAAGCCAGAACGCCTCTAATCATTTCTGGCCAAGTTGAAAGACCACAAGAAAAATATCAAAAAGCTGCAGAATTATCTCTGGTATTGGTCAAAGCAAAAGAATTAAGTAAAGATGGTATTGATCCAGAAGGGGATTATGAAGTTGATGAAAAACAGAGAAGTTGTATATTAACTGATCAGGGTTTTGCAAAATGTGAAGATTATTTGGGAGTTAATGATTTATATAATCCTCAAGATCCTTGGGCGCATTACATAACTAACGCTTTAAAAGCTAAAGAATTATTTATTAAAGATGTTAATTATATTATTAAGAACGATGAGGCCGTCATAGTTGATGAATTTACTGGTAGGGTAATGCCAGGCAGACGTTGGAGTGATGGACAACATCAGGCAATAGAAGCAAAAGAGAATCTTAAAATTCAGCCTGAGACTCAAACATTAGCATCCATAACTTATCAGAATTTTTTCCTTTTATATCCTGGTTTAGCTGGAATGACGGGTACTGCAAAAACTGAGGAGGTTGAATTTGAAAAAACTTATAAATTAGAATCAACAGTCATACCTACAAATCAAATTAGAAAGAGGCAAGATTGGTCTGATCAAGTATTTAAGACAGAGATTGGTAAATGGAAAGCCGTTGCCAAAGAAACGGCACAAATTCATAGAGAAGGTAGACCTGTTTTAGTTGGTACGACAAGTGTTGAAAAAAGTGAATTATTAAGTTCACTTTTATCTGAAGAAAAAATCCCTCATAATTTGTTAAACGCTAAGCCAGAGAACGTTGAACGTGAGGCAGAAATCGTTGCTCAGGCAGGAAGAGCAGGTGCTGTTACTATTGCGACTAATATGGCTGGAAGGGGAACAGATATAATTCTTGGCGGTAATAGTGACTATATGGCGAGGCTTAAATTAAAAGAAATTTTAATTCCTTTGTTAGTCAAGCCTGATAATGAGCATAAGCCACCAATTCCTAAACAAAGAAGTTCAAAATCTAAGGGCGGTTTTTCTAAAAAAGCTGGTACAAATTTGAAAAAAAACATTTCAAATTCTTCAACTAGTCTTTTCCCTTGTAAGCTTGATGAAGAACTTGAAAAGAAACTCTCTTTTTTATCTGATGAACTTGTTAGAAATTGGGGAGATAGACAACTTTCTGTCTTGGAACTGGATGACAGAATAGCTACAGCTTCAGAAAAAGCACCAACTGATGATGATTCGATAAAACTTTTGAGAGAATCTTTGTCTGATGTAAAAAAAGAATATGAAAAAGTTTTGATTCATGAAGAAGAAAAAGTTAGAGAAGCTGGCGGTTTACATGTCATTGGTACTGAGAGACATGAATCAAGAAGAGTGGATAATCAACTTAGAGGAAGAGCGGGAAGACAAGGTGATCTTGGAAGTACAAGATTCTTTTTATCTTTAGATGATAATTTATTAAGGATTTTTGGAGGTGATAGAGTAGCAAATCTAATGAATGCTTTTAGGGTTGATGAAGATATGCCTATTGAGTCAGGAATGCTTACTAGGTCTCTAGAAGGTGCTCAAAAGAAAGTTGAAACCTACTATTACGATATTAGAAAACAAGTTTTTGAATACGACGAGGTCATGAACAATCAAAGAAAAGCAGTTTATGGCGAAAGACTAAGAGTATTGAAAGGAATTGATTTAAAAAGACAAGTAATGGGATATGGAGAAAGGACAATGATTGAAATTGTAGATGCTTATATTAATCCTGATCTTCCTCCTGAAGAATGGAATATTGATCAATTAATTTCTAAAGTCAAAGAATTTGTTTATTTATTAGATGATCTTAAATCTGATGATATTAATTTACTATCAATAGAAGAATTAAAAAACTATTTTCAAGAGCAGTTGCGTATTGCTTATGATTTAAAGGAATCACAAATAGAAAAGATTCGTCCAGGATTAATGAGAGAAGCTGAAAGATTTTTCATTTTGCAGCAAATCGATAATTTATGGCGAGAACATCTTCAAGCCATGGATTCCTTGAGGGAATCAGTCGGATTGAGAGGCTATGGTCAAAAAGATCCACTAATCGAATATAAAAACGAAGGATATGACATGTTTCTCGAAATGATGACTAACATGAGACGAAATGTTATTTATTCAATGTTCATGTTTCAACCTAAAATTGACGTTAATGAAAAAAATTAAATTAATATTTAATCATCTCCAAGGAATTCAAAAATTTCTTTATCCTTAAGATTTTGAGAATCACCGAGTTTAGAAACGTCAATAGATTCTGAGCTAGCTATACATTGTAGAGTTTTTTGTAATTTAAGAATTTCATTTTCAAGAGAGTCTATCCTATCCATTAGATTTTTTATCACATTAGCTTCTGCATCTGGTAATGCGGAGTGAGCTAAAGGATTTACTTTGACACCACTTTGATGCACTACCCTGCCAGGAACTCCGACCACAGTACTGTTCCCCTCTACATTTCGAACAACTACTGAGCCAGCACCAATACGGGTATTAGATCCTACCGTGATGGATCCAAGAACTTTTGCGCCCGCTCCCACTACAACATTTTCCATTAAGGTGGGGTGTCTTTTGCCATGGCTTTTACCAGTACCTCCTAATGTCACTCCTTGATAGAGCAAGCAGTTATTTCCTATCTCAGCAGTTTCACCAATTACAACGCCCATTCCATGGTCTATGAAAACCCTTTTACCAATTTTTGCCCCAGGATGGATTTCAATACCTGTTGCTAGCCTATTAAGATGACTGAGTAAGCGGGGAATCAAAGGAATCTTTAATTGCCATAATTTATGTGTAAATCTATGTATAACTATTGATTGAAAGCCAGGGTAGCAAAGAAATATCTCTAAGATTCCTCTTGCGGCGGGATCTCTCTCTCTGATAATTTCTATGTCTGATTTAAAAGTTTTTAATACCATGGTTTAATTAATAACCCCTATTTCTTTTTTTAATTGATTTAAAGTTTCGATACTTAAATAATTTTTTGCACATATTATTTGAGGTAATCTCATCAACTGAGAACGATTTTTTAACAATGTGTTTTCTACAACTGATAAACTCGGTCCATCACACACTATATGGTTTGAAGCCTTTAAAAGTGCGAGTAATCTACCGTTATTGTCTGAGATTGCCGTCATAAGCATTAATTCACTACCACGCATACTATGTATAATGACTTCTGCAGCCCTTAATAAACCAGGACTTATGCTAACAATACCTACACAACTGCCAGCATTTAATTCCTTAAGAATTTTTAATTCCTTTTGAAAATCACTCAAGTCAACTGCAATAGCGCGAACTCCATGTTGCTTGGCAACTTTTTCTAGAGGCTGTAAAAAATATCTGCTTGTGACAATCGTACCATTATTTGAATTACTCAAAACTTTTTCTAATTCTTCCATAGGAACAACTTCTACTGGTACATTAATTGTTGTAGAAAGGTCTTCTGCTATTAACATAGATGCTCCAATATCTTCTCTAGGAGTGCTCACTATGATTCTTGATCCGCACTTAATACGCCAATCAATTTCATTGTTCAATAGCTCTCTCGTCTCTTGTAAAGTGAATCCAAGACTTATTAAGTTGTCAATTACCTTCTTTGCTTCTTGATCAGGTGCCTTACTAATTTTATCTTTTGAATAAAGTGATTTTGTAAATTCTCTTTTAGTAAGATTATCTCTTACATAAATACCTGATCCAGCTATTGCTTCAACAACTCCATCTAATTCCAGTTGTCTGTAAACTTTGCTTATAGTGTTCCGATGGAGTCCAGTCTGCATTGCAAGTTGCCTAGTACTAGGCAGTCTGTGGCCTGGAGGATAATGTCTTGCTGCAATTGCGAAACAAATTTGATTATTTAGTTGAGTAGATGCCGGGATATCACTATCTTGTTGAATATGGAATCTCACTTTAGAAAAATCCTGACTAATTTAATTTTTGATATAGTGACACTTTAACATTCGTCATATTTTTTGATAATAATTTATTACGCATCATCTTTTTTAATGAGAGGTGTTTTGCGAGGGCTTAAAAACATAATCATGTTTCTCCCTTCTCTTTTTGGTTTTTGTTGAACTTCTGATTGCTCTTCTAAATCATTAGCCATTTTTAAAAGAAGTGTCTCAGCTAAATTTGAGTGTTGAATTTCTCTTCCCCTAAAAATTACAGTGCATTTTACCTTATCTCCCGATTTTAGAAATTTAGTAGCTTGACCAATTCGAACATCATAATCATGCTTGTCGATCTTATACCTCATTTTTACTTCTTTAACTTCTGTTTGATGAGATTTTTTTCTTGCTTCTTTAGCTTTCTTTTCTTGTTCAAATTTATATTTACCGTAGTCCATGATTCTACAAACCGGAGGATTTGCTTTCTCGCTTACCAAAACTAAATCAAGTTCTCGTTGAGATGCTATTTCTAATGCTTTTAATCTATCTATGACCCCTAGTTGTTTTCCATCTGAATCAACGACTCTCAATTGAGGGTATTTTATTCTTTCATTTATATTTGGTAGCTCTCTAACTGGAGCTCGTCGGTCAAAGCGTGGGCGTGGGGGCATTCAGTTAATTAAATAAATTGATTGGATGATGAACAAAATCTATTTTTATAAAGTTAGCTTAAAAAAGACTCTATTTTAATTATTGCATCTTTTAGAAGGTTTTTGTTATTAAGCCAAAGAGGATTATTTTTATTACGAAACCAAGTTTTTTGTCTTTTAGCAAATTGGATTGTTTTGGCCGCAGTCAACTCAATCGCTTTGTCAATTGTTGAACGATTATTTAAAACATCCCTAGCTTCTCGATAACCAATAGTTTCTAGTATTGGTAAATCAAATCCGTATTTAGAGATAAGGTGGTTTGTCTCCTCAATAATTCCGGATAAAAACATGTTTTTTGTTCTTTGAAAAATTCTTTCTTTTAAATTATTTCTATCCAATCCAAGCTCTAGGATTTTCCAGTTAGGCGGGTTTTGAACTTTTAGAGTTGATAAAGGTTTTCCTGTTACATAAAAGACTTCTAAAGCTCTTATTGTTCTAATTTGGTCAGCAAAATTGATTTTTTTTGTTGATAATGGATCACAATTTTTTAACAGGTCCCAACATTTTTCCTGACCAAGTTCTTCTAATTGTCTTCTGAAATTATTTTGAGGAGGGACATCTGGTACAAAAAATCCTTTTGTTATTGAATTCATATACAACCCACTTCCTCCAACAAGAAAAGGTAAATAATTTTGTTTAATTTCTCCTTGAATAGATTTTTGAGCAATTTCTTGAAATTGCTTTACGTTAATGGGATTGATTGGTTCCTCAATATCTATTAAAAAATGCTTTATTTTTTTTTGTTGTATTTTGGATGGCTTTGCTGTTCCAATATCCATGGACTTATAAATTTGCCTTGAATCGATATTATGTATATGAGTTTTAAAATGTTCTGCAATTTCAATAGCTAGTTCTGTTTTACCACTTGCAGTAGGCCCAATTAAAATAATTACATGAGGTAGATACGAAGACATATGAATTTCTGAAGAAAAAAATATTAGCTATATAATTAAAGTGATTAAATTTTTCATTGACTTCGAGCCTTTATCTTATTGCGGTAGTAAGTTTAATAAAAGACCTTTTAAAAATACCATTTTAAAAGACTAATATTTTTTTTATATTATAATGAGTGAGGACAAAAGATCTAATAAAATCTCAAATGATTATGGGGCGGAACAGATACAGGTTTTAGAGGGGTTAGAACCAGTTCGTAAACGCCCTGGTATGTATATAGGTTCAACAGGACCTAGAGGATTACACCATTTAGTATATGAGGTAGTTGATAACTCGGTTGATGAAGCACTTGCAGGACATTGTGATCACATAGAAATAGTTCTTCGCGCAGATGGTTCTGCTTTAATTTCTGATAATGGACGAGGTATTCCAACAGATATTCATCCAAGAACAGGGAAAAGTGCCTTAGAAACTGTACTAACTGTTCTTCATGCAGGAGGTAAATTTGGAAGCGGTGGTTATAAAGTTTCAGGGGGTTTGCATGGAGTAGGAATATCTGTAGTTAATGCTCTAAGTGAATGGGTTAATGTTACTGTTTTTAGGGATGGAAGCGAATTTAATCAAAGATTTGAAAAAGGTGTATCAAAGGGTGAATTGGAAACCAAAAAGCAGACTTGCAAACCATCTAAGAAAGGAACAACTATTTGCTTTAAACCCGACAAAACGATTTTTTCTGGAGGAATTGAATTTGAATATGCTCTTCTCGCATCTAGATTAAGGGAATTAGCTTATCTTAATGGTGGAGTAAAAATTGTTTTTAGAGATGAAAGAAATCAATTATCAGATGGTTCTTTTAAAGAAGAAATTTATTTGTATCAAGGAGGGATTAAAGAATATGTTGAATACATGAATGCTGAAAAAGATTCGATTCATCCTGAAATAATTTATGTTGACTCACAGAAAGAAAATGTATATGTAGAAGCAGCTTTGCAATGGTGTTCAGATGTATATTCAGATAATATTTTGGGATTTGCAAATAATATTAGAACTATTGATGGAGGAACTCATATTGAAGGGCTAAAAACAGTTTTGACAAGAACTTTCAATAATCTTGCAAAAAAGAGAGGCAAAAGAAAAGATATTGAAAAAAATTTAGCTGGCGAAAATATTAGAGAGGGTTTGACTGTTGTTTTATCAGTAAAAGTTCCAGATCCCGAATTTGAAGGGCAAACAAAAACAAAATTAGGAAATACTGAAGTGCGGGGAATTGTGGATTCTCTCATTGGGGAGGCTCTTACAAAATATATGGAATTCAATCCTGGAATTCTGGATTTGATTCTTGAAAAAGCAATTCAATCATTTAATGCAGCAGAAGCTGCGAGAAGGGCTAGAGAATTAGTAAGAAGAAAAAGTGTTTTAGAAAGTTCTACATTACCGGGCAAATTAGCAGATTGTAGTTCTAGAGATCCCTCAGAATCAGAAATTTATATAGTTGAAGGAGATTCAGCTGGTGGCTCCGCAAAACAAGGACGAGATAGAAATTTTCAGGCTATTTTGCCTCTCAGGGGTAAGATTCTTAATATTGAAAAAACTGACGATACTAAAATATATAAAAACACAGAGATACAGTCATTAATAACAGCTCTAGGGTTAGGAATAAAAGGAGAGGAGTTTGATGAGAGCTCTTTGAGATATCATAGAGTTGTAATCATGACGGATGCTGATGTTGACGGTGCTCATATAAGAACTTTATTGCTGACATTTTTTTACAGATACCAAAGAGAACTTGTTGAGAAAGGTTTTATATACATTGCTTGTCCCCCTTTATATAAAGTTGAAAGAGGTAAGAATCATAATTACTGTTATAACGAGAATCAATTAAAGGATACAATTAAAGGTTTTGGAGAAAATGCAAATTATAATATCCAAAGATTTAAGGGATTGGGCGAGATGATGCCAAAACAATTATGGGATACAACTATGAATCCTCAAACGAGGATGATGAAAAGGGTTGAAATAGAAGATGCACTTGAAGCAGACAGAATATTCAATATATTAATGGGAGATAAAGTTGCACCAAGAAGAGAATTTATTGAAACTCATAGTAGCCATTTAGATATGGCAACTTTAGACATATGATTAATAATCTTCTCAAGAATTTTTGTTTAATTACTTTTGCATTAATTGCTCCAATTACATTACCTGCTGGTGGGATCCAAAAAAGTTTAAATCAAAATAAGTTTCCTTGTAGTACAAATGAAATTATATTGAGTTCAAATACTGCACTTTATTCATGTCCTGAGATTTATGCTAAGGAATTATTAGTTCTTGATGTAGGTACAACTTTATCAGTATTACGTAATTGGAAAGTTAGCAACAATGAAACTTGGGTTAGGGTTGAATTAGCTTCTAATAAATTTTTAGATGATCCTAATAAGATTTTAAAAGGTTGGATAAAAATGTAAATTTTGAATTTTAGTTCAATAAATATAATTTTACTCGGCAGTACTTTTGGATTAATATTGAGAATTTTAATACAAAATAATTTCAAAAAAAGTATAGGTTTTGATATTCAAAATACCTCAATAGTAAATTTTTTATCATCTTTTTTATTAGGAATTTTAGTAGCTCTAAATTTTACTAATAACGAAATATTAGTGTTATTTTATAGTGGTTTTTTAGGATGTTTTAGTACATTTTCTTCTTTTATATATCAATTATTTGAGCTATTTAAAAAGGGAAAATTTCTAAAATTATTTTTCCACTATATTGAAGTGATCATTTTTTCATTCCTGTTCTTTTATTTAGGTTATTTTCTTATTAATATTTTTTAAAGTGAAAATAAATAATTTTATTTATATTCTTTTAGCTGCTTACTTAGCTACTTTTTTAAGGTTAACTATAAATAATAATTTTTTTATTTCAATAATTGGATCATTTTTAGTAGGTTTTTTTATCAGTAGAAGATTAAGTTATTCAACTGAAAAAATTTTATTGAGTGGTTTTTTTTCTTGCTTTACATCTTTTAGCGGTTTTATATATTTTTTGTACACAATTTTAAATCAAGGGGATTGGATAAAATTTATAATTTTTTTTAATTTAATCATTATCGTAAATTTATTCACAATGCTTTTCGGATACTGGATAAGTAGAAAAATTACTTAGATTCCATATAATGGTGTTGTTACTTTGATAAGGGATTATATTTATGAATGAAAATAATTTTGAAACAGTTACATCGTTATCTTCAGATTTAAGTACAAGAGAAAATATTACTACTCAACTTGAAGAATTGCTCATCGCGGGAAATTATGATGAGGCAAAGTTACTTTTAGAGCCTTCCCAACCTGTTGATATTGCAGATGCTATTGGAAGTCTTCCACTAATATTGCAGGCTTTAGCATTTCGATTATTAAAGAAAAATGAAGCAATTGAGGTTTATGAATATTTAGATCCAGTAGTTCAGCAAACTTTATTAGAAAGACTTCGTTCAGGAGAGGTTTTGGAAATCGTTGAAAAAATGTCTCCTGATGATAGGGTTCAACTCTTTGATGAATTACCTGCAAAAGTTGTAAGAAAATTTTTGTCTGCTCTTAGTCCTGGTGAAAGGAGAGTAACAGCTGAATTACTTGGATATGAGCCTGAAACTGCCGGAAGATTAATGACAACTGAATTTATAGACCTTAAAGAGATGCAAACAGCAGCTGATGCTCTTTCTTTAGTTAGAAAAAGAGCACCATTTACTGAAACTATTTATAGCTTATATGTTACAGATAAAGAAAGACACTTAACTGGTATTCTCTCTTTAAGAGATCTTGTAACTGCTGATCCCTCTAAGCCAATTGGTGACGTTATGACAAGAGATGTAGTTAATATATCTACTAATACCAATCAAGAAGAGGTTGCTAGAGCAATACAAAGATACGATTTTTTAGCTCTACCAGTCGTTGATAAAGAAAAAAGACTGGTTGGGATAGTAACTGTTGATGATTTAATTGATGTCATAGAACAAGAAGCAACAAGAGATATTTACGCAGCAGGGGCAGTACAACCGGGAGATGAAGATGACTATTTCCAAAGTAGTTTGTTTACGATTGCTCGTAGAAGAATTTTATGGTTATTAATTTTGGTTTTGGCAAATGGTTTAACAACAAAGGTTATTGCTATGAATGATGAAATATTAAAAGAAATAGTCTTATTAGCTGCATTTATTCCACTACTTATTGGTACTGGGGGAAATGTTGGTGCTCAAAGCTCAACTGTTGTCATTAGAGGTTTAAGTACTCAAAAATTGAAGTCTGTGGGTGCTATTAAGGCAGTAGTTAAGGAGGCAATTACAGGCGCTCTTTTAGGTGTTTTCATGATGCTTGTAGTATTTCCCTTCGCTTGGTGGCAAGGAGAAGGGCCTTTAATCGCTTCAGCGGTGGGAATAAGTTTAATATCCATAACAACTTTAGCTGCTACAACAGGAGCGATCCTCCCTTTGTTGTTTGACAGAATGAAGTTGGATCCAGCCTTAATGTCTTCCCCTTTTATTACAACTGTCACTGATATTGCTGGTGTATTTATTTATCTCAGTACAGCAAAATGGCTTTTAAACTCATCATTGACCTAAATTAACTAGGTATTTATTCTCATTTTTGTAAAAATGTGGATTTTTTTGTTTAACTTTACATTTCTTAATGGTATTGTTTACAAAACATCATTCAACTTTCATGTCTTCTGAAACAATAAGTGATAATAAACTATCGTCAATCGCGAGTATAAAAGCTAGTAATGATGTTGATCTTGTTCGATCTTACTTAAGGGATATAGGAAGAGTTCCATTACTATCTCATGAACAAGAAATTACTCTAGGCAGACAAGTTCAAGAGTATATGGAAGTTGAACGAAAAGAATTAGAAATTATTGAATTAACAGGAGATAAACCTAGTATTGATGAATTATCGATCAAATTAAATTTATCTGCCTCCATTATAAAAAAAAGATTGAGAGCTGGACAGAGAGCTAAAGAAAGAATGGTCGCAGCAAATTTAAGATTGGTTGTAAGCGTTGCAAAAAAATATACAAAAAGAAATATGGAACTTTTAGATTTAATTCAGGAGGGAACTATAGGATTGGTCAGAGGAGTTGAAAAATTTGATCCAGCCAGAGGTTATAAGTTTTCAACATATGCATACTGGTGGATTAGACAAGGTATTACAAGAGCAATAGCTGAAAAAAGTCGTGCAATAAGGCTACCAATTCACATTACTGAAATGTTGAATAAGTTAAAAAAAGGTCAAAGAGAGCTCAGCCAAGAAATGTCTAGGACTCCAA
The DNA here is from genome assembly GCA_000634415.1 of Prochlorococcus sp. scB245a_519A13. Lineage (GTDB taxonomy): Bacteria > Cyanobacteriota > Cyanobacteriia > PCC-6307 > Cyanobiaceae > Prochlorococcus_A. The sequence continues at coordinate 49,317 of JFNH01000168.1, read as the reverse complement.
CTGTAAGTGAACTTGCAAAATACGTAGAGCTTCCAGAAGATGACGTTAAAGATTTGATGTGCAAAGCTGGACAGCCAGTTAGTCTTGAAACCAAAGTTGGTGATGGTGAAGATACTGTTTTATTAGATTTATTAGCAGGGGGCGAGGATTTGCCAGACGAACAAATAGAGATGGATTGTATGAGGGGTGATCTGCATTCTCTGTTACATCAATTGCCTGATCTGCAATGTAGAGTTTTAAGAATGAGATATGGAATGGATGGTGATGAGCCAATGTCCCTTACAGGTATAGGAAGGGTTTTAGGAATAAGCAGGGATCGAGTAAGAAACCTAGAAAGAGATGGATTAAGAGGCTTGAGAAGACTTAGTGATAATGTAGAAGCTTATTTCGTTTCTTGAATAAATTCATTTATTAACATATTTGTTTTTTCAGGTTCTTCATCATGAGGACAATGACCAGCCCCATTAATAATATCTAATCTTTTAATATTCCTGAATTTTTTCTTCCATTCTTTTGCTTCATTTAAAGATTCCCAAGGATCTTTTCCCCCCCAAATCAATTGGATTGGAGCATCAACTTTATCGAAAAGATCAGTAGCAAGATAGTCATCAAACAAGTTAATAAAACCACGAAACGCTTCTTTAGAATTTTTCCTTTGAGATGGTTGATAAAGTATTTCAATCAATTCTTTATCGATATTTTTCCCTGAAGGGTAAGCTTGTTCAAGTATTTTCTTTATAACTTTTGGATTAGCAGCTCTTGTAAAAAGCGTATTGCTAATTACTCTTTGTCTGACTATTGTTTTAAGAACAGGTCTCAATAGATTCATTAATATATCACTTTTTTTTAGACGTTTATCATCCATAGTTCTTTGTGCACAATCAATCAAAATGACACCTTTACATTTTTCTTTGAGGATTTCAGCAGTTTTCAATGCAATAACACCACCAATTGAATTTCCTACCAAGTACACAGGTGATTTGATTACCTCTTTACAAAATGTTGATATTTGATTGCCCCATAGGTCAAATGAATACTTAATTGAGTTTTCTATATAAGGTTCGTATTTTAATAAAGCACTTGGCTGACTGCTTTCTCCAAATCCTAATAGGTCAATTGCGTAGCAGTTTGAAAATTTACCAAGAAAATCTTGATTATGTCTCCAGTGGTTTTTTGATGCCCCAAATCCGTGAACTAATAAAATTTTAATATTTTTTTCAGAAATAGATTCTTTTGATAAAGACCAAGAAATTTCCCAATCTTTCCACTTCCAAGTTTCAGATTTATTTAAGGACACTATGAATTTGCTTTTAATTAAACTTTAATTCAAAAAATAATTATTCGTTTTTAATAAATTATTCTTAATTAAGAAAAACGTTCATTTTATGAAAAAGAAAAAGGTGATATGTATTGGTGAGGCTTTAATAGACAGAATCAGAAATAAGTCAAATCAGGGATTTACAGATTTTTTGGGTGGTGCGCCAGCTAATGTTGCTTGTGCATTAAGAAAATTAAAAATTGATTCAACATTTATAGGAAGTTTGGGAAATGATGATTATGGAAAAAAATTTATTACGCAATTTTATGAATTGGAAGTTAATTTGGATTTTTTGCAATTAGATAATGATTCATCTACTCGTGTGGTTAATGTAGATAGAGATCAATTTGGAGATCGTTTTTTTTCAGGCTTTGAGGAAAGTTCCCATTCACGCTTTGCAGACGAAGTTCTTAGTAAGAAATTAATCGAAAAAGAAATTTTAAATTTGGAAAAATCTTTTCTAGAAACAAAATATTTGGTTACAGGAACGATTTTATTATCATCTCCGTTATCAGCAGAGACCATTTTTTTTCTTCTAGAACAGGCTAAAAAATTTGAAGTCAAAATAGTTATTGATTTGAATTGGAGAGAGGTCTTTTGGGATCACTCAAGTTTTTCATCAGAATTTAGTAAGGCTGAGAGAGTTAATTTAATCAAGAAATTTTTAAATCATGCAAATGTTTTGAAACTTGCAAGAGAAGAAGCAACTTTGTTTTTTGAGTATGAAAATCCCTTGCTTATCTCTCAACAATTGTCTAATAGACCAGATGTAATTATAACTGATGGGGAAAACCCTATTGCCTGGTATATCAATGGATTGCAGGGAATTACCGAAACTCCTACTTCACAAAAAATTGTTGATACAACTGGCGCAGGCGATGCTTTTCTAGCTGGCTTAATTTCAAAATTAATTACTTCTGGCTATCCTTCAAATGAACTAGAAATAGAAGATTGCATTAAGTTCGCAGGTGTTTGTGGATTATTAACTTGTCTTGGTGAAGGTGCCATCGAGCAACAGCCATATTATGAAAAGGTTAATAAATTTTTGGGATCACTTATTTCATAGTTTCTTCCATGATTTTTTGCGTAACTAATTTTTATTTTCCAGAAATTATCAATAACTGGTTCTATTAATTCTGGCCATTCGATAACTAAAATAGCTTGTCTTTGAATTGCCTCTTCTTCTTCTGAAAAAAAAACTTCTTTTGCTGAAGAAACATTGTCTAACCTGTATAAATCAAGGTGAATTAGTGGAATTTTTCCGGAGTTATAGTGATGTGATAAAGCAAATGTAGGGCTTGTAATGTCTTCAGATATAGATAAGCCTTGAGCAATCCCTTGCACAAATGAAGTTTTCCCAGCTCCTATTGGACCCTCTAATAAAACAATTGATTGGGGATTTAATTTATGTGAGACTTTTTTTCCTAAATTTAAAGTCTCTTTTAAATTCTCAACAAACACAAAATTTCACAAAAATCATTTATAGTTTAATAATAAATTTACTCACAAGATATGGTTATCGCTAATTCAGTCAAAGCCTCTATACCAAATTACGTAATTGCTGATATCTCCTTATCAGATTTCGGTCGTAAAGAAATTAAAATTGCTGAAACGGAAATGCCTGGACTCATGGCGCTTAGAGATAAATTTCAATCTGAAAAGCCACTCAAAGGTGCAAAAATAGCTGGAAGTTTGCATATGACAATTCAGACTGCAGTCTTAATAGAAACTCTTGTTGAACTTGGCGCACAAGTGAAATGGGCTTCATGCAATATTTTTTCAACTCAAGATCATGCGGCTGCTGCTATCGCAGATCAAGGAATTTCTGTATACGCAAAAAAAGGTGAGACACTTGATGAATATTGGCAATATACCCACTATATTCTTGATTGGGGTTCAGACTCTCCAAATATGATTCTTGATGATGGGGGAGATGCAACTGGTTTATTGATACTCGGTAGTAAAGCAGAAAAAGATTTATCTGTTTTAGATAATCCCGGTAATGAAGAAGAACTTGCCTTATTCAATTCTATTAAGTCTAAGTTGGAAAATGATAGTGACTTCTATTCAAGAATTAAAAATAATATCATTGGCGTAACTGAAGAAACGACAACTGGAGTTGCAAGACTTTATCAACTGCAAAAGCAAAATGCTTTACCTTTCCCTGCCATCAACGTTAATGATTCAGTAACTAAGAGCAAATTTGATAATTTATATGGCTGTCGAGAATCTCTAGTTGACAGCATAAAGCGTGCCACCGATGTGATGATTGCTGGGAAAGTTGCTTTAGTAATGGGTTTTGGAGATGTAGGTAAAGGTTCAGCCCAGTCTCTAAGAGGACTTGGTGCAATTGTAAAAGTTGCTGAAGTTGATCCAATTTGTGCCCTTCAAGCAGCAATGGAAGGTTTTAGCGTTGTTACGCTAGATGATGTTGTGAAAGATATAGATATTTTTGTTACGGCTACGGGTAACTATCAGGTAATAACACATGAAAATCTTCTCAAAATGAAGGATGAGGCCATAGTTTGTAATATTGGACATTTCGATAATGAAATTGACGTAGCTTCATTAAAAAATTATCAATGGGAAAATATTAAGCCGCAAGTTGATCACATAACACTACCTAGTGGAAATAAAATTATTCTTTTAGCTGAAGGTAGATTAGTTAATTTAGGCTGTGCTACTGGTCACCCCAGCTTTGTAATGAGTAATTCTTTTACTAACCAAGTATTAGCTCAAATCGAACTTTTCAATAAGTCAGAGCAATATGCGAAGCAAGTTTATGTTTTACCAAAACACTTAGATGAAATGGTAGCAAGATTACATTTAGATAAAATAGGAGCAAAATTAACAAAATTAACTAAAGAACAGGCAGATTATATTAATGTCTCTATTGATGGACCTTATAAATCAGAACTTTATAGATACTAATATTGAGTTTAATTTTTGTAAATTTTCTTACTTCAATTCCTGACTACATCAGTTTGGCAGTTGAAAAAAATTCAACATTTGCATACCTTACTATTTGTTTGGCTATGTTTTTAGAAAATATAATCCCCCCAATCCCGTCGGAAATAATAATGCCATTAGGCGGTTTTTTTGTTTATCAACAAAAATTAAATTTCTATATTTTAGTTTTTTGGGGATTACTTGGAACCATTTTAGGATCATTGCCTTGGTATTATTTAGGTAGATTAGTAAATGAAAAAAAAATTTCAAACTTTTTAGATAAAAAGGGAAAATATCTGGGGATATCTTCTAATGATCTAAAAAAAAGTAAAAAGTGGTTTGATAAATATGGGGTTTCTTTAGTTTTTTGGGGCCGATTAGTACCAGGCATAAGAACTTTAATTTCAGTTCCCGCTGGCATAGAACTTATGCCATTAAGAAAATTTTTGCTTTGGACTACATTTGGCAGCTTGATTTGGGTAGCACTTCTCACTTATTCAGGTTATTTATTTGGAGAAAACTATCAAATCATTGAAACTTATTTAGATCAAATCAAATATGTTGTAAAGCCAATTTTAATCTTAATTATCTTATTCTTTTTTATCAAAATACTTATGAGATTTTGGAAAAAAAATTAGAGCTCAGAAAGGTATTTCACTTGAATTATTGCTGTTCGAATATTGGTTATTATCAGATTCTTTTCGTGATCCAAGTAAGTTTAATCTATCAACCCTAACAACAGGTTTATATCTATCTTCTCCAGTATTTTTATCTTTCCAACTATCAATTTTAAAGCTTCCTGTAATTCCAATTAATGATCCTTTTTTCACATAATCTGCGGCTATTTGTGCTTGCTTGCCCCATATTTCTAAATTAAACCAATCTGGCTCTTCATCTCTGCTTCTCCTGTTAACTGCAATTGTGAAATTCGCTACGATACTGCCTGATTCAAAATATCTGACATCTGGCTCTCGTCCTGCTCTGCCAACAAGGTTAATAGTGTTAATTTCCATAAATTTTTTTTTTATTACTACTCATATTTCAAGATTCTGCTCAAAGTTTTACGTGCTATTCATAACTAAACGAAAGAATTTCGAGAGCTTATCAAAAAATAGATATATTATTTATAAAAAGAAATTCTTATTGTGATTTTTAGCAGATTTAAATTTTCTCGAGATATTGGCATAGATTTAGGAACGGCCAATACTCTTATTCACGTATCAGGAAAAGGCGTTGTGTTACAAGAGCCTTCTGTGGTAGCAATGGATTTAGAAGAAGGGATTCCATTAGCTGTTGGTAAAGAAGCAAAGTTAATGCTTGGAAGGACTCCTGGCAATATAAGAGCCGTAAGACCACTAAGAGATGGGGTTATCGCAGATTTTGATGCTGCAGAACAAATGATAAAAACATTTATTCAAAAATGTAATGAAGGCAAGGGTATTGTAGCTCCAAGGATAGTGATTGGCATTCCAAGTGGAGTTACGAGTGTTGAGCGAAGAGCAGTAAGAGAAGCTGGATTAGCGGGAGCTAGAGAAGTTCATTTAATTGATGAACCTGTCGCAGCAGCAATAGGAGCATCATTACCAGTAACTGAGCCAATTGGAACAATGATTGTTGATATTGGTGGAGGTACTACAGAGGTTGCAGTATTAAGTTTAGGTGGAACTGTTTTGAGTGAATCTGTTCGAATAGCAGGCGATGAAATAAATGAGTCAATTGCACTCTATCTTAAAAAAGTTCACAATTTAGTTGTTGGAGAGAGGACTGCAGAAGATATCAAAATTAAAATTGGATCTGCATTTCCAGATGATGATTTTGATAAAACTACTTTAGAGGTAAGAGGTTTACATCTCTTATCTGGCCTACCTAGGTCAGTCACTTTGACATCAGGAGAAATCAGAGAAGCCATGGCTGAAACACTTAGCAAAATAGTCGAAGCTGTAAAAAGAACTTTAGAGAGAACCCCTCCTGAACTTGCTGCAGACATAGTTGATAGAGGGATTATGCTTGCAGGTGGTGGAGCTTTAGTGAGAGGCATTAATGATTTATTGAGCGATGAAACAGGAATTTTTACTCACATAGCAGAGAACCCACTGCTTTGTGTAGTGAATGGTTGTGGAGAGGTGTTGGATGATTTTAAAAAACTCAAAAGAGTTGTTGATACTCCAGAATTTATAAGAAATGCCATAAGAGATTAATGTTATGTTAGGTATCCGACGAATTTCTACTAGTCGTTGGTGGCATAAAAAGAAAAATTGGCTATTTTTTGCAATTTTTTTATTTTTGGTTTTTGTAAGAATATCAAAAGGAGCTTTTTATAAAGACTTTTATTATTTTATTTCAAAACCTTTTTGGCCTGGTCAATTTCAAAAAGAAGTTGTCCTTGAGAGTATTGACCAAGAATATTTAATAAAATTAAATCTTCTTAAAAAAGATAATATAAGATTGAGAAAAATCCTATCTCTTCAAGAATCATCTAATGATGAACTTATTTCAGCTGCAGTTATTTCGAGAAAAACAGGTAGTTGGTGGAGACAGATTATTTTAAACAAAGGTTCAAAGGATGGAGTAAAAATTGGTAATATTGTGATTGGTCCGGGTGGATTATTAGGAAGAGTCAAGAATACTTCTTTATTCACTTCGTCGGTAACTTTAATAACTTCTCCAGAAAGTAAGTTAGGCGTTTGGGTGGATAGAATTCAAATCAATGGATTACTAGTCGGTTTAGGAGATGATTTTCCTAGCCTAATACTATATTCAAAAGATGCTGATATTAAAGTCGGAGATTTTGTATCATCATCTCCTGCTAGTACGTTATTACCTCCAAATATCCCTATTGGTATTGTCCAATCAATAGATGAAACATTGAAATCAAAAAAAACAGCAAAAATTTCACTTTTAGCAAAACCCCATGTAATTGATTGGGTGCAAATTTTGAAAATAAATATTTAATGAATAAATTTTTTATAAAAAAATTATCCATAATAAGCTTTATTTTTATCCCAATTATTTTTTTGTGGCACCCTAATTGGCTTGGATTTTTAGGTGTTCAGCCATATTGGCCATTATTTTGGTTATTGCCTTGGTCAATGATTAATGGATCAATCAAAGGATTAATATTCGGATTGTTTTTAGGTCTCATCTTAGATTCTCTAACTTTAAATGAAAGTTTTTCTCAAATACCAGGTTTAATTTTTTGTGGATTTTTGTTCGGGAGAATTAAATTACATAATGATATTTTGTTGGGACATTTTAGGTATGGTTTAATTTGTTCTTTTGGAAGTTTTTTATGTGGGACTCTTTATTTTTTACAAATTTTGTTTAGAAATTTTTCAGATAGTAATTCTTTAATGTTGATTCCCAGTGTTAAAAATATCTTAGCCGAAGTTTTTTTGACAGGTTTTTTTGCTCCCTTTGTTTGCTCCCAACTTTTAAGAATGTTTAAATTTTCAAGAAGAAAAATAAAGTAATAAATTTTGCCAAGAGGTCAAAGTGTTTGAAAAAATTGATATATATTTTCAAGTCATTTAAAATGTTCGTAAACCTTAAGAATATCTCTTTGAGGGTTCGTAATGTTATATTTTTAATTGTTAGAATAAATATTCAATGCAATAGTTCTTTGCTTTGAAATATCGAGAAATCTTTTTTAACTATGTCAAAAGCAAGAATTTTAGTTGTTGATGATGAACCAGCAGTCTTGAAGGTATTAGTTACGAGGCTTCAACTAGCAGGATATCAAGTTTATTCAGCCACTAACGGCGAAGAAGCTCTTGAGTCTTTTCACAGGGATTCCCCAGATTTGATAGTTCTTGATGTTATGCTTCCAAAAATGGATGGATTTGCTGTTTGCAGAAGAATTAGAGCTGAATCAGTAGTTCCAATAATATTCTTAACAGCTCTAGAGGCTATTTCAGAGAGAGTTGCAGGTTTGGATTTGGGGGCTGATGATTACTTATCTAAACCATTTAGCCCAAAAGAGTTAGAAGCTAGAATCGCTACCATTTTGAGAAGAATGGGCCCAACTGTGTCGGTTACGGAAACTAAAGAAGTTCCTTCAGGCAAAGGAGTTATGAAATTTGGAAGTTTAGTTGTTGACACGAATCGCAGACAAGTTTCAAGAGCAGGAGATAGAATTAGCCTGACTTATACGGAATTTAGCCTCCTTGAATTATTGTTTGACGAGCCTGGAAAGGTTGTCCCTAGAGCCGAAATCTTGGAACAGCTATGGGGTTATCCTCCTCGCAGAGCAGCGGATTTAAGAGTTGTAGATGTATATGTAGCTAGATTAAGAGGTAAATTAGAACCAGACCCAAGAAATCCAGAATTAATATTAACTGTTAGAGGAATCGGTTACGCATCTCAGAGAGTTGGTGAAACAGCAACATCTTTGGCAAGTTGAGCCATAGTTTGATAATTTTATTAAATAAAACAAATATATTAAATAAATTTTGTCTGAAATAAAAGAAGCACGCTTACAAAAAGCTAATTCACTCGTCAGTAAAGGTTTTGCTTCTTACGCGCAGAGTTTTAAGGTTTCAAATACTACAAAATTTCTTATCCAAAAATTTGATTATTTAGAAAATGGTCAAGAGGAAGACTTCACTGTTTCTATTGCTGGAAGAGTGATGGCAAAAAGGGTAATGGGTAAAATTGCCTTTTTCACGATAAGCGATCAAGATGGTCAGATTCAGCTTTATTTAGATAAACAGATCATTAACTTAAATTTAGAAAAACAAAAATTACTTTCTTTTGAAGATATCAAGGAAATAGTAGATATTGGTGATTGGATAGGTGTCTACGGAACTATTAAAAAAACAAATAAAGGTGAGCTTTCTATTAAGGTAGAAAAATGGGAAATGTTGTCCAAATCATTACAACCTTTGCCTGATAAATGGCATGGTTTGACTGATATTGAGAAAAGATATAGACAACGTTATTTAGATTTAATAGTCAATCCTCACTCAAAAAATGTATTTAAAACAAGAGCAAAATGTATAAGTTTTATAAGAAAATGGTTAGATAATAGAAATTTTTTAGAGATAGAGACTCCAATTCTGCAATCTGAAGCTGGCGGTGCTGAAGCAAGACCATTTATAACTCATCACAATACATTAGATATTCCCCTATATCTAAGAATAGCTACAGAATTACATTTAAAAAGAATGGTTGTTGGAGGATTTGAGAAAGTATATGAATTGGGAAGAATCTTCCGTAATGAGGGGATAAGTACGAGGCATAATCCAGAATTCACCTCGGTGGAGATTTATCAAGCTTATTCTGACTATGTTGATATGATGAATTTAACAGAAGAATTGATAAAAGAAATTGTAGCTGATGCATGCGGGTCTTTAATTATAAATTATCAAAATAAAGAAATTGACTTTTCTAAACCTTGGACAAGAATATCCATGCAAGATATTGTCAAAAAATATACAGGGATCGATTTTGATTCTTTCGGTGGAGACTTTCAAAAAGCAAAACAAGCCGTTAAAAGTATAAATGTTGATTTCTCTAATAAAGTCAATACTATAGGAAGACTTTTAAATGAGGTCTTCGAGCAAAAAGTAGAATCAAAACTTATAGAACCCACTTTTGTTATTGATTATCCTATTGAAATTTCTCCTTTAGCTAGGCCTCATATTGATAATAAAGAAATGGTTCAGAGATTTGAATTATTCATTGTTGGACGCGAGCTAGCAAATGCATTTAGTGAGTTGATAGATCCTGTAGATCAAAGAGAAAGAATGCAATTACAGCAATCTCTTAGAGACGAAGGAGATCTTGAGGCTCACTGTATAGATGAAGATTTCTTGAATGCTTTAGAGATTGGTATGCCGCCTACTGGAGGATTAGGTATAGGCATTGATAGGCTAATTATGCTAATTACTGATAGCGCATCAATTAGAGATGTAATCCCATTCCCATTGTTAAAACCAGAAATAACTTCCAAAAAAAATGAAAAATTACCCTTGAATGAAGTAAAATAGATAAATCAATCCAATACGAAATTTTTTAAATGAGTGGTGAACGTGTTGGTTTCCGTTTCAAACACGCGGATGCAGTAGTAAAAAGAAATCCTCAGGGCCGATCAAGAAGAGGATGGGTTATTGAGCCGGTAGAACAAACTACAAGTAGAGGTACAAAAATGCCTGCATATAAAATTCGCTGGAGAGATAGTGAGAGGCCAGAAACAGTCTTACAGCATATGTTAATTGCAGATCCAGATCCTTCTCCACCTCCAAGTTCTGTAAGTTTAGATTCATAGTTGTAATATTTCTGCATAATAATTTCATCTTTTTAGTGCAGAGTTGATTTCTTTTTTTATACTTTTTTGTTTTTCATCTTGACGTTTGTCATGTAATTTTTTCCCTTTACCAACTCCAAGAGTTAGTTTTATCCATGAGCCTTTTAAATAAAGAGATAATGGAACAATAGTCATTCCTTTTTTTTCAGTATTGGATTTCATTTTTATTATTTCTTTTTTATGAAGTAGCAACTTTCTATTTCTTAATGGATCATGATTAAAGAAAGACCCCACATTTTTATGTGGTGAAATGTGAACATTCAATAATAAGATCTCACCATCTCTAAAGGAACAGTACCCATCTCTTAAATTTGCTTTTCCGTTTCTAATGGACTTTACTTCAGTCCCTAAAAGCTCAATTCCAGCTTCGATTGTTTCAGATATTGCATATTGAAATTTTGCATATCTATTATCAGCTAGAAGTTTAAAATTATTTGATTTATTAGTATTTTTTTTCACTTTGTTTGAATTTTTTGCCATTTTAGTTGTAAAAAATCTTTCTACTCAGAACAATTGCAATTAACCTTTCATTATGGCAATAATTTCTTCCAATATAGGCGATAATAACTTTTCTTTTCGTAAAAAAGAACTTAGGCTAGTTGATTCAAAAAATATTCCAGAAGAAAAGAGAAATAATAATTTGAACTTAGCCAGGCCTCTTAATTTCAAAGAATTTATTGGCCAAGAACAACTTAAATCTTCTTTAAGAATAGCTATAGATGCTTCAATTATTAGAAAAGAACCTTTGGAGCATACTCTGTTATATGGTCAGCCTGGTCTAGGTAAGACTACTCTTGCTTTTTTGATAGCCCACGAATTGAATACAAAATGTAGGATTGCGACTGCACCAGCAATTGAAAGGCCAAGAGATATTGTAGGTTTACTTCTTGGATTAAAAGAAGGTGAAGTTTTATTTATCGATGAGATACATCGCTTAAATAGGTTAACTGAAGAGTTGTTATATTCTGCAATGGAGGATTTTAGACTTGACTTAACTATGGGAGCTAATAGAGGAGCCCGTTGCAGAACAATTAATCTTCCTAGGTTTACTCTGATTGGCGCGACAACTAAATTAGCCTCAATAAGTGCACCTTTGAGAGACAGATTTGGGATATCTCAGAAAATTGAATTCTATACATGTGATGAATTAAAACAAATTATTGTTAATTTCTCCCGATTAATAAACCTCAATTTAGAAGATAAAGCATCTTATGATTTGGCAAAAATATCTCGAGGGACTCCAAGAATTGCTTTAAGATTATTAAGACGAGTTAGAGATTATGCTCAAGTTGTTATGAAAACTAATACTATCTCAGTGAATTTAATAAAAAAAGCTTTAAATTCTTATCAAATAGACGAAAAAGGATTGGATTCTTTAGATAGACACTATTTATCTTTTCTTAACCAAAACAATAATATTCCAACTGGCCTTGATTCAATTGCATCTGGGTTAGGCGATGATCCTTCAATGTTAGAATTTGTTGTTGAGCCATATCTTATTAAAATTGGTTTTCTCACGAGAACTCCTCGAGGAAGATTGCTTACTGATATAGGAAAAAAGTACATTGATTCAAAAGATGATAACTTTTAAAAAAGTTAAGGTTTGTTTTTTATTAATTTTTATTTTTTTCAATATTTTTTATATTGCACCATGCTATTCATTATCTTCGAGAGAGGATTTGTTTAAAAATGCGCTAGATCTTAGTTCAGGCGGAAAATTTAATCTCGCTTTACAAGAATGGAATCAATATCTCGATTCTTATCCTGATGATGCTGCAGGTTTTAGCAATAGAGGAAATGTAAGACTTGTTGTAGGAGATGTTAAGGGATCAATAGATGACCAAAATAAGGCAATAAGTTTGAATCCTAGTGAAATAGATCCTTACATTAACAGGGGGATTGCTGAGGAAGCTTTGGGTTTATGGTCGCAAGCGAAAAAGGATTATATGTTCGTTATTTCTCTAGATAGTGAAAATTTCTCTGCATTATATAATTTAGCTAACGTTGAAGGATCTACATCCCATTGGGATAAAGCAAGAGATTTATTCTCAAAAGCTGCTTTATATAATCCAGGATTTGCCATGGCTAGGTCAAGTTTGGCGTTAGCAGATTTCCAGTTGGGAAATATTGATGAAGCTGAAAAAGAATTAATAAAGTTAATTAGACGGTATCCAACTTTTGCAGATGCTAGGGCAGCTTTAACAGCTTTGAGTTGGTCTAATGGTGAATCTGGTAAAGCAGAGAGTAATTGGATAGCGGTAACTGAATTAGATCCTAGATATAGTGATGAAGAATGGTTAAAAAAAATAAGAAGATGGCCTCCTCAACCAATTAAAGATTTAATGAATTTTATCAATTTAAAATAAGTAATGAATAGAGATCAGTTACATAAAAAAATTGATTCGTTTAATGATGAACTAATTAACTTAAGAAGACATATCCATGAACATCCGGAATTAAGTGGACTTGAAAATCAAACAGCGATCTTGATCAGTGGTTTTTTAAAAGATATTGGTTGGAATGTTAGAGAATCTATAGGTAGGACTGGAGTTATAGCTGATTTTGGCCCTCTAGATAAAGGTATTATAGGTTTAAGAGTGGATATGGATGCTTTACCAATATTTGAGGAAACTAAATTAAGTTTTTCTTCAAAAGTAGATGGTGTTATGCATGCCTGTGGTCACGATTTGCATATTTCGATTGGATTGGGTGTCGCAAAAATTATTAAGGATTTAAAACTAAATTTTGGGACTCGGATAATTTTTCAGCCTGCTGAAGAAATTGCGAGTGGAGCTAGATGGATGATTAAGGATGGTGCAACTAATGGTTTAACCCATATTTTGGGAGTTCATGTCTACCCCGATTTATCCGTAGGGACTATTGGCATTAAAGAGGGAAGTTTAACTGCAGCTGCCGGAGAACTTAATGTTGAGATTAAAGGAAAATCAGGCCATGGTGCTCGACCTCATGAAGGAGTTGATGCTATTTGGGCGGCCTCAAAAGTTATCTCGGGAATTCAAGAATCAATAACACGGAAGTTAGACCCTCTAGATCCAGTAGTAATAACTTTTGGGAAAATAAATGGCGGTAATGCATTCAATGTTCTCGCAGAAAAGGTTAATTTAATTGGTACTGTTAGATGCACTAATCGTAAAGTATTTACGAATATTGGTAATTGGCTTAATGAAAATATCACTTCTTTAGCTAATAGTTGCGGCGCTGAAGCAAAAGTAAGATTTAGAGAAATCACTCCGGCAGTTAATAATAATCCTGAAATTAATAGAGTCCTCAGAGATTCGGGAATTAAGGTTTTGGGTCAAAAAAATGTAATCGAATTACAAAAACCATCATTAGGAGCTGAGGATTTCGCTGAATTCTTACATGAAATTCCTGGAGCTATGTTTAGGCTTGGGGTTTCTAGTTCCAATGGATGTGCTCCTCTTCATAGTTCTAAATTTGATCCGGATGAAAGAGCTATTGCTGTTGGAATTAAAGTTATAACAGAATCCATAGTAAAATTAAACAATGAAAAAATTAATACTATTGGTAAATGAAAATTAATAAAAGATATATTTTATCTTTTGTAGCACCTTTCATGATTTTTATATCTGCTATCGGATTAATATTTAGGGATAATTCCAAGAAGATTTTTTATTTACCTATTGGCTTAATGGGGATTGTAATTATTTTGGAGAGGGGTATAAGCAGACAATTGGATAGAAAAAATATTTTAAAAAAGATAAAGTCTTATCAAAAAAATAAATAAAACAATTTTATTTATTTTCACGCAATATGAGATGACTTATTTTTAGAAAAGAGCTATTAATAAGATAAATACTAGGGGTGCTAAGAAATTTAACTTAGCTGAGATCATACCCTTTGAACCTGAATCATTAATTTCGATGCAGGGAAGTTGAGATTTGATCAAACTTTAGTAATAGCACTTTTAAAAATTAAGAAATTATGAGAAGTTCTTGGATTAAACCTCGCCTTGGGAAAGACAATGTAACTCAGATGAACTTTGCGAGAAATGGATATATCACGGAAGAAATGGATTTTGTTGCTAAAAAAGAGAATCTTCCTTCTTCTTTAATAATGGAAGAGGTGGCAAGAGGAAGATTAATTATTCCAGCTAATATTAATCATTTGAATCTTGAGCCAATGTCTATAGGTATTGCTTCTAGATGCAAAGTTAATGCCAATATAGGTGCTTCCCCTAATGCAAGTGATATCAATGAAGAAGTAGAAAAGCTCAAACTTGCTGTTAAATATGGTGCTGATACGGTGATGGATCTTTCTACGGGAGGGGTAAATTTAGATGAAGTCCGACAAGCAATTATTCAAGAATCTCCTGTACCCATAGGAACTGTTCCTGTTTATCAAGCTTTAGAAAGTGTTCATGGTTCAATAGATAGATTAACAGAAGACGATTTTCTTCATATTATTGAAAAACATTGCCAGCAGGGCGTAGATTATCAAACTATTCATGCTGGTCTATTAATAGAGCATTTGCCAAAAGTTAAAGGAAGAATTACTGGAATTGTCAGTAGAGGGGGAGGTATTTTAGCCCAATGGATGTTACATCATTTTAAACAAAATCCCCTCTATACAAGGTTTGATGATATCTGTGAGATTTTCAAGAAATATGATTGTACTTTTTCTTTAGGAGACTCATTAAGGCCTGGATGTTTGCATGATGCTTCTGATGATGCCCAGCTAGCTGAATTGAAGACCTTAGGCGAGCTTACTAGAAGAGCATGGGAACATAATGTTCAAGTTATGGTTGAGGGTCCTGGTCATGTACCCATGGACCAAATTGAGTTTAATGTGAGAAAGCAAATGGAAGAATGTTCAGAAGCCCCATTTTATGTGCTTGGTCCATTAGTGACCGATATATCCCCTGGTTATGACCATATTTCAAGTGCTATTGGTGCAGCGATGGCAGGGTGGTATGGAACTTCTATGTTATGTTATGTAACGCCGAAAGAACATCTCGGTCTACCAAATGCAGAAGATGTAAGAGAAGGTTTAATTGCTTATAAAATAGCTGCTCACGCTGCTGATATAGCAAGACATAGAGCTGGCGCCCGTGATCGAGATGATGAACTTAGCCATGCAAGGTATAACTTTGATTGGAACAAACAATTCGAACTTTCATTAGATCCTGAAAGGGCAAAGCAGTACCATGATGAGACACTGCCTGAAGAAATCTTTAAAAAGGCGGAGTTTTGCTCAATGTGTGGCCCTAAACATTGTCCAATGAATTCAAAGATTTCTGATGAATCTCTTGATCAGCTAAAAGATAAGCTTGAAGAATGCAATACTTCAGTGTAGTTATCAATTAGTAGTTATAGAATCTCCTTCGTTTTATTAACTACGTTTTCGACAGTAAATCCAAAATTTTTCATACATTCTCCACCTGGAGCTGATGCACCAAATCTATCCATTGTGATACAAATCCCCTCAAAACCTGTATATTTATGCCATCCAAATGAATGGGCAGCTTCTACTACAACTCTCTTTTTCACACTACTAGGTAAAACACTTTCTTTATAAGATTCTTCTTGCTCTTCAAAAAGTTCTACACAAGGCATAGAAACAACTCTAATTTTTTTACCTAAGCTTGAAATTTCCTTACTTGCTTCAATGCAAAGATTCAGTTCGCTTCCAGTACCAATGAATATTAGATCTGGTGTACCTGCACAATCGGAAACTACATATCCTCCTAGAGCAACTTTGTCTATCGAAGTATTTTCTTGATTAGGCATACCTTGTCTACTTAAACAAAGGGCAGAAGGTCTTTTTCGATTTTGAATAGCAAGCTTATAAGCTCCACTAGTCTCATTCCCATCTCCAGGTCTGAAAACTAGCATATTAGGCATGGCACGAAGAGAAGGGATAGTTTCAATAGGTTGATGTGTTGGGCCATCTTCTCCTACACCAATTGAATCGTGAGTTAAGACATAGATTACTCCTAATTCGCTTAGTGCTGAAAGCCTCATTGAGCCTCTCATATAATCGGCGAAAACAAGGAAGGTTCCACCATAAGGGATAAGACCACTGTTGTGATAAGCAATACCATTAAGTACAGCTGCCATTGCATGCTCTCGAACACCAAAATGTAAATATCTTTTTTCAGGGCTATGTGGCTGGAATGATCCAGTTTCTCCTTTTATATCTGTGTAATTAGAGTGAGTTAAATCTGCAGATCCGCCAATTAATTCAGGTAGATTAGGACCTAGAGCACCCAAACATATTTGTGAATGCTTTCTGGTGGCTAACCCTTTATCATTAGGCGAATAAGAGGGGAGATCTGAGTCCCAATTCTCAGGTAATTTACCCTCTAACATTCTTTTTAACTCGGCTCCTTCAGACGGATATTTTTTTTGATATTCTTCAAATTTAGAATCCCATTCTTTCTCTAAATTTTCACCTTTGTTTATTGATTTTCTGAAATGCGTATATACTTCATCCGGTATTTCAAATGGAGCATATTCCCAATTTAGAAACTCTCTAGTTAATACAGCTTCTTCTTCTCCAACAGCTGCTCCATGAATTCCAGCAGTATCTGATTTATTGGGAGAACCATAACCTATGGTTGTAGAAATTTTTATAATAGAAGGCTTATCTGTAATTAATTTTGCTTTTTCGATAGCTTCAGTGATTCCTTTAACATCATGATTCCCATCTTCAACGTGTTGTACATGCCATCCATAAGCTTCGTATCTTTTTAAGACATCTTCTGTAAAAGAAACGTCGGTTCGCCCATCAATTGTTATTTGATTATCGTCGTAGAGTGCAATTAATTTTCCAAGCTTAAGATGACCAGCTAATGAGCAGGCCTCTGATGCAATACCTTCTTGATTACATCCATCACCCATTATTACGTAAGTGTAGTGATCAACGATATTGCAATCAGGCTTATTAAATTTAGCTGCTAAGTGTGTTTCAGCTATTGCTAAACCAACTGCATTTGAAATTCCGGCTCCAAGAGGCCCAGCCGTAACTTCAACACCTTCAGTTTCGAATGTTTCTGGATGTCCAGGTGTTTTTGATCCCCATTGCCTAAATTCTTTAATATCTTCTATGGAAACTGATTTATATCCTGTCAAATGAAGCAAGGAATATAAAAGCATACAGCCATGACCAGCTGATAATACAAAACGGTCTCTATTGAACCATTTTGGATTATTAGGATTGTGATTAAGTATGTTTTGCCATAATGCATAACCCATAGGGGCACATCCCATAGGCAATCCAGGATGTCCACTATTAGATTTATTTACTGCATCTACAGCAAGCATTCTTATACTATTTACACAAAGTGATTCTAATGAAACAGATGCAGCGACCATTGTTTTAAAGTAAGTTAAGTTGGAAATACAGAATTGGTTGCCTTCAATTAATCTTGCTGAAAGCAAGACAAACATTGTGACCACCAAAGCCGAAAGAATTAGAAAGAGCAACTCCTACTTGAGCTTCTCTTGCATTATTTGGTACATAATCAAGATCACATTCAGGATCTCGATTGACGTAGTTAATTGTAGGAGGGATAAAATTATGTGTCAAAGAAAGTATACAAGCTACAGCCTCTATACCTCCTGAGCCTCCTAGGAGATGACCTGTCATCGACTTAGTAGAGCTTACAGGAATGAGGTAAGATCTGTCTCTAAAAATAGATTTAATTGCAGAAGTTTCATTTTTATCATTAGCTGATGTACTTGTTCCATGAGCATTTATGTAATCAACTTTTTCAAGGCTAAGACGAGCGTCTTCAATTGCTAATTTGATAGCTTCTGCGCCTCCAATCCCGCCTGGAGATGGAGCAGTTATGTGATGAGCATCACATGTTGTTCCATAACCAACTATTTCTGCATAAATTCTCGCATTCCTTTTTTGTGCATTTTCTAAAGTTTCTAAAACAAGAATTCCAGATCCCTCTCCAATAACAAATCCATCTCTTTCTGCGTCAAAAGGTCTGCTAGCAGTTTGAGGGCTTTCATTCCTTGAAGAAAGAGCTTTGGCACTAGCAAAACCAGCTACTCCAAGAGGCGTAATACTTGCTTCTGCTCCCCCACAGATCATCGCATCTGCTTTTCCAAGTTGGAGTAATCTAAAAGAATCACCAATTGCATTTGAACCGGCAGCGCAAGCGGTGGAAATAGAGGAACTTGGTCCTTTTGCACCCAAAGCTATTGCAGCCAATCCAGTGGCCATGTTTGGAATCATCATTGGGACTGTAAATGGACTTACTCTTTTAGGCCCTTTATGACTCAATATTTGAGCTTGACTTTCCATAGTTAGTAAGCCTCCAACACCAGAACCAATAATCACTCCAATTCTTGATGCATTAGCTTCAGTAATCTCGAGTCCAGAGTCATTAAAGGCTTGTTTTGCCGCAATAACTCCAAACTGGGAAAAACGATCCCATCTTTTGGATTCTTTAGCTTCAATAAAATTTTCAGATTGAAGATTTTTTACTTCTGCAGCAAATTTGCATGGATGTTGTTCCGGATCAAAGAGAGTAATATCGGTAACCCCATTAGTGCCTGTTTGAAGACCGACTAAATATTCATCAATGTTATTACCAATTGGAGTTACAGCTCCGATACCAGTAATAACTACTCGATGGAAATTTGGCATTCTATACTAACCTTTTTTTTCTTCGATGAATTTTACTGCATCGCCAACAGTTGCTATTCCTTCAGCTGCTTCATCAGGAATTTCAATATCAAATGCTTCTTCTAGAGCCATTACTAATTCAACAGTATCTAGAGAATCAGCACCTAAATCATTTTGGAAATTTGAATCTGATTTAACTTCTCCTGCTTCAACGCTTAATTGTTCTGAAACAATAGAACAGACTTTTTCGAGGATTTCTTGTGACATAGTTTATGGAAATTACTAATTATCTATATGATTTTATGCCCTAGAGTTAACAAGAGTGAAGCATATCTTAATTTTTTTAATTTCTTTGTAAGACAATAGTATTATAAAACGAGGTTCTAAAGACAATTTTTACATGTCACACGCAGTTAAAATTTATGACACATGCATTGGTTGTACCCAATGTGTAAGGGCTTGCCCATTAGATGTTTTAGAGATGGTTCCTTGGGACGGCTGTAAAGCTGGCCAAATAGCTTCATCTCCTAGAACAGAAGATTGTGTAGGTTGCAAAAGATGTGAAACGGCATGTCCCACAGATTTCTTAAGTATTCGTGTTTATTTAGGAGATGAGACTTCTAGGAGTATGGGTTTAGCATATTAAATTTTTTATAGTGCAGTTCTAAGAGAGTCCATGTTTTAGTAAATACCTATTTTATTTCAATATAATTGAAAAAAAAATTTGTATGTGTGGAATAGTTGCTGTAACTGGATATAAAAAAGCTTTACCGTTATTAATTAATGGTTTAGAAAAACTTGAATATAGAGGTTATGATTCAGCAGGTATTGCAATAATAAATCCTGATACAAATTTTATTTCTTGTAATAAAGCAGAAGGAAAATTACAGAATTTAAAAAATAATCTTAATGATCATAATCTTCCTGGAACAGTGGGTATAGGACATACCAGATGGGCAACTCATGGAAAACCTGATTTTAAAAATGCACATCCTCATACCGATAGTTCAGGAAATATAGCCGTTGTTCAAAATGGTATTATTGAAAATTTCCAAGATTTAAAAAATAAATTAGAAGAAGAGGGAATTATATTTAATTCTGATACAGATACAGAGGTAATTCCCCATCTAATTCAAAGAGAGTTAAATACACTAAGTAAACTTAATCTTGAGAATAATGGGTCAACATTATTAGTAGCTGTGAGAAATGTATTATCGGATTTAGAAGGTTCTTATGCTTTAGCAGTTTTATGGTCTGGTGCTCCAAACTCTTTGGTAGTTGCAAGAAGACAAGCCCCCTTGATTATTGGTTTGGGTGAAGGAGAATTTATTTGTGCAAGTGATACTCCAGCCATTGCAAACTTTACGAATATTATTTTGCCTATGGAGGATGAAGAAATAGCTTTGTTAACACCGCTTGGAATTGAAATATACGACTCAAACAACGAGAGACAATATAGAAATCCAGTTTCTTTAAAAGTCTCAGAGCAAATAATGGATAAGATGAATTTCAAACACTATATGTTGAAAGAGATATTTGATCAGCCACAGACTGCAAAAAACTGGTTGGAAAATTATTTAATTAAGAATTCAGATAATGGTCAATATCAAATTAACTATCCATTTGATACGGAATTTTTTAAATCAATAGAAAGAATTGAAATTATTGCTTGTGGTACAAGTAAACATGCTGCAATGGTGGGCAGCTTTTTATTAGAACAATTTTCAGGTATCCCTACAAATGTCTTTTATGCAAGCGAATTTCGATATTCACCACCTCCCCTATTGCCAAATACATTAACTATTGGAGTCACTCAATCTGGAGAAACTGCTGATACAATTGCCGCTATCGATATGGAAATTAAAAGACGATCTTCAATTGAAAATGAAAAATTTAAACCCAATCTTATTGCAATAACAAATAGAAAAGAGAGTTCAATAGGAAGGCAGGTCCTTAATATAATTGATATCTGTGCGGGAATAGAAGTTGGAGTTGCAGCAACAAAAACTTTTTTTGCTCAATTACTTTCTTTTTATGGATTAGCCATAAAATTTGCTCAAATCAAAGGCAATCAAAGTTCTGATGAAATAGGTAAATTAATAAACGAACTTATTAAACTTCCGCCATTATTGGAAGATCTCTTAGATAAACATAATAAATCTTCAGAAAAGCTAGCACATGACTTTTTTAATATTAAAGATGTGATTTTTTTAGGAAGAGGAATAAATTATCCTATTGCTCTTGAAGGCGCGTTAAAACTTAAAGAAATTAGTTATATTCATGCAGCTGGATATCCTGCTGGTGAAATGAAACATGGTCCAATAGCTTTGTTAGATAAAAAAGTACCTGTAATTTCTATTGCCTCACCTGGTGAGGTTTTTGATAAAGTTATTAGTAACGCTCAAGAAGCAAAAGCTAGAGATTCATATTTAATTGGAATTGCTCCTGAATGTAATGGAACTGAAATCTTTGATTATTTAATGAAAGTTCCTTCTTCTAATGAATGGATTTCACCTCTACTTAATATATTACCTTTACAATTATTGAGTTACCATATTGCAGCTCATAGGGGTCTCGACGTGGATCAACCAAGGAATTTAGCCAAAAGTGTAACTGTTGAATAATTAATTTCTTACAAATTTTTTAATTTATAGTTCTAAAAGTCCATTTGGGGGATTGATGATTAGAAAATTATTTTTTAAATCTATTAATGGGACTATTTCTTTAACAAATGGTATGAGAACTTTTTTTTGATTTTTAAATAGTTCAATAACAAGTAAATTATTTTTCTCATTTTCTAAATTGATAACTTTCCCAATTTTTTTTAATTCATTATTTTCTAAAGTCTTGACCTCGAGATTTAAAAGTTCTAATAAGTGGAATTCTTCTTTTTTTAATTTGGGAAGTTTTTCGGATTTTACAAGAATTTTAAATTTTTTCAGTTGTTCTGCATGATTTCTTGTATTTATTCCTTCGAACTTAACTATGAAGGTTTCTTTGCCAGGTTGTTTGAAACCAGATATAAGTTCTATTTTTGAAGGCGGTTTATTTTCTTTTTGCAACCATCTAATTCCCGGTTTTAAAAATCTTTCTTCAAAATCAGTTAGAGATTTTACCTTTACCTGTCCATTAATTCCATGACATGATGTTATCAATCCAACAGTCAACCATTCGTTTTTATTTATCATATAGTGTATAAGAGAGAATGTTTTATGGAATTATCTACTAAACCCATACTCCCTGGATCTTTTGTTGTTGTAAAAGACATCAATTCAATCTATAAAGGATATAAGGGATTCGTACAAAGAGTGACAAAAAAAAGAGCAGCGGTTCTGTTTGAAGGAGGTAATTGGGATAAACTCATAACGTTTCAACTAACCAATCTAGAAAGAGTATAAAAATTAGATTTTACCTATCTTAATAAATTTTTCTATCAAAACTCTAGCTGCATTTGTTTCTGCTTGTTTATGGGACTTGCCAAATGCAGAAGATTCTTTACATCCTTCGATAAATATATCGCAAGAAAATCTTTTAGGGTCCCCATTTTTCTTTGAGACTTCAATTATTTTATAGACTGGCAAATCAAAACCTTTACTTTGACACCATTCTTGCAATACAGTTTTAGAGTTGAATTTATAAGGAGCTTTTAAAAATATTTCTGAATCTTCCTCCCAAATATCATCTAACCAAAGATTTACTTCCTGAGTGGAATTAAAGCACTTGTAAACAGCACCTATTAAAGCTTCTGTCGCTTCACCAATAATAGTATTTTTTGAATTTTCATCACCTAGAGCTTTAGGTCCCTTAATTATTAATTTTTCTATATCAATTTTTTCCCCTAATTTGGTTAACCATTCATCACTTACAATTTGTGCTCTTAGTTCTGATCTTTCTCCTACACTCATTTGAGGATATTTTTTTTCAATAAAATTAGAAGCCGCTAATCTGAGGACTGCATCTCCGAAAAATTCTAGTATTTCATAATTAAATATTTTGTCCTCCGAGGAGTGGACAAATGCTTGATTAAAATCTTGAATAATTGAAATATTTTTAGTTCTAATTATTTCAGAAAATCTTTTTGATTTAATATTTAAAGACTTTAAAAAATTAGTTATTTCATCTATTCTCTTTGCGTTAATTATATTTGTCATCTGATTAGAAAAATCACAACAATTAGAAAGCAGGTCATAAGCCGGGTTCTGTTCATCTTAATTAATAAGATGGGCAATCATCTATCTAGGACTAGAATTACTTCTCAGTCTCAAGCGGCGCTTAAAAGTAGATTGTTTAATGGTCATAAATCTACTAAGCCTTGCTCCCAGCCGGGGTTTACCTAGCCAACACTTCTCAATGTTGCTGGTGCGCTCTTACCACACCCTTGCACCCTTGCCATACAAAAAGTATTAGGCGGTATGTTTCTGTGGCACTATCCTCACGGTTGCCCGCACTGGGAATTACCCAGCAAGCCTG
Source organism: Prochlorococcus sp. scB245a_519A13 (assembly GCA_000634415.1). GTDB lineage: Bacteria > Cyanobacteriota > Cyanobacteriia > PCC-6307 > Cyanobiaceae > Prochlorococcus_A. The sequence goes on along the minus strand of JFNH01000168.1, from coordinate 25,654 downwards.
ACCATGTGGGAGCCCGGACTTTCCTCAAGAAAGTTTTATTTTGGAAACAAAATAAAACTTTCTTGCGATTACCTCTCCTGCTTTCATTTAGCATAGTGCTTAATACTCCAAAAATCATCTATTGGGGCTGTAGCTCAGCAGGATAGAGCAACGGTTTCCTAAACCGTAGGTCGTGGGTTCGACTCCCGCCAGTCCCGTAAAAATAAAAAACTATATGTAGTATGTGTGCAAACTTGTTACTCTCTAGCTAGCGTATAGATAGTAGTAAATCTTTTATGGCTAAGTTGCATGATATGCGTTTAAAGCTCTTAATTCAACAAGAGCATGAACGCATTTCTAAATCCCAACCTAATGATTTAGATCTTTCAATAGTTCAAGCACGATGCCTGTGCTGGCTGGCTCTTTTGGCGGAAGCTCACGAAGATCAAGCAAACGACGCTGAAAAAAGAGGTGACGCTGAGCAAGCAATGGGATGGTTTGCTGATTCTATGAGATTAAGAGATGTTATTAATTTGGTTACTAGTATTGAGATACCATTGCCAGATAGTCCAGATTCACTCGATGAAAATGACGAATTATTGGATGGCCCTACAATTTTGCCCAAATAGTGAGATGATATAAAAAGAACTATATTTTCTTTTGACTGAACAACCATGTCAGTGCTCTGATTGTCAGAAATTTTATAAAGAGCATGATCGTCTTATTAGAGAATTTCCTACTTTTAAGCAGCAACAAGAATTGAATTGGGCATCCATACAATCTTTCAGAACTCTTTGTACTAAGATTACGGATAAATTGCAGAGAGAATTATCTGAAAGAGAATCAAATGAAGATATCAGTCCAGAAGATAAACATATCTCTGATACAGAAATTTCTGAATCTTTAGATGAACTGGAAAGTGTTAATGCTTATTTATATTCAATTGAGGCATTAATGGAAAGAATATTTGATACAAAGATTTCAAACAATATTGAAGCAAAAATTAAAGAAATTGCAAATGAATTAGCTCCAGATCCATTAAATATAGATAGATTAATTTTGAATAGACTATTTCATCAAACTCCAGATTCGCCAGATAAGAAGAATATTAATTAGTTAATTCTTCTACGTCGCAAGTAATTTCAACAGGCATTGGAGATACTTTCCAAATAGACTTACAGTACTCTCTAATAGATCTATCTGAAGAAAAGTATCCCGATCTAGCAGTATTTAATAATGCCATTTTATTCCAAGATTTTTTATTATTCCAGCATTCGCTGACCACATCCTGTTTATTTAAATAATCTTCAAAGTCAGCCATAACAAAAAATGGGTCATGTCCTGTAAGGCTATTTAATAAAGGTTTAAATAATTCTTTATCTCCATTGCTAAAGTGGCCAATTTCAATTAGACGTATAACCTCTATGAGCTCTGGAGATTGATCAATAAAAGTTTTGGGAGAGTAGTTATTATTTTTTAATTCCATAATTTCGCTTTCAGTTTTACCAAAAAGAAAGAAATTCTCTTTTTTCACAAGATCTCTTAATTCCACATTTGCTCCATCTAAGGTTCCAATCGTTAAAGCTCCATTCATTGCAAACTTCATATTTCCAGTTCCAGATGCTTCTTTACCAGCAGTTGAAATTTGTTCTGACAGATCCGTTGCGGGATAAACTATTTCACCAAGTTTAACGTTATAGTCTGGTAGAAAAACAACTCTTAATAAACCATCCATATCTGGATCAGAATTAACTACATCAGCAATACCATTAATGAATCTAATCATCAGCTTTGCCATAAAGTAACCTGGTGCAGCTTTACCTCCGAATATTATTGTTCTTGGGACTTCATACTTGTTTGTACCATTTTTAATTCTTAAATATTGGGCAATAATTTGTAGGGCGTTTAAATGTTGTCTTTTATATTGATGAATTCTTTTTACTTGAACATCAAATAAACTTGATGGATCCACCAGTATTCCAGTTTTTGAATGGATAAAGCTAGCTAATTTTCTTTTGCCATTTAATTTAGTTTCCTCAAATTTCTGCAAAAAATTGTCGTCATCTTTTTTTTCTTCTAACTTCTTAAGAAGTTCCATATTTGTTATCCAGTTTGGACCAACTTCTTTTTCTAAAAGGTTCGATAGTGATGGATTAGATAGGGCTACCCATCTCCTTGGAGTGACTCCATTAGTTACATTTGTAAATTTTTCAGGCCAAAGAGCAGCGAATTCAGGCAGAAGTTGTCTTTTTATTAAATCTGAGTGGAGTGCTGCAACACCATTAATGTGATGTGCACCAATTGTAGCTAAATGGGCCATCCGAACAGATTTGGAGCCTTCTTCATCAATTATTGAGAGTTTTTGAAGGATCTTGTCATCACCTGGATAACGAAGTCTCAATTGTTGTAGAAATCTCCAATTAATTTCATAAATAATTTCTAGATGACGAGGAAGAAGATCATTAAATAAACCTAAATCCCATTTTTCTAAAGCTTCTGGTAATAATGTGTGGTTGGTATAAGCAACTGAAGAGGTTGTTATGTTCCAAGCTTTATCCCAACCTATTTGATATTGGTCAATAAGAAGTCTCATTAGTTCTGCAACTGCAATTGCAGGATGAGTATCATTCAATTGGACTGTCCAATGCTTAGGAAATTCTGTTACTGCTATTGATCTTTTTTCAAGGCTTCTCAACATATCCTGAAGAGAACAACTTACAAAAAAGTGTTGTTGTTTGAGTCTTAATCTTCTACCTTCGTCAGTTCCATCATTTGGATATAGAACTTTTGAAAGAGTTTCAGATGCAACTTTTTCCTCGACTGCACCATAATAATCACCAATATTGAATGCATAAAAGTCAAAACTTTCTGTTGCATCAGCCCTCCATAATCTTAATCGGTCACATGTATTTACTCTGTATCCTAAAACTGGAACATCATGAGGTACTCCAATAGCATGTTCTGAAGGAATCCATCTTGATCTATAGTTTCCTTTATCATCTCTATAACTTTCAGTTCTGCCTCCAAAACCAACAAAACATGACTCGTCGGGTTGTGGGAGTTCCCATGGCCATCCACCTTTTAACCATTTATCTGTTACTTCAACTTGCCAGCCATCTCTAATTAACTGATTGAATATACCAAATTCATATCTGATACCATAACCTACCGCTGGAACTTGTAGAGATGCTAATGATTCCATGTAACATGCTGCAAGTCTGCCAAGTCCACCATTACCTAGTCCAGGCTCCTCTTCAACTTCAAGAATTGTTGACAATGATTCAATACCAAATCTTTTTAAAGCATCTTCTGCCTCTTTAGTAATTCCTAAATTTAGAAGATTATTACTTAATTGAGGGCCTATTAAAAATTCTGCTGATAAGTAGGCGACTGTTTTTTGTGGTTTTTTTCTAATTACTTCTTGGCTGGCTAAATATCTTGTCATTAGCCTGTCTTTAACTGCGTAACTTAAAGCCATGTACAAGTCGTGAGGACTTGCAGAAGTAGCTAACTTTCCAAGAGTATAAAATAGATGTGCTGTCATTCCTTGAAAAACAGCATCAGAATCCATTCCAGCTTTCTCAGGATCTAAGTAGCACCCTGGGGTAGGCAAACGTAGGTCAAAGGGTTCGTTGGTATTCATTGGATTAGCCATATAACAGACGATAGCCATTTTTTTGAAAATTTCTTTGTTGTAACTTCAGATCCACACTTGTTGAGTATTTTTGCTTTTTTCTTACATATTTCTTAAAGTGGGCCCTCAATAAACTATCTTCCAATTAGGTAGTTTATTTTTTAATTAATTTCATATGTATTTTTTACTTGCGGAATTAAGTGCACATGATTTAGAAGTTGCTGAAACGTTGATAGGAGTTATAAGGTTTCTATTGATATTTTTAGCTGCAAGAGCATTAGCAGAAGTATTAGTAAGATTAAGTTTGCCGACGATAGTAGGTGAGCTTCTTGCAGGGGTCGTAATAGGGGCATCAGGATTCCATTTGTTGATACCGCCCTCCGCTGGAACAGAATTAAATGAAGGACTCGTAAATGTTATTAGCTCATTAGCTTCAATTCCTCCAGAAGCTGTACCTGATGTTTATTTTGAAAGTTTTCCATCCCTGCAAGCAGTAGCAACTCTGGGATTATATGCTCTTTTATTTTTAACAGGACTAGAAAGTGAGTTAGAGGAATTAGTAGCTGTCGGAGCTCAGGCTTTCACTGTTGCTATGGCAGGTGTAATTTTACCGTTTGCCTTTGGAACTCTTGGATTAATGTTTATTTTCCAAGTAGATCTTATTCCAGCAGTTTTTGCTGGAGCATCTATGACGGCAACAAGTATAGGAATTACTGCAAGTGTTTTTGGTGAGTTGGGTTATTTAAAAACTAGAGAAGGACAGATAGTTATTGGTGCAGCTGTGTTAGACGATATCTTAGGAATTGTTATTCTGGCAGTTGTAGTCGCCCTTGCTGCCGGAGGCACATTAGAAATCGCTCCTATAGTTAAATTAGTTGCAGCAGCTGTAGTATTCGTTATTGCTGCTATTGCATTAAGTAGAACAGCTGCTCCAGGTTTTGATTGGTTATTAGATAGATTAAAGGCTCCTGGAGCCGTAGTGGTAGCTTCTTTTGTAATACTTGTATTGTGTTGTTTCGTGGCAACAGCCATTGGATTAGAAGCAGCTTTAGGTGCTTTTGCAGCTGGATTAATTCTTAGTAGTTCTAAAAATAATCACGCAATTCAACAATCCGTTTTACCTTTAGTATCCTTATTCGCAACTATTTTCTTTGTATTAGTTGGAGCTGGAATGGATTTATCAGTTATCAATCCACTTGATCCAACAAGTAGGTCAGCTCTTGTAGTTGCAGGATTTTTATTAGTTGTCGCAATTATTGGAAAAATTGCAGCAGGATGGGTATTTTCAAGTGATAAACCTACAAATAGATTAGTAGTAGGTTTGGGTATGATGCCTAGAGGAGAGGTTGGTTTGATTTTCCTTGGATTAGGAACAAGCGCTAAGTTGTTAACCCCTTCTCTTGAAGCAGCAATTTTATTAATGGTTATTGGAACTACATTTCTTGCACCTGTTCTATTGAGAATTGTCCTAAAAGATAAGCCCCCAAATGATGGCAATAAAATTTCAGATGATGTTGCAGCTGATCCTGTGGGTCTTCTTTAAGAAATAAGTTTATTAGAATAAGTAAATAAAAAATTTTCAATAAATGGAAAAAACAGCTCTGATAGATGGTGATGTAAATTATGACTGGAATTTTTTAAATTACCCAATATATACTGTTTCAGCTTACCCTGAACAAACTTTAAAAGAATATGCAATTTTATTAATTCATGGTTTTGGTGCTTCTACGGATCATTGGAGATTTAACATACCTGTTTTGAGTACAAAATACGAAGTCCATGCTATCGATTTACTCGGTTTTGGAAAAAGTCCTAAGCCTCAAGACGTCGACTATTCAGGATCTTTATGGAAAGATCAGGTTGTCGCTTATGTCAAAGAGAAAATAAAAAAACCTACAATTGTTGTTGGAAATTCATTAGGTGGTTATGCCGCATTAGCAGCTGGTGCAGAATTAAATGAGCTAAACGCAGGAGTGATCTTACTTAATGCCGCTGGATACTTTAGTGAAGAAAAAACTATTAAAAAGAATATGTTGCAAACTTCAATTGAAACAGTTGCCGGGATATTTTTGAAAAATATTGTTCTTCAACGTTTGATTTTTGAGAATATGAGAAATCCAAAAAATATTAAAAAAACTTTGAATCAAGTGTATGTTGATAAAAAAAATGTTGATGATTTTTTAGTTGATTCAATAAGGAAGCCTTCTCTAGATTTCGGAGCTTTTAATGTTTTTAGAAGTGTATTTAACCCATCAGGTCCTCAGGGATTGCCGTTGGATGAACTATTCGCAAAACTAAATGCACCATTATTACTTCTTTGGGGAGGGAAAGATCCATGGATGAACACTCCAAAAAAAAGAAATCTATATAAAAAATTTACACCAAAGAATACAATAGAAATTATTCTTGATGCAGGACATTGTCCTCATGATGAGATACCTGAATTAGTTAATCAGCATATTTTGGATTGGGTTGATTCTATATCAATTAATAATCGTGAAAGTTGAATTATCTAATAAGGAAAAAGGAATTTTTATCTTTCAATTAGATAAAAATAATTACATTAAATTTTGTCCTGAAAGAGGAGGCGTTATTACAAATTGGGTGTCGGATGGTAATGAAATACTTTATTTCGATGAAAAAAGATTTATGGACAAAACAAAAAGTATTAGGGGAGGCATTCCAATCTTGTTTCCAATTTGTGGAAATCTCAATACCCCTAGTTCAGTATTTGGAAATGGTTATTTGCAGTTACCACAACATGGTTTCGCCAGGGATTTGCAATGGCAATACTGCTTCAATGAAAATGAAAAATTTTTATGCTTATTTTTAAATGCATCCAAAAAAACCAAAAAATATTATCCTTTCGATTTCGAACTAAAAATAGAAGTTACCTTAAAAATTAACTGTTTAGAATTCGAAATTACAATACATAATAAAACAGGCTCTGCTATGCCTATAAATTTTGGTTTGCATCCTTATTTTAATATTTCAGATTTCAAAAATTTAGAGTTTGTTGATAATCCACTTAATTGTCAGGATCAAGATAAAAATACTCTTAGTAATACTTTGGATGAATTAAATAAAATTAATTTAGGAGTTGATCTACTTATGTATACTTCCGGTAGAAGCTCCTTTCGAGATAAAATTTTTAAAAGAGAGTTAACTTTAAATCATCCATATCCTTTTGATTTAGGCGTTATTTGGAGTGATCCTCCAAGAAGAATGATATGTCTCGAACCTTGGACTAGTCCCCGAAATTCTTTTGTTGATGGATTTAGAAGCATTATGATTCCTTCAAATGATAGAAAAAAGTTAAATGCCTCAATACAAATAAAATCTCTAAAGTAATTATGCAATACTTATGAAATTTGTCGTCATAGATGATGATCCCACAGGCTCTCAAACTGTTCACGATTGCTTATTACTGCTGAAGTGGGATTGCTCAACTTTAGTCAAAGGTTTTGAATCTAAATCTAATTTATTTTTTATTTTGGCTAATACAAGGTCACTATCGGAAAATGATGCGAAATTAACAATAGAGGAAATTTGCAAAAATCTTAAGACTATAATTGCTTCTCAATCCTATGAGGAAGAAATTATTTTTATAAGTAGAGGAGACTCTACTCTTCGAGGACATAACTATCTAGAGCCAATTGCTTTAAATAGTTGTTTAGGTCCTTTTGATGCTACTTTTCATATTCCAGCTTTCATAGAGGGTAAAAGATTAACAATTAATGGATCTCATTTTGTTGATAAAACTCCTATTAGTCAAACAATTTTTGCAACAGATAAAATTTTTGGATACGCGACAAGTAATGTCAAGAATCTTTTATTTCAGCAGAGTAAATCTCAAATAAATTTTGAAGATATTCAAAATCTTTTATTGTCAGATATCGAAATTCTTAATGATGAGGAAAATAATATCGTTTTTAAAACACTTAAGAACTTGGAGAATAATAAACATGTAGTTGTAGATGTAGAAAATTATTCTCAACTAAAAAAATTTTCATTAGTAATTAAAAAATTAATTAAACACAAAAAATTCCTTTTTCGAACTGCAGCAAGTTTTATAAGTTCAATTTCTGATAAAAAAAGTGTCTCTCAGAGTGAAAAATTTTTTTCTAATTTAAGAATAAGAAATGAAGAAAACAGTTTTCTTCCGGGACTTATAATTGTTGGATCTTATGTAGAACTCTCAACAATACAATTAAATAATTTAATGGAGATAAGTAATTGCAATCCAGTTGAATTAGATGTTTTTGATTTCTATAAAATTACTTCATCAGATAATAATCAGAAGCGAAGGAATTTGTTTAAAAATAAATTTTTGAAAGAAATTAGATTTTCTTTTGAGAAAGGAAAAACTCCTGTTTTGTTTACTTCAAGAAAATTTATGTCTTTAGATTCTTCTGAACTATTTAATTTTTATAATTTACTTGCTTGTTTTATTGCTGAATTAGTCGCAGATTTGAAGTATGAAATAGGATATTTGATTTCAAAAGGTGGAATAACAACAAATTTGATTCTTAGTAAAGGACTTAATGCAGATTATGTTTATCTTGAAGGACAGATTTTAACAGGCATTTCAGTGGTGACTTACAACCTAAAAAATGGCGAAAAACTTCCCATTGTTACTCATCCTGGAAACATTGGCACTAAAGATTCACTGGTTAATATATGGAAAGTTTTTGAAAATAAAACTAATTTTTAAAATTAGAAATTTGAGATAATTTCTTCAGCAAAACTGCTGCAGGATAAGGGTTCAACTTTTGGTTCCATTAAGCGTGCGAGATCATAGGTGACTTTTTTTTGCTCTATTGCTCTACTTAAACCGTTAGTAATCAAGTTAGCTGCTTCATCCCAACCAAAATATTCAAGCATCATTACACCACTAAGAATTACTGAACCTGGATTAATCTTGTTTAAGCCTGCATGTTTTGGAGCGGTACCGTGCGTAGCTTCGAAAATTGCTGCATTATCTCCAATATTTGCACCGGGAGCCATACCTAGGCCTCCTACAATTGCAGCAGCTGCATCAGAAACATAGTCCCCATTAAGGTTTAATGTTGCAAGAATTGAATATTCTTGAGGTCGAGTTTGAATTTGTTGAAATATACTATCAGCTATCCGATCATCAACAAGAATAAGTTCTTTCCATTTTTCATCTCCGTGGGAATTTGATATTGATGCAATAACTTCTTTAATTTCTTCGCAAATGAATGCTTTTTTGTTATTAGTAAGCTTGTCAAAACCTGGTTCAATTTTTCGAGCATTATTTTCAATTGTAATTTCTGGATTTTTCTGAATATTATCTAAAATCCAGCTTTCTCTTTCTGTAATGCAATCTTCTCTAAATTCATTTACTGCTAATTCATATCCCCAATCCCTAAATGCACCCTCTGTATATTTCATAATATTACCCTTATGTACAAGAGTCACATGCCTTTTATCTCCTGATAATCTCTTTGCATGTTCAATAGCTTTTCTAATATGCCTTTGGCTGCCAGATTTACTCACCGGTTTTATTCCAATACCTGATCCATTTGGTATAGATCTATTTTTTAAATTTTTACTTTTTGGTATGACAACGTTATTTAAGTGATTAATTAATTCAAGACAATTATTATCCTCGGCTTCCCATTCAATACCCATGTAGATATCCTCAGTATTTTCTCTGTAAACAATAACGTCTAAATTTTGGGGATTTTTATGAGGGCTTGGAGTTCCTGAATAATATTTGCATGGTCTAACACAGCTATATAAATCAAAGATTTGCCTTAATGCAACATTAAGAGATCTAATACCTCCACCGATAGGAGTCGTTAAAGGACCTTTGATGGCTACACCAAAGTGTTTGATTGCTTCAATAGTATCTTTAGGTAGATAGTTATATGTTCCATAAAGTTCACAAGCTTCATCACCTGCATAGACTTTAAACCAATTTATTTTTCTTTCATCTCCATAGCTTTTTTTAATCGCTGAATCAAGAACGATTTGAGTAGCAGGCCAAATATCAACTCCAGTACCATCACCCCTAATAAATGGGACAATTGGATTATTAGGAACATTAGGTTTGCCTTCATTAAAAGTTATTATTTCGCCTTCATTAGGTAAAGTTAATTTTTCAAAATTTGGCATAGCATTGAATTAATAAAAGATAACTCATTGATGTTCCTCGTATTGTAATTTGAGATGAGTTATTTTCTTTAAAACCTAGAAATTTATTATTCAAATGTGAATAGAGAGTACTTTATTGATCAGCATTTCAACATCTTTATTAAAAGAAAAAGTATTTAATAAGCAAGTTAATGCAAATTATGTCATTTTCAAAAATATAGTCAAATTTTTATGAACGCGAGTTCAAACGTAAGTAATGTTGAAATAGCTAATAAAATTGCTTCTACTGCATCTTTGTTTCGAAAATATTTTCCAGATGCAAGTGTGAACTTTAGTCCCTGGGACAATTTAAATAATGAATCCATGAAAGATACTATTGATTTTGCGTTTCATTTTCCTGGGTGGAGTCCCCTGATGGAATGTAGAGCAATACTTTTACAATTAAGAATTGAAAATGATAATAATGATAGAGTCCCGAAATTGTTGGGAATAATAATGCGAGGTATGATTGTTCCATCCGAGAGATGGAGAGTAGCTACCATCGGTAATTGGGAAATGACTGGAACTCATCTACCGCAAAAGGAACAAAAAGATAACCTTTTTTTGGTTTGCAAAGAACTTTATAAGTTATTCTCTACAACATCTGCTGGTAACAAAAATTAGCTGTTTTATGTATTTTTCTTGTAGATTAAATACACTTACGAAAATAATTCAAAATATATGGCAGTCGCTCTCGCAGGACAATTAAGAGAAGGGACAAAAAAATCCCACACTATGGCTGAAAATACTGGCTTCGTGGCTTGTTTTTTAAAAGGAGTTGTTGAAAAAAAATCTTATAGAAAATTAATTAGTGATTTATATTTTGTTTATGAAGCTATGGAAGAAGAAATTGAAAGACTGGTCAATGAAGAACATCCAGTAATAAAACCTATAGGTTTTAAATCATTATTCAGGAAAGAAACTCTCGTAAATGATCTTAAGTTTTATTTTGGTGAAAACTGGAAGAATGAAATTAATATTTCTCAATCAGCAAAAGAATATGTTCAAAGAATCCGAGAGGTTGCAAAAAATTCACCAGAGCTATTGGTTGGTCACCACTACACACGCTATATAGGAGATTTATCTGGGGGACAAATTTTGAAAAGGATCGCAAAAAAAGCATTAAATTTAAAGGGGAATGATGGTTTAAATTTTTATGAGTTTGAATTAATTGCTGATGAAAAGAAGTTCAAGGAAGAATATTCCCTTACTTTGAATCAACTTCCAATAAATCAAAAGACTGCTGATCAAATAATTGATGAAGCTAATCAAGCTTTCACATACAATATGAAGATGTTTAAGGAGCTGGAAGGTAACTTGATTGCTGTTTTAGGCAAGATTGTATTTAATTACATTACAAAAAAAGTAAGGAAAGGAAGCACCGAGACCTAATAATTTATGTTTGATTCATTAGTTGATTTCCTTAAAAGTAATATTGATGAATTAAATGGTCATGAAGTACAAATATCTAGCGAATTCAAAGAACATAAAAATGAAGACTCAAATTATTTTATTAAAAATTGGCTTTTTTCGTCTCCCGAATATAGAAAGTGGCGAATAACAAAATTAGATGGTGGCAAAAAACTGCAAGTGTTTAATACGGTCGCCTATCCAAATTTTGATAGTGAAATACCTATTTTAGGAGCTGATATTTTATGGTTTGGTAATTCTCAAAAGTTATTAGCAATACTTGATTATCAACCTTTAATTCAAGAAGGCAAGTATCTTGAAAAATATTGTTCAAGTTTAGGTAGTATTAAGAAAAAATATTCTGCATTTGACAACAATAAAATGAAGAATATTTATGATTCAAAAAAGTATTTCTCACCATGGGTGATTATATGTAGAGGAAATAAATTAAATCTTGATAGAGATTTAAATAATATATTCCATTTATTTGTAAATAATTATTTGAATATTTATAAATCCAATCCTGTTAATCAATTTTTAAATGCAGAAGAAATAAAGATGAATCAAATTCAATATGATAAGTACAGTTTTGAAAAAGACCCTGCAGATAAATTGTTTAAATCTTTTTTTGGAGAAAAATGGACAAATAAATTTATCAATAAATTCCTTTTCACATTAAATAATGAGATTATTCATTGAATGTTAATACAAGATACTATTTTTTATAGCCAAGATTGGAGATGGCATAATTTTCTAAAATATTTAACTAATAATTTAATTAAATATAACTGTTTAGAAAAAATAATACCCTTGGAATATTCATATAAAGATTCAACTTATGGTTCAAAAAAATCAAAAAAAAATGTGAATCTTTCTACTTGGGGTGTATCTCATAAAAAAAGAATTAAATTCGCAAGAGCAGTGTGTATTAATAGTCCAAATTATTCTGTTTTAAATTTTTTAATTATTCCTAATACTATTTACAACGTCCCATTTTTTGGAGTGGATTTTGTTACTCTTCCTAATAGTCATCTATTAGTATTAGATTTTCAGCCTTCATTAAAAATAGAAAATCAGTATAGTAAGAAATTAATAAAAAAATTGATAGAACTTAAAACTCGTTGTCATTCATCACTCCCATTAGCTGAAAAAATGTCTGGTGATGTGGCTAGATTTTTTTCTCCAGGAGTAATCTGGTCAAAATTACCAAAAGAAGAAAGAAGTGATTTTTTAATTGCTAATCAGCTTTATACATCATTTAGGGAATATCTTAATTTGTATTTGGAAATTCTTTTCGAAAGCAAAGAAGCAAACATGGAAATGCAAAAAGAATTAATAAATGGTCAAAATAATTATTTGAAATATAGAAGAGATAATGATCCAGCAAGGCCAATGTTGTCGAGTTTGTTTGGTAAAGAATTTACTGAATCTTTAATTAAAGAAGTTTTATTTACTACTTAAAAGTCTTATAATTTATTGAAATTTGAAATCATATGAAAAAAATTTCTGTTCTTTTTGTATGTTTGGGAAATATTTGTAGGTCTCCTGCAGCAGAAGCTATTTTTATAAGTCTACTTAAGCAGAAAGGATTAACAGATGGCTTTATTGTAGATTCAGCAGGAACTGGGAGTTGGCATATTGGGAAAAAAGCTGACTCCAGGATGAGAATTGCGGCAGAAAGAAGAGATATAAATATCTTAAGCAGGGCTCGTCAAATTACTAGCAAAGATTTTGACGAATTTAACTATATTATTGCGATGGATAACTCAAATTTTAGAAATATTCAAGATCTTAAAAATAGAACAGCTTCAACTGATTTTGCATCAATTAAAAAAATACAAGATTTTAGATCAGTTTTTAATGAGCAAGAAGTTCCTGACCCATATTTTGGAGGTGATGAGGGCTTCGATTTTGTCCTTGATATTTTAGAAGACTCTGTAAACGGTTTTTTGGAAAGTATTTCTTGAATTTATTTGATCTCAATCTCTTTAGGAATCTTGTCGTTATAAAGATCAATAATTTTATCTACTACCTCATGAATTGAATATCTATCCGTAATAATTTCTATTGCGTCATTAGCTTTTATTAGAGGTGAAATTTCCCTATTGGAATCTTCAAAATCTCTTTTCTTTATAAGTTCCTTTAAGGTATCAAGATCTATTTCTTGTGAGTCTTTACTTTGTTCGTCAGATTTCCTCCTTTTTGCTCTTTCATCTATGCTAGCAGTCAGAAATATTTTAAGTTCTGCATTAGGAAAAACAGTAGTTCCTATATCTCTTCCCTCAGCCACAAGACCGCCTGATTTTCCAATTTTTCTTTGTTCTTCTACTAAGAATTTTCTTACTTCTTTAATTGAAGAAATTTTAGAAACAATGGAACTTATCTCTTGAGATCTAATTTCTTCAGTAACACAGTAGTTATTAATAAAAACATCCTGATGTGAATTTTTATTCGACTTGAAAACAATAGATATATCTTTAAGAATGTTCTGTAATTTTTTTTCTTTTTTAAAATCAATACTTTCTTTTATCATAAGCCAACTTAATGCTCTATACATTGCTCCAGTATCTAAATATAAAAGTTTAAGTTTCTTCGCTATTAACTTTGTTACTGTACTTTTACCTGATCCTGCAGGACCATCAATTGCAATAATCGGTCTTCTTTTCATTAAAAAAACGTGATCAATTAATCTTGTCTCTCCACATTTTATCGCACCAGCAAGTAACGAAATATTATCCTCAAGTCTTGTTTTTTGGAGTGTATGAGGGTGTAAATGTTCTAAATATTCAATTGAAATTTTTTTTGCTGATAGCTTTTTAATTATTTCGCTTAAATTTATCTTTTTTTCTTGTTGAAAAGTTTTTTTTGCCTCTAATAACTCACTTGAAAAAAACCTAATCAATTTTCTTTCGTTTATTGATAAATGTACATTTCGTGAACTTAAAGGAATCCCATCAAAATCTCTTTGTGTAGCAATAGATTTGATAGCAACATTTAATTTTTTTCTTTTGACAAGATTTTTTAAAATTACAAGTTGTTGCCAATCTTTTTCTCCTAAATAAAGATTTTTTGGCTTAATGAGATTCAGTAGTCTATAAACTACTGTACAAACGCCATCAAAATGTCCAATTCGATTTAATCCACATAATGCACAAGATAATTCTTTTGGAGCTTTTAGGAATTTAATATTTTTATTATTAGGTGGATATATATCTTCATTACTTGGGATGAAGATGGCATCTGCGCCATTTGAAAAGGAGATTTTTATATCATTATCAATTGTTTTAGGGTAATTCTCTAAATCTAACTTGTTATCAAATTGAAGTGGATTAATGAAAATACTTACTAAATTAATATTAGAATTGTCATTTTTTGCTGTTGATATTAGTTTTATATGTCCATTATGAAGATTACCCATTGTTGGAATGAAGTTAATTTCACTATTTATATTTCTCCTCCAATTCTCTATTTCTTCAGTTTTCCTTATGATTACTTTCTTCACTTTCTTTTTAAAAAATAAATCTATTTGATAAATAATTACTGGACAAAAGCAATCTTAGGAGGAATATCTATATAGGGAAAGTCTATCATTTTTATTTCATGGATTACAAAACATCAGGTGTTGATATAGAAGCTGGGAGAGAATTTGTGTCCGAAATTAAACAGGCAGTTGAAGGAACTCATACATCTAATGTGATTGAGGGTATTGGTGGGTTCGGAGGTTTGTTTAGAATTCCTATAGATAGTTTTAAAAAACCAGTTCTTGTTTCAGGAACTGATGGTGTTGGAACAAAATTAGAATTAGCCCAAATTAAAAACTTTCACTTTGAGGTTGGTATTGATTTAGTTGCTATGTGCATGAACGATATCATTACTAGTGGGGCAAAACCTTTATTTTTTCTAGATTATATTGCTACTGGTAAACTTGATAAGAAACAATTATTAAGGGTTGTTCAGGGAATTTCACATGGCTGCGGAGAAAATAACTGTTCATTACTCGGTGGAGAGACTGCTGAAATGCCTGGATTTTATTCAAAAAATAAGTATGATCTTGCGGGATTTTGTGTTGGAATAGTTGATGAAGATAAGCTCATTAATGGTAAAAAAGTATCTGAAAACGACTTAATAATTGCTTTAAAAAGTAATGGAGTGCATAGTAACGGCTTTAGTTTAGTAAGAAAAATTATTCAAAACAATAATCAAATAGATAAAGAATTTGAAAAAGTTTATCATTTAAATTTTTATGATGAGTTATTGAAACCTACAAAAATTTACAATAATGTGATTAATCAAATTTTATCTGAAAATATAGAAATTAAAGCAATGTCTCATATTACTGGAGGAGGAATTCCAGAAAATTTACCAAGATGTATGTCTTCTGATTATATTCCTTATATCAATACTAGTTCTTGGGAAATTCCTATTTTATTTCAATACCTTAAAGATAAAGGATCTATTCCTGAAAAAGATTTTTGGAATACTTTCAATCTTGGAGTGGGATTTTGTTTAATTATTGATAAACAATTTAAGGATGCGATATTAAGTATCTGCAAAGATAATGACATAGATAGTTGGGAAATTGGAAAGATAGTGCGAAAAAATGAATCAACAATTAGTAAATTTTTGCCAGAAATTTTAACTTAAATTTATTTATCTTTTTAAATTGAGTTTTAAAAAATTATTTTTTATACCCAAATGAAAAAGTTAGGTGTAATATAATAAAACTACCGCCGAATTATATCGGAAGTTTAAGTATTAAGATTTAACCTTTATTCAATGCCCTTTGCAAATAATCAAAGAATTACACGTAGACGTAGTTCAGCTGGCCCAACACCTCCAAAAAGACCAACAGGTAATAATTCGGAATCAATTGGTAGGCAGGCTCAAGGCCCTAGACCAACTTTCTTGACACTAAGGGATCATGGGAAAGTTTTTGTCGCTGATTTACCTAATTTGTCTGATGGTCAATTAGCTCATATCAGTAAAGAAGCTAATGAAGTTTTAAATAGTTTGGAAAAAAGACTTAGTGATCTTGAAAATGAGCCTAAAGTTAGCAATCCTGAAAATGATACGTTGATAAAAGCCTCAACCAAAAGAGATGTCACACTAAGGTTTATTAAATCAATAGAAGAAGAACAAGAACATAGAAAGAATAATCCTGCTTTACGAGATGCTGCATCTGAATCCTTACCGAGAACTTTTCTTGAGGTTGCTAGACATAGATTGCCTGGAGCAACTTTTGATTCACTACTTAGAGAGGCTCTTGAAGCTTGTGCTGTAGATGAGAGTACTGAAGAAAATCAAGTTATTGATGAGCCTAAAGAAACTGTAAAAATTATGGATATACCCTCTTCCAACACAAATGCTTCACTTGTTGTTAGTATCAATTCAAGTTATGATCCCAAGAATGACTCTAATTGATTCAACAGAAGAGTTAATAAGTTTCAAAGACCAAAATAATTCAAAAATTAACCTTACTTCTGAGAAAGATCCCATTTTATGTAATCATTGCAAAAGGACTGCATCAAATGGTGTTAGATGTTTAGGAATGTGTGTAGCAGATAATGATTACTAAAATAATTCAAATTTTTATATAAATAATCTGATGAAAATTATTAATAAATCCATGTAGTTTTTTTATCAATGGATATAAGGTATTATTTATCAATAATAAAGAAAAGATTATTTTTCTATTAATCAATAAGTAATTGAAACTTTATACTTTTTATTTGCAATTGAAGTTCTTAGAAAACTTCATAATTAAATGCGTAAAAAAATTAAATAAGGCGGCACCCAGATTCGAATTGGGGTATGAATACTAGAAAACAAGACTATAACTACAGTTTCAGCAATAATAATTAACAACTAACCGCCCAGTAACCGCCCATAAGGGTTATTTTTTTGGCAAATTTCTGGTCTTAATTAACTTATACGTCAGGAATTTCGGGCGGTTAATAAAACAAACAAGCATCTCAAAATTACCTTACTCAATGAAAGGGGGTGGAGACCTAAGGGATTTTGTGATTATGAGAAACCTTTAGTTTGCTTTAAAAGAAATAATTACTTTGCCATTGATTTTAGTTTTCTTGAAACTTCTAAGACTTGCTTTTCACTTAATCGAAAATATTCAGTTTGGGGTATTCTGTAATCTTTATATTCTCTATGTAAATCCTTTTCAACTTCCCTAAAATTAGAACACTTAATAGTATCTATGATTTCATCTGGGTCTAGTTGAGACATTCTATTTAATAGATTTTCTGTAATGCCAATTTTGTAGATATCTTGATTCCTAATAAGATAGACAAATCCCTCTTGTAAATCCTCATCAAAGTTTTCTTCATCAGTTTCTGATCCGTCATCAGTTGCTATATTTAACAATTCAAAAAATTTATCAAGTCTTTGTTGGTGAGAATCAAAAAATTGTTTGTTCCATTCATTCCAAAGAACCTCATATTGATCTGAGATTAAAAAATATTTATTTGCATCAAAAATTGGAACATTATTGTATCTAGAATTTTGTTTTGCTTGTTGATAATTATTTGCCCAATACTGAGGTAAATCACTGGGAGATTTAGTTCTATATGCTTTTGCTAGAGTTGGAAATCTTTCTTGATCAATAGGTATAGAAACAACAGTTTCACGACATTCTTGTATAAACCAACTATCAAAAGTGAATTCTTCTTGAAAATATTTTTTTTCTAATTTATTAAACTGGAAATTAAAGTAAGCAGAATTTCCATTTATATTTTCATCAAACATCTCTCCTTCTTTTAGTTCGTATTTGAAGGTTTGATTAGAGTTTGAATCAATTTCTGTTGGTAATTTGATCTTATTAGGATTACCGTGAAAGAGATTATAATAAATACCAAATAAATTCTCTATCGATCCTTTAATTCCAAAGGATTTAAAGTAAAGAAAATATAGTTTTTCAAGTAGTTTCAGAAGTTGTAGAGGATATTCATTTAAACCTTGAAGGTCTTTTAAATACAAAAATCCAGCGAATTGAAGCACAATATTAGTTATTTCATCAACAAATTTAATATCTCTATTATCAAAATCTTCATCAGTTATTTCATCTGCGGTTAATTTTATGATGTTAGAAATATGCCCTCTACCATCACAAAAATTTATAAAGTTTTTAAAAAGTTCTCTTAATTCTTTAGTTCTATATTCACCATCATTCTTTGTTTCAATAACTTTATTCTGTAATTCATCAAATTGTTCAATTAAATTTTTTATGTCTTGATTAGAAAAATCTGATTTATCTAGTTCGAAAAAACATTTATTGAGATGTTCTATGCTGGCAATAAAATCTTCTTCCGAAAGATTTTCATCAATATCGTCTTCTAACTCACTATCCAAATAATCCATATTTAACTTTTAAATTGTTAAAAATTAATTATATTTTACCTTTAATGATTTTTCCAATAAAAGAATAATTTGTTTTTACGATTTTGCATCGGTTATAAATTATCATTGAATATTAAAAATGATGATCCAGATCAAATGTTTCAAAGTTTCAGACAAATATTGATTTAAGGAAAAATTGAGAAAACTTTCCCTATGGGCGGTAAATGAGATAATAAAACTAGGTTCAAAAAAAACCTGATAATTTATCAGCAAATTAACCGCCCACTAACCGCCCATTTCTAAACGTCTTGAGTATTAATAATCGCTACAATAATCTCTTGTGTTTGGAACGCTTTTCAGCGAAATTATTTACTAATTTAAAGAAGGCGGCACCCAGATTCGAACTGGGGATAAAGGATTTGCAATCCTCTGCCTTACCACTTGGCCATGCCGCCGAAAAAGATTCTATTGAGCCTTTTTATGATCTTAACAGTAAGGTGTCTCATTCTCTATTATTTATATGCAATGGTCATGGAGAAGATGTAATAGCATCGGAAATAATAAAAAGATTACTAAAAGAAATAAAAAATAAAAATATTGAAGTTTTGCCGTTAGTAGGAAATGGAGATGTATTTAATTCCATAAAATCAAAGAATTTTCGTAAAATAGGACATTTAAAAGATCTGCCTAGTGGAGGTTTTAGTAATCAAAGTCTGAAGGGATTTGTGCTTGATTTGTTTGCAGGTTTTTTAATCGATAATTTAAGAAATTATCTACTTGTAAAACAAAAGTCAAAACATAACTGCAAAATTATCGCTGTAGGAGATTTCTTGCCATTACTTTTCGCTTGGAGTTCAGAATGCGAATTTAGTTTCATTGGAACTCCAAAAAGTGATTTTACTTGGAGTAGTGGGCCAGGTTGGGATTTAAGCGATTTTTATCATAAGTTCAAAGGTTCTGAATGGGATCCATGGGAAATGTTTTTAATGAAATCTCCAAGATGTAAAAATTTAATTATGAGAGATGCAATTACAGCTAATAATTTGAATAGAAAAAATATTTACGCAAAATACTTTGGTAATCCAATGATGGATTTTGTAAATCCAACAAACGAGAAGATATCAAATATTATTTCTTTTAAAAGAATTATTTTATTAGTTGGAAGTAGATACCCTGAGGCTCTAAAAAATCTTAATAATTTTCTTGCTTGTCTGCAAGATTTTGATTTATCAAAGAATTTGATAATACTTTTGCCTTTGAGCATTAATGCGAATGTGATTCAAATTCACAGTTATTTAAATAAATATGGTTTTATAAAACAGAGTAAAGTTAAATTTCTAATTGATGAAGATTCAGTATGGAAAAAGAAAAATCAATATGTAGTGATTGGAAAAGGTAAATTCAATGCATGGGCCAATATGGCAGAAGTTGGTTTGTCTAATGCAGGAACTGCTACAGAGCAAATTGCTGGCCTTGGAATTCCATCTCTTTCTCTACCGGGACATGGACCACAATTTACAAAATCATTTGCAAAAAGGCAATCAAGATTATTGGGAGGTAGTGTTTTAGTCTGCAAAAACAGAAAAATTCTTTTAAAACGTTTAAGTTTACTTTTGAAAAGAAAAGTTGATAGATTAGAACAAGCAAAAATTGGAAAAAAAAGAATGGGGGAATCTGGAGCAAGTAAGAAAATCGTAGATGCCATTAACCTTCATTTGTTATCTTAGTAAATGGCAATAGCATATTAATTTTTAATTCTTTTATGTATCCAATAAATGATCGGCAATATCTAAAAATTTGTGCAGAGATTGCAAAACATATGAGCATAAGTTTATCTTCTGCTAAGAAGAAAGTTGAAATTCAAATTGCAAAAGAAGGCTCGAAAACTATTCAAGAAAAAATACAAGTTGCTCAAAATGTCTTAAAAATTTGTGAAAAAAATGATGGAAATAAATTAAGTTCTTCAAGAATACTTGATAAGCTTATGGAAACTCTTGATGGTGAAGATAATTTTTTAACTGAAGATTGATTCTTAATGTTCAAATATATTTGAAAATTTTAGTATGTCTAAATCAGCATGTACAGAAACTGTTTCGAAACACTTTTGAGCTAATTCATATCTATTCTCTCTCTCTAAGATAACTTTTAATTTATGCATTGCTTCGATTAAATATCTAACATCATTTGCTGCATACTCTAATTGATCTTTTGTTAAATCATCGTTGCTACCCCAATCACTACTTTGCGAGCTTTTGTCCAGTTCTATGCCTAATAATTCATTGATTAAATCTTTTAAACCGTGTTTATTTGTATAAGTTCTTGCCAATTTACTGGCAATTTTAGTACAAAAAATATTTTTTGTATTAATTTCAAGATTGCATTTTAGAGCTGCAACATCAAATCTTGCATAGTGAAATATTTTAGTAATTTTTTCATCTTCAAGAAGTGTTTTTAAATGAGGTGAAGAAGAGGTATTAAGTTCGATTTTTATACAGGATGTTTTACCAAATTCATTACATATTTGTACTAAACAAAGTCTATCTCTTCCATGAATTAATCCCATTGCTTCAGTGTCAATAGCTAGGTAGGATGAGTTTTTATAAAGATTGAATAAATCTGCTGTTAAATCGCTATAAAGTAGATCAATATTTTTATTTTCAATAGTCATTTTTAATTAGTGCTTAAAGTAATTTAAGATCTTAGAAAATTATTTAAGATTTTATTTAATTTAGAATTTTTATCCAATAAGATTATTTTACAGAATAAATCTCAAAAATTATAATATTATGTAATTTTAATTTTTATTCTCGAGTTATTAGAAAAAATTTATTTAATGTCCTATTCCTTAAATTCAACATTATTACTGACAATTCTTTTGGCCATAGGATTATTCTTCTTTCTAAGGGCTTCTAGTAAAGATAGAACAACCATCGTTGAGATTTCATCTTCTCAACAGCCAGTTAAGGTTTTGAATGATTTATGTCAATGGCTTAATTTGAGGGGCTGGAAGCAAACGGGAGGAGATTTTGAACAAAGAATTTTAATATTTAAGGGACAAGTTGTTTCTAGTAAATTTTTAGCAATTTTTTTTAGGTTTTCTTGGCGGTTTTGGTTCTTGTGCTTTGGGATTAGTGATTATTCAAATATATCCTGAATTAGGTTGGTGGCCTATTCTTTTAGGACTAGTTGGTGGTCCTTTGTCAGGCATCGTATATTTTAAGAAATCAGCAAGAGAGGAGAAATTTGAATTACGATTGATTAACGAAAATGAAAATGATACAACTTTCATGAGATTAAGAGCCCATAGGGATGAATTAATCTCTTTAGAAAATGAACTTGGAGAAAAACTTCAATTGAAAAGTGACGGTTCTTTATTTAAAACACCTATTTAGGATACTTTAAAATTTTATTAGATAATTTTTAATCAAAAATATTATTCTCTACACAGAATTTCTCTAACTCTTTATCATTTATCCAATCTTGAGGTTTTGTGAAAATTGATGTGAGAAATTCCTCCCGAGAACCCTTTTTAGCTTTATATCCATATTCCCATCTAGCTAAAGGAGGTAATGACATTAATATAGATTCAGTCCTCCCATTTGTTTGTAGTCCAAAAATCGTCCCTCTATCCCAAACTAAATTGAATTCGACATATCTACCTCTTCGATATAGCTGGAATTCTCTTTCCTTCGATGAATATGTTTGAGAAGCTCTGTTTTCAATAATGGGCAAATATGAAGGTAGGAATGCCTGCCCACAGTTTTCTGCTAAAGCAAATAGATTATCCCAATTTAAATTAGATTTGCTAATACTTTGCGAAGCTTTTGATGCCTCTCCATTTTGATTATTTCCTCTATAAATGTTGCCTGAACCATCTTGATAATCATAAAAAATACCTCCTATGCCTCTAGATTCATTTCTATGCTTCAAAAAGAAATATTCATCACACCATGGTTTGAAAACTTTATGCAAATCTTTATCAACTTTCTCGCAAGCTTTTTTATGCTCGTTATGAAAATTTCTCACATCAGAAAGATAAGGATAAAAGCGGTTAAGTCTGCACCTCCTCCAAACCACCAAACAGGACCAGCTTCGAAATATCGATAATTCAGATGGACTGTAGGAATATAAGGATTCTTAGGATGCAACACCATAGAAGTTCCCGTAGCAAACCATTCATGACCTTTTGCTTCGGGCCTTTGAGAGATTATAGACTGAGGTAATTCTTTTCCCTGTACTTCTGAGAAATTTACGCCTGCTTGCTCAAAAATAGAACCATTTTTCAACACTCTTGATCTTCCACCGCCACCTTCGTCTCTTAGCCAGGATTCTTCTGTAAATTTTCCTTTGCCATCTACATTTTCAAGTCCTGAACAAATTTTGTCTTGTAGAGTTAATAAGAGATTTTTGGTTTTTTCTCTCGAGTTTTTTGGGGGCTCTTTCAACATGTATTTAGTAAATCTTGAAGAAAAAATTTTTTTGGTTAATTATAAGTTTCTCTTTATAATTTCTCTTAGGGGGTCCTTATTGCCTATTATTTGATAGTTCGACATAGTTCTTAATCTTTTAAACAGTCGACTACCTTGTCAAAATATTTAAAAATTTAATGACCACAATAGAAGAGGCGAATTTTGCTTTACAAAAAGTTCTAGATGCTGGATCACAGAAAAATGTAATTGAATTAGCTTGGATTAAAAATGTAAGAGTAACTATACCGAGAGTAATCGTAACATTATCATTACCCTCGTTTGCAAATTCTCAGAGAGATAGAATTGTACAAGAGGTTAGAAAAGTACTACTGGATTTTGAAGATATTGATGATGTTCAAATTGAGATAGATAATAATCCTTCCAAAACAGAATCTCAAAATCAAAGTAATGCTCCTGAATTGCAGAAGATTGATGGAATTCGACATATCATAGCTGTTAGCAGTGGTAAAGGTGGAGTTGGGAAAAGTACCATTGCAGTTAATCTCGCTTGTTCTTTAGCTAAATTAGGTTTAAAAACTGGTTTGCTGGATGCGGATATATATGGACCTAATACTCCCTCAATGATGGGGGTTGCCGAACAGAATCCAAAGGTTACGGAAGGCAGTGGCAGTGATCAAAGGTTAATACCAATACATAAATATGGAATTTCATTGGTATCAATGGGTTTTCTCATTGAAGAAGGTCAGCCAGTTATATGGAGAGGACCAATGCTTAATAGTATTATCCGACAATTTTTGTACCAAGTTGAATGGAATAATCTTGATTTTTTGGTTATTGATTTGCCTCCAGGAACGGGAGACGCTCAAATATCCCTTTCTCAATCTGTGCCTATTTCTGGAGCTATAGTTGTTACTACTCCTCAACAAGTATCTTTGCAAGATGCAAGGAGGGGATTAGCAATGTTTAAACAACTCGGAGTACCTTTACTGGGGATTGTAGAAAATATGTCAGTATTTATTCCGCCAGATATGCCAGGTAAAAAATATGAAATTTTTGGTAAAGGTGGTGGACAAACATTAGCTAAAGAAAATGACTTACCATTATTAGCTCAAATTCCTATTGAAATCCCTCTCGTTGATGATAGTAATAAAGGTGTACCAATCTCAGTGAGCCAGCCCAATAAAGAAAGTTCTGTTGTTTTTGGTAATTTAGCTCAATTAATTAAGAATCAATTTGTTAATAATTAATTGATGTTTAAGAGAATTTCTTTATTAAATAACAGAGGATTTTTTCAAAAAAAAGACAACTTTAATAGAGGTTTTTTATTTTCTCCACTACTTATAATTCCTCTGTTTTTAGTCATTATTTCGGGTTTATTAATAAAAAGTATTCAGGGCGATCTTTTAGTATCGAACTATTTAGGTCATATCCTAACTGGTTTTTTAGGTTATTTTTTAGCATTTTTTATTTCTTATATACCGTTAGAGAGATTTAGAAATTATTTGGTCCCATTTTATTTGTGTACTTTAATATCCTTAGTACTAATTTATTTTTTTGGGATATCAGTTTCTGGAGCTCAAAGATGGTTAAACTTGGGCATCTTTTCTTTTCAGCCTTCAGAAGTAGCTAAATTAAGTACTGTATTTACTCTTGCTTTAGTACTTGACAAAAAAAATATTTTAACAATAAGAGATTTAGTGTTGCCTTTATTAGTAGTAGTTATTCCTTGGTTATTAGTTTTCTTTCAGCCGGATTTAGGTACATCTTTAGTTTTACTTGTTTTGACAGGTGTTATGCTCTATTGGTCGCAAATGCCCTTGGAGTGGATTTTGATATTAGTATTTTGTCTTATCACCTCTATAATATATTTGACCCTATCAACTCTTCTTATTTTCTGGATTCCATTTATAGGATATCTTGCTTATAAATCTTCGAGAAAGAAAATTATTTTTTCTGCTATCGCTATTTCTTTCCATTTATTAGTGGCAAAATTGACACCAATTTTGTGGCAATATGGCTTAAAAGAATATCAAAAAGATAGATTAGTTTTATTTTTAGATCCAAATAGAGATCCTTTGGGTGGTGGATATCATTTGATACAGAGTCAAATTGCAATTGGTTCTGGAGGATTATTTGGGACTGGTTTACTACGAGGTAATCTAACTAATTTGCAATTTATACCAGAACAACATACTGATTTTATATTCAGTGCTTTAGGGGAAGAATTAGGTTTTGTGGGTTGCATAATAGTTTTATTTTCGTTCTTTTTTTTGATTAAAAAACTTATTAATACTGCAACAATTGCTAGGACTAACTTTGAATCTCTGATTGTTATTGGAATAGCCTCAATTTTTTTATTCCAAATAATTATTAATTTATTTATGACTATTGGATTAGGACCTGTTACTGGAATTCCCCTTCCTTTTATGAGCTATGGCCGAACGTCATTGGTGACTAATTTTATTTCTATTGGCTTTGTTTTATCTATATTGAAACGTTCAAGATCACTAAGAAGTTGATGAAATCACAAATAACTATAAAAAAAATTCAAGAGCTTTTAATTAAAGGAGTTCAAACCATATATGTGGATGATGATACATCCAGAAGAATGTGGTGGGCTTCTTTAGAAGTTATTCAAAAAGATTTCCTATCCCAGAATGATAAACAGGGAGGGATCTGGGTTGCCTCGCCT
>JFNH01000167.1 GCA_000634415.1 Prochlorococcus sp. scB245a_519A13 | reverse complement strand
CTGGGTTGCCTCGCCTTTGCCAGCTTTTAATGAAAAAAAATTTTTAAATCAATTTCATGGATGGCTATGGTCTCCTGAGGGGTTTCCATACTTTCAAAATGAGAATGCAGGTTTTTTACCAGTCAATAATTCAGAAAAGATAAAAAAAGATTTCGATTTAGCTAGTAATTATAAAGTCTTAAATCTTTGTCAGGATGATGGCTATGAACCTTTTTTAATGATAATCACCCCAAATTTTCAATGCGTATTATCAATTGTAGGAGAAAAAGATAAGAAAATTCTATTAATGAAGTGTGATGAAGAAAGCCTGAAACTGTCAATTGAATTAATGCATGCAAAATTAAATCAAGAAAATTTTGAGGAAGGAGTAAAATTTTGTAATGCAATCAATAATTTAGGTGACCTTAAAATTAACAATAAATTTGAAAAATTATTTTGGCCAATATTATCTGCAAAATTAGCAAATAATACGCCAAGTCATAACATAAAGAATTCTGTGAAAAATGATGACAAAAATGTGCAAATAACTGAAGCAAAATTATTACGTGCAATATCTCATCAAGTAAGAACGCCTTTGACAACAATAAAAACCCTTATAAGTTCTACTTTAAAAAAATATAAGATGGACGAATCAATGAAAAATCGTTTAATTCAAATAGACAATGAATGTAATGAACAAATTGATAGGTTTGGTTTAATTTTTAATGCAGCAGAATTAGTTAGTAATGAAGTTCCGTCATTAAATAACTTGGCAAAGATTAACTTAGCCGAAATTTTTAAAAAGCTTGCTCCTTTATGGAATAAACAATTAAATCGGCGTGGGATTTCTTTAAAGATTGATATTCCCAATCAACTTCCGCAAATTTTGAGTGATTCTGAAAAATTGGAATTAATGTTAAGTGGATTAATTAATAAAAATACTAGAGGATTAAAAGAAGGTAGTACATTAATTTTAGAGTTAAGACCAGCTGGTCAAAAACTTAAACTTCAATTAAAAGTAAAAAAATTAGAAAGTAATCAAAAAGAAATTCCAAAAAAAGAGAAAGGCTCTGATATTGGACCTGTTTTAAATTGGAACCCTCAAACAGGTAGTTTACAACTAAGTCAAAATGCTACTCAAAAGTTGTTGGCTAGCTTAGGAGGGCATGTCACAGAAAGGCGTGATACAGGTTTAACAGTATTTTTTCCTATTTCAGATTCAAAGTAAAATGAGAAATAATTCTCCTTAATATTAAATAATGTAGAAAATTTCTTGTAAATTTGTAATTTTGCAAAATATGAATGCTAATTTCTTATAAGAAATAACTCGAAATCAAGGATGACTGAAACTTTAGTTGGTCAATTTCCAAAGCATATAGGAAGTACCGGGGGTTTATTAAACTCAGCAGAAACCGAAGAAAAATATGCAATTGTATGGAAAAGTTCCAAGGAACAAGCATTTGAATTGCCCACCGGTGGAGCAGCTATTATGCATGAAGGTGATAATCTAATGTACTTTGCAAGAAAAGAACAATGCCTCGCATTAGGGACACAATTAAGAGCCTTTAAACCAAGAATTGAAGATTTTAAAATCTATCGAATTTTCCCAGGTGGAGATATTGAATTTTTACACCCAAAAGATGGCGTTTTCTCTGAAAAAGTAAATGAAGGCAGAGAGAAAGTAGGCCATAATCCAAGAAGAATAGGTGAGAATCCTAATCCAGCTGGTTTGAAATTTACAACTAAGAATACTTTTGATTAACTTCCTTAAAGTTGATATAAAAGAGGAAAATAATTATAATTTGGGTTGAGATTATTAATATGATCAGCTCACAAAAAGATAGTTTTATAAAGGCTTACAAAGAAGGTAAAAATTTTATACCTATCAATCAAACTTGGCCAGCAGATTTAGAGACTCCATTATCAACTTGGTTAAAATTATCCTCAAAAGATTCCCATGGTGTTTTTCTTGAATCTGTTGAAGGTGGAGAAAGTTTGGGTAGGTGGAGTATTGTCGCTACTAGACCTCTTTGGGAAGCCGTTTGTTATGGAGAAGATATAGTTAAAACTTGGAATCATGGTAAAACTGAAACACATAAAGGTGATCCTTTTGATATCTTAAGAAGTTGGACAAAGGAATATAGGTCAACCATGCTTGATGACTTACCATCAATTGGACAGTTATATGGCTCTTGGGGTTATGAATTAATAAATCGAATAGAACCAAGCGTTCCAATAAATGAAATTTCAGAAAACAATATCCCTTATGGTTCATGGATGTTTTTTGATCAATTAGTTGTTTTTGATCAAATAAAAAGATGTATTACTGCAGTGGTTTATGCAGATACTACTTCTTCAAAAGAGTCTTCGATTGAAGAGTTGTATCTAAACTCAATTTCTAAAATTCAGACAATTAGAAATTTAATGAGAGTTCCTCTTAAAGAAAATGAGTTTTTAGATTGGAATGAAAATGAGAATCTGAATTTAGATCTTGAGAGTAATTGGAAGAAAAAAGATTTTGAGGATGCAGTTCTCTCTGCAAAAGAATACATAAAAAAGGGAGATATCTTCCAAATAGTTATAAGTCAGAGATTCCAAACTCAAGTCAATAATGATCCCTTTAATTTATATAGAAGTTTGAGGATGGTTAATCCTTCTCCATACATGTCATTTTTTGATTTTGGCTCATGGTATCTAATAGGTTCGAGTCCTGAAGTAATGGTTAAAGCAGAAAAAAATAAAAATAGTCAGATTGTTGCAAGCTTAAGACCAATTGCTGGCACAAGACCTAGAGGTATAGATAATCATCAAGACTTGGAATTAGAAAAGGAATTATTAAATGATCCAAAAGAGATAGCTGAGCATGTAATGCTAATTGATCTTGGGAGAAATGATCTTGGAAGAGTTTGTGAAATTGGTACTGTCAAGGTCAAGGATTTAATGGTTATTGAGAAATATTCACATGTTATGCATATAGTCAGCCAAGTTGAGGGAATCTTAAAAAATAATGCTGATGTATGGGATTTGCTCAAAGCATCCTTTCCCGCTGGAACAGTAACTGGCGCCCCAAAAATAAGAGCTATGCAATTGATTAAGCATTTTGAAAAAGATGCTAGAGGACCTTATGCTGGTGTATACGGATCTATTGATATTAATGGTGCATTAAATACAGCAATTACGATAAGAACCATGATAGTTAAACCCTCAAGAGATGGTAAATATGATGTATCAGTGCAAGCAGGAGCTGGAATAGTTGCTGATTCTTTTCCTGAAAATGAATATCAAGAGACGATAAATAAAGCAAAGGGGATACTTAAGGCATTAGCCTGTTTGGATAAATAAATGAGTCAAAATAATCTTTATAAAGGTTTTGAGGTGGAACTTTTCACAGGTTCTTTAAATTCTCATATTGGTGTTTCGGCCGAAATTGAGAAAAAATTTCCTGATTTTGTAAAGGAGCCAGATAATAGAAACATTGAATACATAACAACACCTGAAAAAGACTACGGTTCGTTGTATGAGAAATTAATAACTCCAAGAAAAAAGTTAAGGAAGTGGCTAAATACTAAAAATTTAACAATCATTCCTTCATCCACTCTTTGTTTTAAACACGATATTAATTTTCAAAGATCTGATATTGACAACGTCTATCATCAATTTATTCAAGATAATTATGGAATATCTATTGCAACTTCAAGTGTCCATATAAACATAGGAATAGATGATTTAGATAAACTTTTTACAGCTATAAGACTTGTAAGATCTGAGGCTGCTCTATATCTATCACTAAGTGCTAGTTCTCCTTTTTTAAATAATAAAATTACGAATAATCACTCTCAGAGATGGATCCAGTTTCCTAAAACACCAAGTAGGGTCCCTTTTTTTGTAAATCATAATTCTTATATCGACTGGATAGAGGAAAATATATCTAATAAAAACATGCAAAATATTAGGCATTTTTGGTCGTCAATACGACCAAATGGTCCCCAAAGACCTTTAATTCTTGATCGTTTGGAATTAAGAATTTGTGATTTTGTTCACGATATTAATCTACTTTTAGGGATAACGGCCATGATAGAACTAAGGATTTTAAATCTTTTTGAAAATTTAAATACCTTAGATCCTTTGAATGCTAGTACTTTTTCTATGGATAAGTTGTCAGAAATATGTGATCAAAATGAAATTAATGCTGCTAAAGACAGTCTGAATTCAGAATTAATTCACTGGCAAGATGGCAAAAGAGTTATTTGTAGAGAATGGATTCAAAACTTATTATCAGATTTATCATCCACAGCAGAAAATTTTGGTATGAAACATCTTTTAGATCCTATCTATAAAGTGCTTGAAGAAGGCAATCAATCTATGAAATGGATAAATCAATATCAAAAAGGTCTTTCTATTGAGCAGATAATGGAAATTTCTATCGAAGATATGATTAGGAGTGAGGCCTAGAATGTTTGATTATTTAAATAAACATTTATCTGAACATTTTCACTTATGACATAATGATTATATGGAATCTTTTCGAGAGATAAAAAATAATAACGTGGATCTGATAAGTAACAATGATCCACTTGATAAAAATCGTCTTTTAATTGAAGATCTCTGGGAATCTGTGCTTAGAGAAGAATGCCCAGATGATCAAGCAGAGAGATTGATACAGCTTAAAGAATTAAGTTATTCAAAACAAATTGATGGAGATAGTTCAAAAACTTTTAAAAATGAAATAGTTGATATTGTAAATTCTATGGATTTAGCAGAATCTATAGCTGCAGCAAGGGCGTTTTCATTATATTTTCAACTCGTGAATATTTTGGAACAAAGAGTTGAGGAAGATAGATATATTCATAGCTTTACCAATAAGGATGTTCAAAAATCGCCCGATAATCTTGATCCTTTTGCCCCAGCATTGGCTAGGCAAAATGCTCCAGTAACTTTTAGAGAATTATTTTATAGGTTGAGAAAATTAAATGTACCACCAGGAAAATTAGAGGAGTTATTACAGGAAATGGATATTCGTTTAGTTTTTACTGCACATCCTACGGAGATAGTAAGACATACGATTAGACATAAGCAAACAAGAGTAGCAAATTTGTTAAAAAAAATACAGATTGAACAATTTCTAGCAAAAGAAGAAAAAATTTCTTTGAAAACACAATTAAAAGAGGAAGTAAGACTTTGGTGGAGAACAGATGAATTGCATCAATTTAAACCTTCAGTTTTAGATGAAGTTGATTATGCCTTGCATTATTTTCAGCAAGTTTTATTTAATGCGATGCCTCAATTGAGGGGCAGGATCGCTGAAGCACTTACCGAAAATTATCCAGATGTTCAGTTGCCCCCAGAATCTTTTTGTAACTTCGGTTCTTGGGTAGGCTCTGATAGGGACGGAAATCCATCAGTAACTCCGGAGATAACATGGAGAACTGCTTGCTACCAAAGGCAGTTGATGTTGGAAAGATATATTATTGCGACTTCTAATCTTAGAGATCAATTAAGTGTCTCGATGCAATGGAGTCAAGTAAGTTCCTCCTTATTAGAGTCACTTGAAACTGACAGGGTTAAGTTCCCTGAAATATATGAAGCTAGAGCTACAAGGTATAGATCAGAACCCTACAGATTAAAATTAAGTTATATTTTAGAAAAATTAAGGTTAACACAAGAAAGAAATAATTTATTAGCTGATAGTGGGTGGAAATTTGACTTGGAGGGAGAAATTAATAACAAAAATCTAGATAAAGTTGAAAACTTATATTACAAGTCAGTAAACGAATTTACTTATGATCTAGAACTAATTAAAAATAGCCTAATTAGTACAGATTTAACTTGTGAGTCCGTAAACACCCTACTTACTCAGGTTCATATTTTTGGATTTTCTTTAGCAAGTTTAGATATTCGTCAAGAGAGCACAAGGCATAGTGACGCTTTACAAGAGCTAACCAATTATCTTGATTTATCGGTTCAATATGACCAAATGTCTGAGGAGGAGAAAATTAAATGGCTTATAGACGAATTAAATACAAAAAGGCCTTTAATTCCATCTGACGTTAACTGGACAAAAACTACAGAAGAAACCTTTTCAGTTTTTAAAATGGTTAAGAGACTACAGCAAGAATTTGGAAGTCGCATTTGTCATTCTTATGTAATTTCAATGAGTCATAGTGCATCTGATTTGCTTGAAGTTCTCTTACTAGCAAAAGAAATGGGACTTCTTGATCAAAATTCACAAAAGTCAAAATTATTAGTTGTTCCTCTTTTTGAAACTGTTGAAGACCTTAAAAGAGCACCGGAAGTAATGGAAAAGTTGTTTAAATTAGATTTCTATAAATCATTATTGCCAAAAGTAGGAGAATCTTTTAAACCCCTGCAAGAGTTAATGCTTGGATATTCTGATAGTAATAAAGATTCAGGATTTGTTTCTAGTAATTGGGAAATTCATAGAGCTCAAATAGCTCTTCAAAATCTCTCAAGTAGAAATAACATATTGCTAAGACTTTTTCATGGAAGAGGTGGTTCCGTAGGGAGAGGAGGAGGCCCAGCCTATCAGGCAATATTGGCTCAACCAAGCGGCACGTTAAAAGGGCGAATAAAAATAACAGAACAAGGTGAAGTTTTAGCTTCTAAATATAGTCTTCCAGAACTGGCTTTGTACAATCTTGAGACTGTAACTACAGCGGTAATTCAAAATAGTTTGGTAAATAATAGACTTGACGCTACTCCAGAATGGAATCAATTAATGTCTAGGTTGGCAGAAACATCAAGGTCTCATTATAGAAAATTAGTGCATGAGAATCCTGACTTGTTAAATTTCTTTCAAGAGGTCACTCCAATAGAAGAAATAAGTAAGTTACAGATATCTAGTAGGCCTGCTAGAAGAAAAAAAGGTGCAAAAGATCTCTCAAGTTTAAGAGCTATTCCATGGGTATTTGGTTGGACACAAAGTAGATTTCTTTTGCCAAGTTGGTTTGGAGTAGGCACTGCATTGTCATCTGAATTAAATTCAGATCCACAACAAATTGAACTATTAAGAGTGCTGCATCAAAGATGGCCATTTTTTAGGATGCTTATATCCAAAGTGGAAATGACATTATCGAAGGTGGATCTGGAAGTTGCTAGATATTATGTTGATACTCTTGGCAGTAAAGAAAATAAAGATTCTTTTGATGATATTTTTGAAGTAATTTCTAAAGAATATAATCTTACAAAATCATTAATACTTGAAATTACTGGAAAAAATAAGCTACTAGAATCTGATAGAGACTTGAAATCATCAGTAAGCTTGAGAAATAAGACAATTATTCCATTAGGGTTTTTGCAGGTTTCACTTCTAAGGAGATTAAGAGACCAAACAAGACAACCTCCAATAAGCGAATTCTTCATAGATAAAGATGAATCTAGAAGAGCTTACAGCAGAAGTGAACTATTGAGGGGGGCACTTTTAACTATTAATGGGATAGCAGCTGGTATGAGAAATACAGGTTGATAATTGCAATATTTTTCTAAAAAAAAACTTGTTCTCCCAGAAGGTTATTTTGTTAACTCTTCTCAAATCCCATTAGCTAAAGAAGTTAACAAACTTTTAGCGAAATGTGGTTGTGAGACATTTCCAATCAAGCCTCTTTCTGAGGCTATTCAGAAAAGTAATTTCTTTTTTACCATACAGAGTGAATTAAAAAATAAATTATATGGCTTTGTAAGGGTTACATCCGACAGGGGATTGAATGCTAACTTGTGGAATTTAAGCGCATTGCCAGGGAATAATCAGCAACTTTATTATTCAATTTTGCTTCAAGTAACTCTTGAGAAAATAAATAGAGAAATGCCTGGATGCAGTATTTCTGTACAGGCTCCAGTATCTTCATTTATAAGTTTAGAGGAAATTGGATTCATACTAGATCCAAATGGAATAAGAGTAATGGGATATAAACTTTAAAAATCATTTTACGAGCATGGAGGGATTCGAACCCCCGACTCTCAGAACCGGAATCTGATGCTCTATCCAACTGAGCTACATGCCCTTTAATTTTTCAATTTCTTTAAAGAAAATCTAAATATTTTAAACTTAGCTAATTTAATTAATGAATGCACAAAAAAAATTTTTTTAAATAAATTAAAAATTAAAAATTTTCGGAACCATAAAAGTTTTGAAATTGATCTAAAAGAGCAAAGAGCAATTGTTCTTGGCTGCAATGGTATTGGTAAATCAAATTTACTTGAATCAGTTGAATTTTTAAGTCAATTACAATCTAATAGAGCTCTAAGTGATAAAGATTTAATAGAGAACGATAGTGATATGGCTGTAGTTATAGGACAGATAAATTTTAAAGACGATTTAAAGTTAAATTTATTTCGTAAAGGGCCTAAAAGAATTTATGTTAATGATTCAATCTTGAAAAAACAGAGTGAAATAAAGAATTATATTCGGAGTGTATGTTTCTGTTCTAATGATATAGATATTGTTAGAAGTGAACCAAGTTATAGAAGAACATGGATTGATAAAGTAGTATCTCAGCTTGAACCAGTATATTTAGATCTGATAAGTAGATTTAATAGGCTTTTAAAACAAAGAAGTCATTTTTGGCGTTCGGAAACTTTCTTAAAAACCCAATCCACAGATATTGTTGAAAGCTTTGATATTCAAATGTCAATAATAAGTACAAGAATTTTTCGGCGCAGAAGAAGAGCTTTATTAAAAATAAAACCATATGTTGAATATTGGCATAATCATTTAAGTAAATCTCAAGAGCAAATAGACATAAATTATTTATCGGGGATACAAAATATAAGTCCAGAAGAAGAAGAAGAAGAAGTTATTAGTAAAAAAATAGCAGAACAACTCTTAAATCAGCGTTCAATAGAAGCATTAACTGGTAAATGTAATTTTGGCCCTCATCGTGATGATATTGAGTTTCTAATTAATAATGTTTCAGTAAGAAAATATGGTTCCTCAGGACAGCAAAGGACTTTTATCTTAGCTTTAAAGATGGCTGAACTCGATTTATTAACTAAAACACTAAATGTTCCTCCAATACTTATATTGGATGATGTCTTGGCGGAATTAGATTTAACCAGGCAAAATTTATTATTAAATTCTGTTGGAAAAGATAGTCAATGTTTTATTAGTGCGACACATTTAGATAAATTTAATCAGTCTTTCTTAGGCTCTTCACAAATGATTCACTTATAATTTTTAAAAAGCATTTTTTTAGCTAATCTTAATTTCATATAAATTTCTGAAATGGAAATCTACAAAAAAAGTCAAATTTTAAATTCGTTAAGTAATGAGCAAAAATTAATTCATCAAAGTAAACACCTTTTGTTGGAACTTTATAGATGCGATCGCGAAAAATTAAATGACGAATCCTTTTTGCGCTGTATTTTAAATAGAGCTGCTAAATTGGCAAATGCAACAGTTTTGAATTTGATAAGTAATCAATTTGAGCCTCAGGGGGTTACGGCAATTGCACTACTGGCAGAATCTCATATTTCAATACATACTTGGCCTGAATCTAATTATTCGGCAGTCGATATTTTTACATGTGGTCAAAATATGATGCCTGAACTAGCTAGTCAATATTTAATTGAATCTTTGATGGCTAAAGAACATTCTTTGCGTGTCATTAAGCGAAATCCACCTTCATCAGTCTCTAATCAGATCAGAACAGTTGTTTGACAATATTTACCTATTTAATTTTCCGCTTACAAGTCCCTCAAGATCTAAACTTGTGCAATTAAATCCTAAATTAGAAAAATATTGAACTAACTCACTTAAATTATATTTGTTAAAAAAATGCTTTAATTCATCTTGGGGAATTTCTATTCTTGCAGTTGAGCCTTGGCATCTAACTCTAACCTCCGATATTCCACATTCTTTAAGATATTCTTCTGCTTTCTCAACCATTTTTAGCCTTTCACTAGTTATTTCATGGCCATAAGGAAATCTTGATGATAAACAAGGTTGAGCAGGTTTATCCCACCAAGGAAAACCCAATGCTCTTGATATATCCCTAATGTCTTGTTTTGAGACTTTAAATTTTGCTAGGGGAGAGATAACTCCTGCTTGTTTTGAGGCTTGTATACCTGGTCTGTAATCTTTAAGGTCATCTAGATTGACCCCATCTAAAACTATCTTGTAATTAAGTTTTTTAGAGAGGTAGGTTGTATGTTTGTGGAGCTCTTTTTTGCATGCAAAGCACCTATCCTTAGGATTTTTACTGTAACTTGATTGGTCTAATTCTGATGTTTTAATCTCTACATGCTTTACTCCAATCCATTTTGCTTGCCTTCTTGCTTCTTCACGAAGAGTAGTGGCTAATGCAGGAGAAATTCCAGTTATGGCAATTGCTTTGCTACCTAATTGCTCGAATGCTAATGATGCTACTAATGTACTGTCAACTCCTCCGGAATAAGCAATACAAACACTATTAAGATTCTTAATGTATCTTCTAATTGTATAAAGCTTTTCACTTTGTTCATCAGAGAGAATTTCTAGTTGATTGAACATGCTAATTACTTTAAAATTC
Organism: Prochlorococcus sp. scB245a_519A13; assembly: GCA_000634415.1. Classification (GTDB taxonomy): domain Bacteria; phylum Cyanobacteriota; class Cyanobacteriia; order PCC-6307; family Cyanobiaceae; genus Prochlorococcus_A. The sequence goes on along the minus strand of JFNH01000167.1, from coordinate 51,155 downwards.
AAATTACCTATGAATAGGTTGAATTTATTATTAAATCTTTAATAATATTCTTATCTATATCTTAGATTAAATTTACTAATTTTGTTCAATTGACGAATACGAGTAGAAATAGAGGAATTGGAATTGTCACAGCAAGTGACAGTCAAGAGAGATCAAAAGGTCAATTACATATTTATGATGGAGAGGGTAAGGGGAAAAGTCAGGCTGCTTTGGGAGTAGTTCTCAGGACAATAGGATTAGGAATATGCGAAAAAAGACAGTCAAGAGTTTTACTTCTAAGATTTTTAAAAGGCCCTGAGAGACCATATGACGAGGATTCAGCTATAGAGGCTTTACAAAGAGGCTTTCCACATTTAATTGATCATGTAAGGACAGGAAGATCCGAATTTTTCACTGCTGACCAAGTTACAAAGTTTGATGTTGGTGAGGCCGAAAGAGGTTGGAATATTGCTAAAGGAGCAATTGCTAGTTCTCTTTATTCTGTAGTTGTACTTGATGAGTTAAATCCAGTTCTTGATTTAGGAATGCTTGATATCAATGAAGTAGTTGATACTCTGCAAAATCGTCCAGATGGATTAGAAATAATTATTACTGGAAGGGCAGCCCCACCCTCTTTGGTAAGAATATCTCAACTCCACTCAGAAATGAGACCACGTTTGATAGGAGACTTATCAGAACTATCCAAACAAAGTAGTTCTAGTGGTGGAATTGAGATTTATACAGGTGAAGGAAAGGGTAAATCCACAAGTGCACTTGGTAAGGCTCTTCAAGCGATTGGTAAAGGAATATCTCAAGATAAAAGTCATAGAGTTTTAATATTACAGTGGTTAAAAGGTGGAAATGGATATACCGAAGATGCTGCCATAGAAGCTTTGAGAGAGAGTTACCCTCATTTAGTAGATCATTTGCGTTCAGGCAGAGATGCCATCGTATGGAGAGGTCAACAACAACCAATTGATTATGTTGAGGCTGAAAGAGCATGGGAAATTGCTAAAGCTGCTATTTTGTCTGGCTTGTATAAAACAATCATTTTAGATGAATTGAATCCAACTGTTGATTTAGAGTTGTTACCTGTGGAATCAATACATCAAACGCTCTTAAAAAAACCAGCAGATACAGAAGTTGTAATTACTGGGAGGTGTAAAAATGAACCTTCATACTTTGAACTAGCTGATATTTACTCTGAAATGGTTTGTCATAAGCATTATGCAAATGTGGGAGTTGATTTAAAAAGAGGAGTTGATTATTAACTTATTCTTAAAAAATTATTTGCACAATATTTTTTTATTTTTTCAATGCCGCCTTCAATAGATCTTGACTGAATTTTGAATTTAGACAAGATTCTTGAAGCTTTTTCAGAGCGTTTCCCCGATTTACATATAGTGAAAACCTCTTTATTTAAACTTTCTTTTTGAATAAATTTTAAGTCAGATTCTTGCTTCAAATGACTCAGGGGAATTGAGATAGATCCCTCTATCGCGGATTTAGAAAACTCTTCATTTTCTCTAACATCAATTAAAAGAATTTTGTTAGGTTTTGCTTTGTATAAACTATTAAATTCATTAGCATTAATACTTTTAATTTCATCGTTTTTTCCGCAATATTCATCACTATTATAAAAGCTCTCAAACTGAGACAGATTTTTTATTCGTTTATTTAACTGATCACTTTTTAGATGTAATTTTTTCATATTCATATTAAATAGATCAAAAATTAAAATTTTCCCATCTAAAATTTCACCTTTTTTCAAAATGATTTTGATAATTTCATTAACCTGAAGAATTCCTATTAAACCTGTTGAAACACCTACAACCCCGTATTCTGCACAACTAGGGACAGCATTTTTTGTGGGTGATTCTGGAAGTAAGTCTCTTAAATTAGGGCTATTTTTATATAAATTGAAAACACTCACTTGCCCTTCAAAGCCTTGTACACTTCCAAAGACTAGGGGTTTTTTTAATATCAGGCATGAATCATTTATTAAATATCTTGTGCCAAAGTTATCCGAGCAATCACAAATAACATCAAACTCTTTTATTAATTCAAGAGCATTTTTAGGATTAATTCTTTCTGAAAAGGTTAATATTTCACAATTAGGATTGAATTTTTCAATTCTTTCCCGAGCAGAATCAATTTTAAGATTGCCAATAGTATTTGTTTCATGAATTATCTGTCTCTGGAGATTAGACTTTTCAACTTGATCGTCATCAACTATTCCAATTCTCCCAATTCCTGCTGCAGCTAGATAAAGCAAAACAGAAGAACCAAGCCCACCAGCTCCAATACATAATACTGAGCTGTTTTTAAGATTTATTTGGCCCTCATAACCTATCTCTTTGAGGGTCAAATGTTTTTGATATCTTTCTTCTTCATCAGAGTTTAAGAAATTAAATTTTATATCTTTGGACATTGAAATCCTTTAATTTTTGCGAGATAAACTATGAAAATATAATAATTAAAATAAAAATTTTAGACTTTTAAATTTTTCTTATTACTCTAATTTATTAATGTTTTTGTTAGAACAAGACCATAATGTGAAGTTTTTATAAATCAATTTTAAGTTTAAATATCTTTAGAAAGCATATATACCAACGCCTCTAAAAAAATACAAAATGTTTCGGTTCGGAATTTTGCACAACAAAAAGGTAGTCAATAGACGTTTTTTCCGATACTGTCTGGTTCATATATTAAGTTTACTGAATTCATGAGTGATAACACTCCAGAGTCAAACCAAGACTCCGGCTCCGATACAAGCTCAGAAACCAAAAGTTTTTCAGACAAGTACTCTGATGTTATGGGAAAAGTCAACGAAACCCTTGGTAATGTTGATTGGACTCAAATGGGCAAGTATGGCAAGGCGGCAGGCATAATTGCTGTTGTCGTAATAGCTCAGATAATAATTAAAGTTGTCATTGACACGATAAACTTTTTCCCAATTCTTCCTGGTTTACTAGAACTGCTAGGGGTCATTGTTGTCGGTCAATGGAGCTGGCAAAATCTTCGTACCAGTGAAAATCGTGAAGCTGTTCTAGATAAGGTACAAAATCTTAAGAAGACATATTTAGGGTAGTTAAAGATTACATATTAAGAATTGCTTTTACGTAATCTTCAACTTGGTTTAAGTACCCTCCTCCAAACATGTTGGCGTGATTCAATATGTGATAAAAATTATAAATAATAATTCTTTTTTCAAATCCGTTTTTTATAGGAAAAATTCTATGGTATTCTTCATAAAATTCTTTTCTAAAACCTCCAAATAGTTTTGTCATAGCTATATCTACTTCATTATCTGCCCACCAAGATGCAGGGTCAAATATAACCCCCTTTCCATTTCTGTCCATTCCTGTATTGCCTGACCATAAATCACCATGAACTAGAGCATTTATTGGTTTGTGATTCAGCAATTCTGATTGAATTTTTTCTTTAACTTTATTTATAATTTCTTTATCTAAAATTCTTGATTTAAGACTTAATAATTGAGGTATTATCCTTAAGTTTAAAAAACAATCTATCCAATTATCTTCCAAGCCTTTTTTCTGATCTGTTGTTCCGATAAAACCCTCAACTGGAAAGCCAAACATTTTGGGGTTAGATTCAGCTGATTTCAAGTGCAATTCACCTAAACCTTTTCCAAGCTTTTTTTGGTCAAAGTTATGCATATCTATCCATTCAATTAAAAGAATCTCTATATTTTTTATATTCTTATATGCAATAACTTCAGGAATAACTAAGTTTTCTTGATTAATATATTTTCTCAAATTTTGGAGACAATATTTTTCAAATTCAAGAAATTTTTTGTTTCTAATGTTTCTTTTAAGGAATAACTTTTTGTTTGAGAATTCTATTCGCCATGCATTATGAATATCGCCACCATGTACTTGTTCAATACTTTTTGGATAGGTTTCACCTAATTCTTCACAAATTTCGTTAATTTCAATAGGAGATAATTTTTGCATTTTAATGAAAAAGTCTGAAGTTATTGTTGTAGGCGCCGGTATAGCAGGACTAACTTCTGCAGCGATTTTATCAAAACAAGGCTTATCAGTGACTTTAATCGAATCTCATACTCAAGCCGGAGGATGTGCCGGTACTTTTAAAAGAAAGAATTATACTTTCGATGTTGGCGCAACTCAGGTTGCTGGTTTAGAGAAGGGAGGAATACATTCTAGAATTTTTGATTTTTTAGATATTCCATCCCCAGAAGCCACAATTTTAGACCCTGCTTGCATTGTTGATTTAAATGATGGTGGTAATCCTATACCTATTTGGTATGAAAAAAGTAAATGGATTGCTGAACGAGAAATGCAGTTTCCTGGGAGTCAAAGATTTTGGAAGCTTTGTACCCTAATACATGAAAGTAATTGGATATTTGCTAATAATAATCCTGTATTACCAATAAGTAATTTTTGGGATTTTTCTCAACTTCTCAAAGCACTAGTACCTTCAAACCTTGTCACAGGTATCTTACTTAAATCTACTATCTTTGATCTATTGCGGATATGTGGATTATCCAAGAATGAGCGCTTGATTAAATTCTTAAATCTTCAACTAAAACTTTATTCTCAAGAGGACGTTTATAGTACTGCAGCATTATATGGATCTACTGTTCTTCAGATGTGTCAACAGCCACATGGTCTGTGGCATCTTAAAAAATCTATGCAGTCTTTAAGTGAAGCATTAGAAAGTTCATTAATTAAAACTGGAGTTAATTTAATTTTTGGACAAGAAGTTAATTCTATAACTTTTGACGACGAAAAAATGTGTTGGCAACTATCTGCTAATTCGAAAAAAAAATCATTTATTTATCAAGCAAAAGATGTGATTTATACCGCACCTCCACAATCTTTGCTCAAGCATTTGAAAGATCCTTTAGAAAGAAAAAAAAATTATAAAAATCGACTTAATAATTTGCCAGATCCAAGTGGAGCTGTAGTTTTTTATTCAGCATTAAAAAAGGAACATATTAAAAAAACATTCTCCAATCATTATCAATTGGTTTCAAAAGAATTTTGTTCGTTATTTGTATCAATTAGTGATGATGGCGATGGAAGAGCGCCAAAAGGTGAGGTTACTTTAATTGCCAGTATCTTTACCAAAACTAAAGATTGGTTTGATCTAGATAAACAAACTTACTTAAAGAAAAAAAATGGTTTCATGAAAAAAATATCCCTTGAATTAGAAAGTCAATTTGATATTGATCCTGAAAAATGGCTACATAGAGAATTAGCAACTCCATTGGGCTTTGAAAAATGGACAAAAAGACCTAATGGAATAGTAGGCGGGCTTGGTCAAAATCCAGATATTTTTGGTTTATTTGGATTATCAAGTAGGACACCTTTTGAAGGTTTATGGTTATGTGGAGATTCGATTTATCCAGGAGAGGGGACTGCAGGTGTTAGTCAGTCTGCATTAATGGTTTCAAGGCAAATTTTAGCTTCCAAAGGTATAGAAAATTTTAGTTTATAAAATTTTGTCTGTTTTCTTTTGCTTCAGCAAGTTTTTTAGAAAGTAAATCCCAATTTTTTTCTTTAATAAGAGATTCCAGTATATTCAGCTTATTTTTAAAATTATTTATGGAATTTAAAACATTAATCTGATTATTAATAGCTAAATCAAGGCCTAGTTGTTCATTGCCTCCGCCAACTCTCGAAGTGTCAGCAAATCCTGTAGCAGCTAATTTTTGCGAGAGATCTAATAAAGATTGATTATTTTTTGTTTGCGCAGTTTCTATGAGGGCAGAAGCTAAAAATATAGGCAAATGAGAAATTAGAGATACTGCTTCATCATGCTCTTTTGGCGAAGCTTGGCAAATTTCACAATCCATTGATTTTATGAGCTCGGAAATTGTTCTGACTGAATTTAAATCACTATTTTGTGTTGGGGTAATAATCCATTTTGCATTTTTAAAAAGACCTTCAAAACCTGAATCAACCCCTTTTTTTTCTGTGCCTGCCATTGGATGAGATCCAATAAATAGAGGATGTGAATTTTCCCATGTATTTACAATTGGTTCTTTTACAGACCCTACATCAGTTAGTATTGTTTCCTTAGGTATTGATGCTACTAATTGTTGCGATGGACTGATCAAATCTTTGATAGGCAGTGCCAAGATTATTAGCTCACATTTTTTTAATAAGCTCAGATCACAGCTAACAAAATTTGCAAGTTTTTTATCCTTGGCTTTTTTTTCATTAAATTCATTATTTGCTATTCCATAAATTGTATGATTTAGACTTTGGAGTTTTAATCCTAAAGAACCACCAATTAATCCTAATCCTACTATTCCAATTTTCATAAATTAATTAATTCAAGACCCTCTTTTATTGATACCAATTTTTTGTATATTAGGTTCATAAATTTTGCATGTTTTTGAAATTAAATTAATTATAAATGCTTGAAATTTTAAGTCATCAATATTTGAAAAAATTTTTGAGAGATCAAAGTATTAATTGGAAGCACATATATTCTTTTGGGAGGATAGTTTCCAAATGTATTGAAAATGATTCTACCTATCTAATTAATTCAGAAATTTTCTCTAGCTATGATTGGTTACCTCCAATTTTGATTTCTTTATTTTTAAAGGAAGAGGATTCAACTTTAATTTTATCTAAAGAAAAAATCCAATTTATAAGCCAATTTCAGATTGATTCATTGAAAAATCTAGGTTTTAATTTCATCTTGAAAAATGATCAATTTATTTTTGCAAATCATCATGTTCACTTGATAACTATCCAAAATTTTCTTAATGATCCCAATTCTCGAAATCTTAGAAATCATCGAATAGTTTATTCAGGAATTGAGGATATAAAACAGGATTTAAAAAATTATTTTAGGATTTCTTTACTTAAAAAGGATTGGACAAAAAATTTTAAAGAATTTGAATTAATCAATCAAAAATTTATAAAAGTATATGATTCGTTGAAGAAAAAATTCTTCTTGAGAAAGGTCTTAGGAAATAGTTATATCAATTTAGATGAAAAAGAAATTAGTTTCTTGTCAAACTTTTTTCATGAAAATTCTTTTTTTTCTGATAAATTTTTAAGCGTCAACAAAGCATTATCTCAAGGTTGGGCATGCTGGGTAAAGTTAAACGATACAAATTTAGATTGGAATTTGTATTTACAGCCAATAGATGAACTTTTTCAAATTAAGGAATTTTTTTCAAATAATAAATTTGTTTTTTTATCAGCATTGAGAAAAGATAATTTTTTCCAAATGTATTTTAAAAAGCATAGTTTAGATATTGACTTGGTTATTAATTTTAAGAGTAATTTTGAAGAGAAAAAGATTTCTTTATATATACCCTCTAAACAGTTGCTTCCTAATAATCCTCTTTTTACCAATTCAATCTTGGACAAATGCAAAAAGTTAATACTTTTTAGAAAGGGTTTAACTTTAGTGTTGTCTGATGATATTGATTTAAAAACTAATCTTGCTACAGAATTAGCTGCTACTTACGGGAAGAGAGTATTGCTAGAGAATATTCCCTCAGATAGAAATCAAATCCTTTGCTCTAGTTTTGACTGGTGGATAATGAATTCTTATTTAATCCAAATTCCAGAACAAATTATCATTCCTTTACTTCCGATTCCGAATATGTCAGAACCCATTAATGCAATTACTGTCTCTCATAAAAAGAAGCTTTCTCAAGATTGGTTTAGAGACTTCTTTCTTCCTCAAGCTAGAATTAAACTTGAAAGATCTATTTCTCCTTTAAGAAGAAATTCAGGTAAGTTAATAATCCTAGATGGAAGAGCAAATAAAAGAAACTGGGGAAGATTACTTTTGCAAAACATTCAACCTTCAAAACAAATTAACTATATGCTACCTTTTGATTAGGTTATGATTTTGTAAATAACTAAAGAAATATGGGAGAAGCAAAAAGACGTAAAACACTTGGTTTACCTCCAAAAAAAAATAATACTAAAACTAAAATTGATGAGTCTCCAAGATTATTTGAATGGCTTCCCTTTACAATCAATCAAAGAGATAACCTAATTAAATTAAGTATCAAGGCCAGTTGGTTTGGAATTGGAGGGTTAGTAATCTTATGGATTGTAGTGAGATTTATAGGCCCTGCTGCTGGGTGGTGGACTTTAGCTGATTCTTTATAAATCTAAGCTACTGTTTTTATATCATTAACAGCGATTGCATTAGCAGGATTACTATTTAATGCTTTCATTGAATTAGAACTAACTTCAGTTCCTTCTGTTAATTTCTCTTTAACCATAGATTCTACTTTATTTCTGATTTCTAAGTTTTGATCAAGCCAAATAATTGTATTATCTCTTCCTTGTCCAATATTTTCTCCTTCATAACTATACCAAGCACCTCTCCTTATGATGATATTAGTCTCTTCTGCTAAATCTAATAAGCATCCTGTTGTACTAATACCTTTCCCAAAGAGAATATCAAATTCTGCAATTCTAAATGGTGGTGCAACTTTGTTTTTTGCTACTTTCACTTTTGCTCTTATGCCATATTCCTCAGTACCTCTCTTAAGAGTTTGAATTCTTCTGATATCAAGTCTTACTGAGGCGTAAAATTTTAATGCATTACCTCCTGTGGTTGTTTCTGGATTGCCGTATGTAACGCCAATTTTTAGGCGTAATTGATTCAGGAATATTACCGTACATCCAGATTTGCCAATATTTCCTGTTATTTTCCTCATTGCTTGGCTCATTAGCCTTGCTTGGCTTCCAATTACGTGATCTCCCATCTCTCCTTCTATCTCGGCTCTTGGAGTTAGTGCTGCGACCGAGTCAACAACTACAAGATCTACCGCACTCGATCTTATAAGTTGGTCAACTATTTCTAGAGCCATTTCACCAGTATCTGGCTGTGAAACTAACAAATTTTCAACATCAACACCTAAAGATGCCGCATAAACTGGATCGAGTGCATGCTCAGCATCTACAAATGCAGCTACTCCTCCATTCTTTTGGACTTCCGCAATCGCGTGAAGCGTTAATGTAGTTTTTCCTGAACTTTCTGGTCCGTAAACTTCTACTACTCTTCCTTTTGGATAGCCTCCTCCTAATGCTAAATCTAAGGTTAGCGCTCCAGTAGATATTGTTTCTACTTTCATTCTTGAGGCGTCACCAAGTCTCATTATTGAACCTCGTCCAAAATTTCTTTCTATTTGACCTAAGACAAGACTTAATGCCTTGTCTTTTTCTTTTGATTCAGTTTTTTTCTTTTCTTCAAGGCTCATTGTTTGATTTATCGGTTAAAGTTCTTGTAATTATTCTAAATTTGGAAATTTTTATTTAAACCAAACTTCATAAATACAAACTATAGTACATCTGTACTCTAGCTGATTATCTTTAAATTGCAACTAATTCTCCAAGGTTTCCTAATTTTAATAATTTGATTTCATTACTTAACTGATTTTTATCTGATTCTTTCAAATATCCCCAATCAGCTAGGAAGCATGGAATGTGAGAGGTTTCTGAATTTTGTTTAATATCGATTAGAGTTTTTTTTCTATCTTCTATAAAGCCTAAAATTTCATAAGTTTGTGTAAGTTTTTCAGCTATTTTGATTTTTGTTCCTGATTCATAACCAAAAATAAATTCTGGAAAAATATTTAATTGTTTAAGAATTTTTTCTGCAAATATTTTACCTTTAGTTGTTATGACTCCAGTTTTTATTCCTCTTTTGCTTAATTCTTTCATAAAATTTATAATTTCAAAAAAAGGTTTATGTAAATTTACCCACGATTTAAAATCTTTATCAATTTGGTACTTGCGAGACTTATCTAACATTTTTTGTATATCTTCTGATATCCAGGAATTTTCATTTAATATCTTCTGGCAATTTTGATGATAATTATTAATGAAATCATCTTTATTATCACTTTTTAATGGATTTTCTGTTTTTATAATTTCGTGAACAATTAGAATCATTTCCCAACCATATTTAACCCAAGGCCTAATTTCTTTGAAAGAATTTGGTACTCCTTGATAAAGTTTTTGATCAATAGTAATTTTGGGTGAATTTAAATATCTTTCACAGGTCAGCAAGGAGCTATGCCAATATTCTTGCATTCCATCAACTATTACTCCATCAAAATCAAATAGAAAAATTTTTTGAGAAGACACCAATTGAATATTAGAACTGGGCCGCTAGGATTCGAACCTAGGAATGTCGAGACCAAAACCCGATGCCTTACCACTTGGCGACGGCCCATTGAATTACCATTTTAATACATGAGAAGATTTTTTTCTATCCAAAAAATACAAATTTTTTATAAACATGGCGCTAGTTTTGAAAAATAAAAATATTATTTGAATTAGCTCGATTTCCATGGCTCTAGAAATTTCTGAGCTTTTTTGATCGCCAAACCCATTATTTCAGGATACTCATAGAGTTTTTTGTTATTTTTGTGAGCAAATTCTATAAGGGGCTGCATAATTTTTCTTGCAGCACTTCCAAATGCTATTCCATCTGGGAGATTGTTTGAATTCAATAATTCATGAGTTTTTTCATTTGTTCCTCCTGCTAATTGAATTAATCCTGGTGGAAGATCTGAACCGATTTTTTCAAACAACTTAACAGCATCTCTACTTGTTGTAGGAGCAAGATCTCCAGACATTGGCCTTCCATCTAGTTGCCAAATAAGGGGAATATCTAGCTCATTCAGAATTTCATATCTTTCCCAAAGAGCTTTCAAAAGATCTTCAGGCTCTTGGGCTTTTTTGAAAGATTGATTTAATCCACAACTAATAGATATCTTGTCTAATTTCATTCCAGAACTTTTAAGGATACTTACAACTTTTGTAAAAGAATCTAGGCGATTGATTTCTGTATGAATTTCTACTGCATTAGGCCTTATTTTTTGAAGTGTTAATGCTAAATCATTTTTTGACAAATTATATTCATATTCACTAATTAGATTTAGAGGACAACTATTTAAACATCTTCCACATCCATAACATTTACTTTCTTTAATTCCGAAATTATCAATTGCATAGGTGGGGCATACTTTTTCGCATGGTCTTGGACAACTCGGGGGACATTTTGAAGGATCAAATTTTGCTTTTCGAAAGTGGATATCACTACCATCACTAATACTTATCATTAATCCAGGGGAGTTTTTAAAGACTTTTTTAGCCCAATCGATTCCTTTTTTTGCTGCATAAACTATAGATTCTTCTGCTGCAACATCTATGTAGTCGACACCAGCAGCAGTATAAATTGCACATAAATCTTCTATGGCAACAATATCTTCATTACTGGCACCACAAATTAACTTAATCCATTTATCTTTTTTATTCTTGGTTTTAATCAAACAATTTAACTTTCAAATTCATCCAAAATATAATTACTTAATGGTTTCCATTCAAGTTTTCTTGAACCCCCCATTTCAACAACTATTGTTAGTTTATTATCCTTAGTGCAAATCTCTATTAAGCTCTCTAATTCAGATTGAGATAATACTTGCCCTTCTAATAACCAAAGTAATTTATTTTTATCATTTTCATTAAATAACTCAGAAGCTTGTGGAATTACTTGTTGAACTTCCCCAAGCGCTCCGTTTCTTCCTACACTTTGATGACCAAGGTGAGGAGGTCTAACGCCATGCAATTTGAGCAAGAAAACTTCTGGATCTCCAAGCCCTCTTGCTGAAGTTATATAAGTTTTAAAGCCTTTGGCCCTCATTCTCCTCAAAAGACGAGTTTCATAACCACCTTCAAGAGGAGCAAATATTGCGAGACATTTGTTAGTTTTTAAATCGTTATGAAACTTTTTCCCTGAGAGAAGTAATGGCATAAAAATTTCCTTTGTTTCTATTTTATTTTATTTTATGGTACTTGATGATGTACAATTGTAACTCAGTGAATTTTTAAGCTCGCAAGCTAGCCGAGCCTCTGAAAATTTCACATTTTTTAGCGTTTCGTTAAAAAACTCAGGTGGGTTTATCCCGAGAGAAACTATCTATTATTTCAGATAAGTCTCGACCTTACTAATTGTTTTTTTATTAACTTCACCTTGATAACTGAAGGGTTTAGATAATTGAAAAATTATTACGAGCTAGCATATTTTAGTCTTATGTCTATCGGAATTTTAGGAAAGAAATTGGGCATGTCCCAGCTTTTCGATGACAAAGGTAATTCGGTACCAGTTACTCTCATAGAAGCTGGTCCGTGCCGCGTCACTCAATTGAAAACAACTGCTTTGGATGGTTATACCGCCGTTCAGATAGGTTATGGCTTGTCCAAAGAGAAGCATTTAAGCAAACCTGAAAAGGGACACTTATTGAAATCAGGTGAGGAACTTTTAAAGCATTTAAAAGAATATAGGGTTGAAGAAACTTCATCTTATGAAATCGGAAAACAAATAACTGTAAAAAGCTTTGAGGTTGGTCAAAAAGTTGATATCAGTGGCAAATCTATGGGTAGAGGTTTTGCAGGTTACCAGAAAAGACATGGTTTTAGCAGAGGTCCTATGAGTCATGGTTCAAAAAATCATAGAGCACCAGGATCTACAGGAGCAGGAACAACTCCGGGTAGAATTTATCCAGGTAAAAGAATGGCAGGAAGATATGGTGGAAAACAGATAACTACCAAAGGATTGTTAGTTCTAAAAATTGATGATCAGAAGAATTTGCTTGTAGTAAAGGGTTCTGTTCCAGGTAAGCCCGGCTCAATTGTCAACATTAAGCCAAATAATGTTGTAGGCAAAAAAGGAGGTGAAAAATCATGACAACACTTGAAACTTTAAAGTGGGATGGTAAAAAATCAGGCAAAGTTACTCTTGATTTAGCAGTTGCTAAAGAAACTTCTTCGGCAGACTTAATCCATAGAGCAGTCCTTAGACAGCTAGCAAATAAAAGACAAGGGACAGCATCAACTTTGACAAGATCTGAAGTGCGCGGGGGCGGTAGAAAGCCATACAAACAAAAAGGTACAGGAAGAGCTCGTCAAGGATCAATAAGGACACCTTTAAGACCTGGTGGCGGAATTATTTTTGGACCGAAGCCACGTTCTTACAATCTTGATATGAATCGTAAGGAACGTAGATTAGCTCTTAGAACAGCTCTTATGTCCAGAGTATCTGATATGAAGGCTGTTGAAGATTTTGGATCTACTTTAAAGCAGCCTAAAACAAGTGATATCATCAATGGCCTTGCTCGATTAGGTGTACAAAAAACTGAAAAAGTTTTGGTTATTCTCGATAGCCCTTCCGATATTATAAAAAAATCCATTAATAATATTGAGAAAGTAAAATTAATCGCCGCCGATCAATTAAATGTATTTGATATTCTCAATGCTAATAAATTGGTAATAGGTCAATCAGCGATAGATAAAATTCAGGAGGTTTATGCATCATGAGTAAATTATTCGATTCTCGTTTGGCCGATGTAATACGAAAGCCAGTTATTACTGAAAAAGCTACAAATGCACTAGATCTTAACCAATATACTTTCGAAGTAGATCATAGAGCGGCTAAACCACAAATAAAGGCAGCCATTGAAGCCTTGTTCAGTGTTAAAGTCATAGGAGTTAATACTATGAATCCTCCTAGGAGAACAAGAAGAGTCGGGAAATTTTCCGGTAAACGTTCTCAGGTCAAGAAGGCAATTGTACGTCTTGCTGAGGGAGACAAAATCCAACTATTTCCAGAATCTTAAGGAGTTTTAATCATGGCAATACGTAAATTTAAACCTTATACACCTGGCACTAGGCAGAGAGTAGTTACTGACTTTAGTGAAATCACAAGTGCAAAACCTGAAAGATCACTAATAGTTTCAAAACATAGAGTTAAAGGCAGGAATAATCGTGGAGTTATCACTTGTCGTCATCGTGGAGGTGGTCACAAAAGGCAATATAGATTGGTCGACTTTAGAAGAGATAAAAGAAATATCAACGCTAAGGTTGCAGCTATACACTACGATCCTCATAGAAATGCAAGGTTGGCACTTTTATTTTACGAAGATGGAGAGAAAAGATATATTATCGCTCCAGCAGGAGTAAAAGTCGGACAAAATGTCATTTCTGGAGAAAGTGTTCCAATTGAAGATGGAAATGCCATGCCGCTTTCTGTTATGCCATTAGGATCTAGTGTTCATTGTGTTGAGTTATACGCAGGTAGGGGTGCTCAAATGGTTAGATCCGCAGGAGCTAGTGCTCAAGTTATGGCAAAAGAGGGAGATTATGTTGCTTTAAAACTCCCATCTACTGAGGTAAGACTTGTAAGAAAAGAATGCTACGCAACTCTTGGTGAAGTAGGTAATTCTGAAATAAGAAATACTAGCTTAGGTAAAGCAGGAAGAAGAAGATGGCTTGGAAGAAGGCCTCAAGTAAGAGGTAGTGTAATGAACCCATGTGATCATCCACATGGAGGAGGAGAGGGAAAAGCACCAATTGGTAGAGCAGGCCCAGTTACTCCATGGGGTAAGCCAGCTCTTGGACTAAAGACACGTAAAAAGAACAAACCAAGTAATAAATTAGTTGTTCGAAGACGCCGTCGCGTTTCTAAGAGGAGTAGAGGAGGAAGAGACTCTTGATTACTTCATTTTTTATTTCAATTTCTATTACATAATCATGGGACGTTCACTAAAAAAAGGACCTTTTATAGCAGATAGCCTGCTCAAGAAGGTAGAAAAACAAAATACTGATAATGACAAGTCTGTTATCAAAACTTGGTCAAGATCCTCTACGATTTTACCTTTAATGATCGGTCACACAATCGCTGTACATAATGGCAAGACTCACATTCCAGTATTTATTACTGAACAAATGATTGGTCATAAACTCGGTGAATTTGCTCCTACACGCACTTACCGAGGTCATATAAGAGATAAGAAAGGAGCAAAATCATGACAAAAACACCTGAAACAACAAAAACAGCAATTGCTCATGGGAATTATGTTCGAGGATCAGCCTCTAAAGTGAGAAGAGTTTTGGATCAGATAAGGGGTAGATCTTATAGAGATGCATTGATTATGTTGGAATTTATGCCTTACAGATCTACAGACCCCATTACTAAAGTTCTAAGATCTGCTGTTGCTAATGCAGAACATAACCTTGGAATGGATCCATCTACCCTAGTTATTTCCTCTGCATGGGCTAATAGCGGTCCAGTAATGAAAAGGTACAGACCCAGAGCTCAAGGCCGAGCTTTTTCAATTAAAAAACAGACTTGCCATATCAGTATTTCTGTTGAGTCTGCTCCTACTCAAACTAATGCGGAGGTACAAAACTAATGGGACATAAAATACATCCTTCTGGACTAAGATTAGGAATTACACAAGAGCATCGCTCTAAGTGGTTTGCTACTTCTAAAACCTATCCAATTCTTCTCCAAGAAGATTTTAAAATTCGTACATTTATACAAAAAAAATATGGAGCAGCAGGAATTAGCGATGTCTTAATAGCAAGAAAAGCTGACCAACTGGAACTTGAATTAAAAACAGCAAGACCAGGAGTTATAGTTGGAAGACAAGGAAGTGGTATTGAAGAATTAAGATCTGGCATTCAAAAAACTATAGGTGATAGAACAAGGCAAGTCAGAATAAACGTTGTTGAAGTTGAACGCGTAGATGCTGATGCTTTTTTACTAGCTGAATATATTGCCCAACAACTTGAAAAGAGAGTCGCCTTTAGAAGAACTATAAGGATGGCCTTACAAAGGGCTCAAAGGGCTGGAGTCTTAGGTCTTAAAATTCAAGTAGGGGGAAGGTTGAATGGTGCTGAAATAGCTAGAACTGAATGGACTAGAGAAGGTAGAGTTCCATTACATACATTGAGAGCTGAAATTGACTATGCAACACGTGAAGCTAATACAACTTACGGTGTTCTAGGCATTAAAGTTTGGGTTTTCAAAGGTGAGGTTCTCCCTAAAGAAGAACAAACTATCCCTGTGGGTGCGAGCCCTAAGAGGAAAGTTAGTAGAAGACCTCAGCAATTTGAGGATCGTTCAAATGAGAATTCATAGGAGGTATAAAAATGCTTAGTCCAAAACGAACTAAATTCCGTAAACAACATAGAGGCAGAATGAGGGGTGTAGCCTCAAAAGGTAATACTATTGCATTCGGTCAATTTGCTCTCCAAGCTCAAGACTGTGGCTGGGTAACTGCACGTCAGATTGAAGCAAGCAGAAGAGCTATGACTAGATATATCAAACGTGGTGGTCAAATCTGGATAAGAATATTTCCAGATAAACCAGTAACTATGAGACCTGCCGAAACCAGAATGGGTTCTGGTAAAGGTAATCCAGAGTTTTGGGTCGCAGTTGTAAAACCTGGCAGAATACTTTTTGAAATGGGGGGTGAGGATATCACTGAGGAAACTGCAAAGGAAGCTATGCGTCTGGCTCAATACAAACTTCCTGTAAAAACTAAATTCATCTCCATTGATAAAAATCTAGAAAATTCCTCCCAAGAAAATACAAAAAATAGTAAAAAATCTCAAGAGGAGGTTAAACAATGAAAAACTCAGAGTCACTTAAGGAATTTAAAAAATTAAATTCTGAACAAATTACTGAAAAGATTGACCAGTTACGAAAAGATCTTTTTGATTTGAGATTCAAGCAAGCTACAAGACAGCTTAATGAAACTCATAAATTTAAAATTATCAAGAAACAAGTTGCGCAATTACTCACTCTCAGTAAGAGTCAATCTGCTTCTAAAACAACTTCTGATTAATTATTAGTTATGGCACTTAAAGAAAGAATTGGTACTGTTGTCAGCGACAAAATGGATAAAACAGTTGTTGTTGCTGTTATTAACAGATATCCACATCCCACTTATAAAAAAATTGTAAGTAGAACTACACGATATAAGGCGCATGATCCAGAAAATACATGTGTTTTAGGTGATCGAGTTAAAATTAGAGAAACTAGACCGCTCAGTGCTCATAAAAGATGGGCAATTGAAGAGATTCTCAATAAAACAAGTCAGTCTAAGGAGGTTAAAAAATGATACAACAAGAAACTTATTTAACAGTTGCCGATAATAGCGGAGCAAAAAGACTCCAATGTATTAGGGTTTTAGGTTCTAATAGAAGGTATGCGCATGTCGGAGATGTAATCGTAGCAACTGTAAAAGATGCTCTTCCTAACATGGGAGTTAAGAAATCTGAAGTTGTTAAAGCTGTTATCGTCAGAACTAAAGCAACATTAAGAAGAAATACTGGTAATTCAATCAGATTTGATGACAATGCTGCAGTTTTGATTAATGAAGATAAGAATCCAAAAGGTACGAGAGTCTTTGGTCCTGTAGCTAGAGAACTGCGGGATAAAAATTATACAAAGATTGTTTCTCTTGCTCCGGAGGTGATTTAAATGTTGGATTCATTAAAACAAAAGAAAAATTTCCAGAGAATAAAAATGAGAATCAAAACTGGGGATTTGGTAAAAGTAATTAATGGCAAGGATAAAGGGAAAACTGGTGAAGTTTTAAAAACTATCCCTCTTGAAAATAGAGTAGTTGTAAAGGGAATTAACCTTAGGACTAAACATGTAAAACCAACTCAGGAAGGAGAAACTGGAAGAATACTTACAGAAGAAGCATCTTTACATGCATCAAATGTAATGTTCTTTTCAAAGGATAAAAATCTTACAAGTAAGATTGAATACTTTATTGATAAAGAGGGTGTTAAGAAAAGAAGATTGAAGAAAACTGGTGAAGTAATTGATTAATTTTTCATCAGAAACCAGATTTCAACTTTTTCTAATTTATCAATTCTGACAAAGACCAGAATTAACGAAAAAATTATGACTCTAAAAAATCGCTACAAAGAATCAATAAGACCAAAACTTTTAAAGGACCTTGGTCTTAAAAATATTCATCAAGTACCTAAAGTTGTTAAAGTCAACGTTAACAGAGGTCTTGGTGAGGCAGCTTCAAATTCGAAAGCTCTAGAAGCCTCTCTAAATGAAATGGCAACAATTACAGGACAAAAGGCCCTTGTAACTAGGGCTAAGAAAGCTATCGCGGGTTTCAAAATTCGTGAGGGAATGCCTATTGGTTGTACTGTTACTTTGAGGGGAGACAGGATGTATTCCTTTTTGGAGAGATTTATAAATCTAGCTTTACCAAGAATAAGAGACTTCAGAGGAGTTAATCCAAAAAGTTTCGATGGTAGAGGGAATTATACCGTTGGAGTGAAAGAACAATTGATTTTTCCTGAAATCTCTTTTGATAAAATAGACTCAATAAGAGGTATGGATATAACTATTGTCACTAGTGCAAAATCAGATCAAGAAGGTAAAGCTCTTCTACAGGAGTTAGGAATGCCTTTTAGTAAGAATTAAATTAAAACTATGTCAAATCACGATCCTATTTCAGATATGCTTACTCGAATAAGAAACGCGAGTCAAAAAAAGCATACAACCACAACAATCCCAGGTTCAAAAATGTCTTTAAGTATTGCCAAAGTGCTTCAAAAAGAGGGATTCATCTCTGATATTAATGAGGAAGGTGAAGGTTATAAATCACAAATAATACTAGGTCTCAAATATAGTGGTAAAAATAAATTTCCTACTATCCGGTCTATGCAAAGAGTTAGTAAACCTGGTTTGAGAATATATAAAAATACTAGAGGTTTACCAAAAGTTCTTGGAGGTCTTGGAGTTGCCATAATTTCAACTTCTAAAGGCGTTATGAGTGATCGCGATGCTAGAAAGCAAGGCATTGGCGGCGAAGTCCTCTGCTATGTTTATTAAGGAGAATTAATTATGTCAAGAATTGGAAAAACACCAGTACTTATTCCAGAGAAAGTTACAGTTGATTTTGATGGATTAACAGTTACAGTGAAAGGCCCAAAGGGTGAGTTAAAACGCCTTATGCCCGAGGGAGTTAGTTTTGATAAGAAAGATAATACTGTTGTCGTAAGTCCTACCACAACCAAAATATATTCAAGGCAGAGACATGGTTTATGTAGAGCCTTAATTGCAAATATGGTTGAGGGGGTTACTCAAGGTTTTTCAAAGAAATTAGAAATTGTTGGCGTTGGATCAAGAGCACAAGTAAAAGGTAAAAATCTTGTTGTAAGTGCAGGTTATAGTCATCCTGTAGAAATGATCCCCCCTGATGGTATAACATACAAAGTTGAGAGTAATACAAACGTTACCGTATCTGGAATTGATAAGGAAATTGTTGGCAACGAAGCAGCAAAAATCAGATCAATTAGACCTCCAGAGCCATATAAAGGAAAAGGAATTAAATACCATGATGAGAGAATTCTCAGAAAAGCTGGTAAATCTGGCAAAAAATAATTTGATTTAAAAAAATGACCAAACTTTCCAGGAAATTACAAACCCAAAAAAGACATAGAAGATTAAGGAGATTCTTAATTGGAGATGCAACGCGTCCAAGATTGTCTGTTTTTCGCTCTAATAACCATATTTATGCCCAGGTTATAGATGATAGCGCTCAAACAACTATTTGCTCAGCTTCAACTGTTGATAAGGAACTAAGAGAAAAATCCGAGAAATTATCTTCTAATTGTAATTCTTCTTCTATTGTTGGAAAATTATTAGCAAAGAGAGCGATAAAAAAAGGTATTAAGCAAGTAATTTTTGACCGTGGAGGTAATTTATATCACGGTAGAGTAAAGGCACTTGCAGACGCTGCTCGTGAAGCTGGCCTAGAATTCTAACCCTTAATTTTTTACTATGACTGACACACCAACAAAACAAGAAATTCAATCCAAGAACGATAACGTACCTGGAGCTATGCCTGTAGAACAAAAAAAGAATAATCGTAATGATCGAAAAAGAAATAAAAGAGGTGATTCAAAAAATCTAGAGAGAGATTCTGATTGGCAAGAAAGAGTTGTTCAAATTCGACGTGTTTCAAAGACTGTTAAGGGTGGTAAAAAAATGAGTTTTAGAGCAATTGTTGTTGTAGGTAATGAGAAAGGTCAAGTTGGAGTTGGAGTTGGTAAAGCAGGAGATGTCATTGGTGCGGTGAGAAAGGGGGTTTCAGATGGTAAAAAGAATCTTGTGAGGGTCCCCTTAACCCCAAATAATTCAATACCGACTTTATCTAAAGGTCGAGATGGCGCTGCTAATGTACTAATTAGACCAGCTGCCCCAGGTACAGGTGTAATTGCTGGTGGTTCAATAAGAACAGTTTTAGAATTAGCCGGCATAAAAAATGTCTTAGCAAAAAGATTGGGTAGTAAAACACCTTTGAATAATGCAAGAGCTGCTATGGTAGCTCTTTCTCAATTACGAACACACAAATCTGCCTCAAGGGAGAGAGGCATCTCACTTGAACAGCTCTATTCTTAAAATTATGACTTCAACATTAAATACACTTAAATCAAACTCTGGCTCGAGAAAGAAAAAATTAAGAAAGGGTAGAGGAATTGCAGCCGGTCAGGGTGCATCATGTGGTTTTGGAATGAGAGGACAAAAGTCACGTTCTGGAAGACCTACACGTCCAGGTTTTGAAGGTGGTCAAATGCCGCTATATAGAAGAGTTCCAAAATTAAAGCACTTTGAAATAATTAATCAAAAGAATTTTTCCATAGTTAATTTAGAAAAATTAAATGATTTCAAAGATAATGATACAGTTAACCTTGACTCACTAGTTAAGAATGGATTAATCTTCAAACCAAAATTTCCTTTAAAAATTCTTGGTAACGGAAAAATTAATGTAAAGCTAAAAGTCCAAGCTCATGCATTTACAAAAGTTGCAAAACAAAAAATTGAGGACGCAGGTGGATCCTGCGAGCTTATAAATAATAAATAAATTTACTAAAAATTTAGGTAAGCTTCAAAATGTTTGTCAGCAAAAGTAGAAATCCTAGCGCTTCTGAAATACTTTCCCAATTATTTTTAAATAAAGAGTTAAGGAGTAGAGTTTTAACTACTTTAGGTCTTCTCCTTTTAGTAAGACTTGGTATATATATTCCTATGCCTGGTATTGATAGGGTTGCTTTTAAAAGTTTTATTGATCAAGGGGGGCAATTAATAGGTTTTTTAGATATTTTTACTGGAGGAGGAATTTCAACCTTAGGAATATTCGCATTAGGCATACTTCCCTTTATTAACGCATCAATTATTATCCAGCTTCTCACAGCTTCATTGCCTGTGCTTGAAGATTTACAAAAAAATGAAGGAGAAGCCGGGAGAAGAAAAATTGCTCAAATAACTAGATATGTTTCATTAGGATGGGGTTTTTTGCAAAGTATAATTTTTTCCTTAATTCTCAGACAATATGCTATCGAGGGGATAAGCGAAACTACATTTGTTTTGCAAACCTCCATTGCTTTGGTTACTGGCTCAATGTTAGTAATGTGGTTTAGTGAAATTATTACGGAGAAAGGGATAGGTCAAGGAGCTTCACTGGTAATTTTTTTGAATATTGTTTCGACTTTACCTAAGGCTCTAAGTTCAACCATTGAAAAAGCTCAAACTGGCGATAGAGGAGATGTTTTAGGTATAGCAGTTTTACTTGGAGTATTTCTACTGACAATTGTTGGGATCATTTTTGTCCAGGAGGGAGCAAGACGCATTCCTATTGTTAGTGCAAAAAGGCAGATAGGAAATGCAACACTACTTCCTACAAGACAAAGTTATCTACCTTTAAAATTAAATGCAGGAGGAGTTATGCCTATCATATTTGCATCTGCTTTAATTTTTTTACCTATAACTATTGCAAATGTTACTGGCAATCCAGTCTTAATCAAATTAGCCAGTAGTTTAAATCCAGGATCTTCTAATCCATGGCCATATGCTCTTACATTCTTCTCCTTGATTTTGGGGTTCTCTTATTTTTATGCATCTCTTACTATCAATCCAATTGATGTAGCTTCAAATTTAAAGAAAGGAGGAGTAGCGATACCAGGAGTTAGACCTGGAACTAATACAGCAAACTACCTATCAGGTATACAAAATAGGTTGACTTTATTGGGAGGGTTATTTCTGGGTTCAGTAGCTATAATCCCAGCTGCAGTAGAAAGAGCTACAAATGTTCAGACCTTTCAAGGTTTAGGAGCAACTTCATTACTTATTCTTGTGGGTGTTGCTATAGATACTGCTAAGCAAATTCAAACTTATGTTATTTCACAAAGGTATGAGGGACTAATTAACAATTAATGAAGAAACATTTACTATTTTTAGGAGCTCCTGGAGCCGGGAAAGGTACTCAAGCGGAATTGTTAAGTCAAACTAATTCTTACTTACACCTTTCTACTGGTGCATTATTAAGAAAAGAAATCGAAATGAATACTTCCCTGGGTATTCAGGTAAAGGATATTATGAATCGCGGGGAACTTGTTAGTGATGAACTTGTATTAAAGATCGTTAGACAAAATTTAGTCAAGGATAATTGTGGTTGGATTTTAGATGGTTACCCAAGAAATTTATCTCAAGCAAATTCATTAAATGAAGTCTTAAATGAAATAAATCAACCTTTGGAATTAGTTTTTTATTTAGATATTCCAGAAGAAGTACTTATTAAGCGTTTGCTTTTAAGAGGGAGAAAAGATGATACTGAAGAGACAATTAGAACAAGAGTTGATATTTATAAAAAAACTACAGAACCATTAATTAAATATTTTAAGGATCTCTCATTGTTAGAATATATTGATGCTGATAGAGATTTAAAAACCATTTCCTCTGATATCAAACAAAAAAATGGCTTGATGATGATGTAGAATAAAGTATTAACGTTTTATTTGTTAAACCCCTATGAAGGTCAGATCTTCAGTCAAAAAGATTAGTCCTGACGATCAGATCGTGAGGAGAAGAGGTAAAATCTATGTTATTAACAAGAAAAGACCTCGCAATAAACAGCGTCAGGGTTAAATTTCAACCCTCAAATTCAAACTTTTACTTATTCAAAAAACGTGGCCAGGATTGCAGGAATTGACATACCTCGCGAAAAGCGAGTTGAAATTGCACTTACATACGTCTATGGAATTGGTTTAACGAGATCAAAGCTAATTCTTGCTAATACGGGTGTAAACCCAGATACTCGTGTCAAAGACCTTTCAGATTCTGATGTGCAAAAACTAAGAGGTGCCACAGAAGAATTCACTTTAGAAGGGGATTTGAGAAGAAAAGAGGGAATGGCTTTAAAACGTTTACAAGATATAGGGTGTGTAAGAGGAAGAAGACATAGAATGAGTCTTCCAGTGAGGGGTCAAAGAACTAGAACCAATGCAAGAACAAGACGGGGTTCTAGGAAAACAGTTGCTGGAAGAAAAAAATAAATAACTAAATCTATTTACAAATTGAAGTATTAACTTAAAACATCATGGCAGCTACAGTAAAAAAAACAGGTTCAAAGAAATCTAAACGTAATGTACCTAATGGTGTGGTACATATCCAAAGCACATTTAATAATACTATCGTCTCAATTACTGACACCTCTGGTCATGTAATTTCTTGGTCTTCTGCAGGCGCAAGTGGATTTAAAGGAGCTAGGAAAGGTACCCCATTTGCTGCTCAAACAGCTGCCGAAGCAGCAGCTAGAAGAGCACTTGATCAAGGTATGAGGCAAATAGAAGTACTAGTTAGAGGGCCGGGCGCAGGTAGGGAAACGGCCATAAGGGCTTTACAAGTGGCCGGATTAGAAATAACTCTAATAAGAGATGTAACTCCATTACCTCATAATGGATGTAGAAGACCTAAACGGAGACGCGTGTAGGTCTTAACCATTCTCAACCCCCCAAAAAAACTTTTAACCTCATTATTTTCCGTGTTGCAATACCAGATTGACAGAATCGATCATCAAATAGCAGATGATCGCTCCCAAACAGGAACTTTTTTAATTGGCCCTCTAGAAAGGGGACAAGCTACAACTTTGGGTAATTCCCTTAGAAGAGTCCTGATGGGAGGACTTGAAGGGAGTGCAGTTACTGCAGTAAGAATAGCAGGAATTAATCATGAATATGCCACTATTCCTGGAGTTAGAGAAGACGTTTTAGATATTCTTCTTAATTGCAAGCAACTATCAATAAATAGCACTAATCCAGAGCTCGAAATCGGTAGATTAGTAGCTAGTGGTCCAATGGATGTGAAGGCTAATGACATTCAATTCTCCTCTCAAGTTGAAATTGTTGATGGCGAAAAACCGATTGCGACTATCCAGGAGGGTCATAACTTAGAGCTAGAAATCCATGTTGAAAGAGGTGTTGGATATAGACCCGTTGACCGAAAGAGTGAAGAGACAACTGCGATTGATTTGCTTCAAATAGATGCTGTATTTATGCCGGTGAAGAGAGTGAACTTTACGATTGATGAAACTGCTGTAGCAGAAGGGGGAGCGGGAAGAGAAAGATTAAAAATGGAGGTAGTTACAGATGGCTCTACCAGTCCTGACGATGCTATTGCTGAAGCTGCAAATCAATTAATAGAACTCTTCCAACCCCTTGCTACAGTAACAATGGTGGAAGAAATTCCTGAAGAACCTGAACCATCTCCTGAAGCTCAAATTCCTCTTGAGGAACTAAACTTGTCCGTTAGAGCATATAATTGTTTGAAACGGGCGCAAGTTAACTCAGTTTCGGATCTAATGGGCTTCAGCTATGAAGATCTTCTTGAAATTAAGAACTTTGGCTCTAAATCTGCAGATGAGGTTATTGAAGCTCTTGAGCGCATAGGCATTTCTATTCCACAAAGTAGAACATCTGTTTAACAATTTTTAAGATTATGAGACACCAACTTAGAATTCCATTATTAAGTAAACCTGCTGATCAGAGGAAAGCACTTCTAAGAGGTTTAACTACACAATTAATTAGAGAAGGTAGAGTAACGACAACAAAAGCTAGGGCAAAAGCTTTAAGAAATGAAGCTGAAAGAATGATTTCACTCGCCAAAGATGGAAGTTTGGCCTCTAGGAGAAGGGCTATTGGATATATTTATGATAAAAAATTAGTTCATTCATTATTTGAAAAAGCAAAGGAAAGATATGGAGATAGAAATGGTGGTTATACACGCATTGTCAGAACTGTATCAAGAAAAGGTGATAACGCTCAAATGGCCATAATCGAACTTGTATAAGTTAGTAAATTAAAGGGGCTTTTACTAAAAAATAACTTTTGAAAAGGGTAGCTTTACTAGTCCAATATGATGGATCTCATTATTCAGGTTGGCAAAAACAAAAAAATGCAACTACTGTTCAAGAAATTTTAGACAGCGCTCTCTTAAAGATTACAAATCATACAGTAAAGACTTTTGCAGCAGGTAGGACTGATGCTGGGGTTCATGCATCAGGTCAAGTAGTACACTTTGATATTGATTTTGTTCTTCCAGGAAATAGTTATTCTGATGTTTTAAATAGTCTTTTACCCTCATCAATTAGGATCTTGGAATCAGTTGAGGTAAAAGATAATTGGCATGCATGCTATTCAGCAATGTATAGACATTATCGATATGTCATCAATAACAGTAAATTCCCAAACTTGTTCATCAATAATTGGTCATGGCATAGATATCAAAAAGTATTAGATGAAGTTTTAATGTTGAATGCATCCAGGAAAATGATAGGAGAGCATGATTTTTTTGCTTTTCAGAAAAGTGGTAGTAATAGACCAAACTCAATAACAAAAATAAAAAATATAGATATTAAAAGAGTAGAAGATTTGATTTTTGTTGATATTAAAGCTACCGGTTTTCTATATGGAATGGTCCGCCTAATTGTTGGCCAACTAGTTTTAGTTGGAGAAAACAAAATATCGCCAGAAATTTTTACAGATAGATGGGTAAACAAAAAGAAAAATGATGTCAAAGAATCTGCTCCAGCTAAGGGGTTATGTTTTGTAAATGCTGTTTATGAAGAAAATGTTTTTAAAAAGATTAATAACAATGATTTTTTCCCTGTATTTTTAATTAAGGGTTTTTCTTAAGTAAGCTTTAATTAAGCGAATTTTTTGTGTAAATCATTCAAAACTGTTGTTTAATATTCCTTCAATAAGGTAGAATTTAAGACTAATTTAAATTTATTTGCAGAAATTTGGTAAATGAATAAAACAATTACTCCATCTTTAGAAACAATTGAAAGAAATTGGTTTTTAGTTGACGCAAAAGATAAGACGCTTGGTAGACTTGCTACAGAAATTGCAACTGTATTGAGAGGTAAGAATAAACCAACATTTACACCTCATCTAGATACTGGAGATTTTGTCATTGTAGTAAATGCCGAAAAAGTTGAGGTAACAGGTAAAAAATCATCACAAAAATTGTACAGGAGACATTCTGGAAGACCAGGTGGAATGAAAATTGAAAAATTTGAGTCTTTACAAGAAAGAATTCCTGAAAGAATCATCGAGCAAGCTGTTAAGGGTATGCTGCCTCATAACTCTTTAGGAAGACAGCAATTTAAAAAACTAAAAGTTTATAAAGGTGCTGATCATCCTCATGCTGCTCAGAATCCTGTATTATTAAATAGTTAATTTATCAAAATGAATAGTCAAATAAAAAACAAAGCTGTGTATTGGGGAACTGGAAGAAGAAAAACTTCAGTGGCTAGAGTTCGCTTGATTCCAGGAAATGGACTAATAAAAATTAATGGTCGTGCTGGAGATGATTACTTAAACTTTAATCCTCTGCACTTAAATTCAATAAAAGCTCCTTTGCAAACATTAGGCCTTGAAAATTCTTATGATATTTTGGTAAATGTTTTTGGTGGTGGTTTGACTGGCCAAGCAGATGCTATAAAGCAAGGTGCAGCTCGAGCACTTTGTGAATTATCTCCTGACAATAGGAAACCGCTAAAAACGGAAGGACATCTCAGTAGAGATCCTAGAGCTAAAGAAAGAAGAAAATATGGTCTTAAAAAAGCAAGAAAAGCTCCCCAATTCTCTAAACGATAAAGGAATTAAATTATGCCAAAATCAGAAATACACCCAAAGTGGTATCCAGATGCAAAAGTTATTTGTAATGGTGAAGTTGTAATGACTACTGGCTCTACTCAGCCTGAATTACATGTTGATGTTTGGAGTGGAAATCATCCCTTCTTCACTGGAACTCAAAAGATTCTTGATACAGAAGGTAGGGTTGATAGGTTTATGAAAAAATATGGAATGGGTTCAGCCAATTCAGCCACATCAAAAGATCAAAAAGAAGAAAAAGATTCTAAAAAATAGAATTTTCAAAATTAAGCAAAATTTCAATTGGAATACTCAACATTAATTGCAAGGTTGAAAACTGCTTCAGAAAGTTTTGAAAATTTGGAAGTACAACTTGCAGATCCTGATATAGCTAATGATCCAAAAAAATTAGAATCCATAGCAAAAGAAAGGGCAAAATTGGAACCTTTAGTGATTGATTTTAATAAGTTGCTAGATACTGATAAAGAAATCGAAGATTCAAAAAATCTACTAAAAGAGAATAGAAATGATAAAGAAATGGAATCCTTGATAAATGAGGAGTTAATAACTCTAGAGGAATCTAAGAGTGAACTGATTCAAAAAACCACAATTGCCTTATTACCAAAAGACCCAAGAGATGAAAGAAGTGTAATGTTAGAAATCAGAGCGGGTGCTGGAGGTAACGAGGCTTGTATCTGGGCGGGTGATTTAGCAAGAATGTATGAAAGATATGGACAAAAAATTGGATGGTCTGTAAAACCTGTTAGTGCTTCCGAGTCAGATATGGGTGGATTTAAGGAGTTAGTTATCTCCGTCAAGGGAGATTCTGTATATAGTCAACTTAAATTTGAGGCTGGTGTACATAGAGTCCAAAGAGTTCCAGCTACTGAATCTCAAGGTAGAGTTCACACCTCTACTGCTACAGTTGCTGTTATGCCTGAGGCTGATCCTGTTGAGGTTAAAATTGATCCAACAGATCTAGAGGTTGGAACAGCAAGATCAGGAGGTGCAGGGGGACAAAATGTTAATAAGGTAGAGACAGCTATTGATCTTCTCCACAAGCCTACAGGAATAAGAGTTTTTTGTACTCAAGAGAGATCACAATTGCAAAATCGCGAACGAGCCATGGAAATTTTAAGGGCTAAATTGTATGAAATTCAACTAAAAGAAGCCAATGCAAAAGAGAGATCACAAAGGCTTTCCCAGGTTGGAACAGGCGATAGAAGCGAAAAAATAAGAACTTACAATTTTAAAGATAACAGGACAACTGATCATAGATTAGGATCTAATTTTTCTCTTGAGCCAGTTCTTGCTGGTCAACTAGAAGAAGTGATTAATGCATGCATAGCGCAAGAACAAAAAAAAATGATGGAAGATTTTAATAAAGAAGTAAATTAAGATTTTTTTTATTAGATTGCAACCCCTATTACGTATTTACTCCATTCTTTATGCTTGCCAGAATCAATTTGTCTTGTAGCTTCAAAATTTAGATTACTTAATGGACGATAAGGCCGACGTTTTAAGGGCATATTCGCCTCTTCAGGGGTTCGATTACCTTTTTGTACATTACATTTTAGACATGCTGTAGTAACATTTTCCCAGTTATCTGTTCCACCTCTGCTTCTCGGTAAAACATGATCTATTGATAGGTCGCTACCCCTATAGTTACAGTACTGGCAAGAATTATTATCTCTCAGAAGAATATTTTTTCTTGTTAAAGAAACCTCTCTAAAAGGAACTTTGACGTAGTAACGAAGTCTTATAACTGTCGGCAACTTTTTCCCGCTATGAATTGAATATGTTTTATCTTCCTCTAAGCTTTCTGCTTTACCTTTAATCATCAAAATTACTGCTCTTTTCCAGGAAGTGATGTTTAAAGGTTCATAAGATGCATTTAAAACTAGAGTCTGGCCCATGCCAAAATACAATTTACATGTCATGCTAACTGTATATTTCAATAAGCGCATATATTTGTGCAAATTTAATGCAAAATAGGCAAACAAATCAGGTATTTAATTTTGACAAATTTCTAAATTTTGAAAAAGATATAGATCTAAAACAAAGAGCATGGATCGAAGTTAAAGGTAAAGAAATAGAAACAAACGTTAGGCAGTTAAGATCAAAATTAAGTAAAAATTGTCAATTTATGGCAGTCGTTAAAGCTGATGGATATGGACATGATGCGAAATTAGTATCAGAGTATGCTATCAAAGGTGGAGCAACTCAATTAGGTGTTGCCACATTAAATGAAGGCATAAAGCTTCGTTCTTCTGGAGTTAAAAAACCAATACTTATCCTCGGAAATCTTTATAGGAAAAGGGATCTTATTATTTGTTTTAAAAATGATCTTATGCCAACTATCAGTTGTATAAGAGAGTGTTTAATTTGCAATAACATTGGTAAGCAATTTGGATTGAAATTTCCCTTACATCTTAAAGTTGATACTGGAATGTCAAGATTAGGATTCGAATCTAAAAAATTTGTTGAGCAATTTGAGAAAATAAAATCTTTTGAGAACATTTTAATAGAAGGAATATATAGTCATTTATCTTCTGCAGATGAAGCTAACGCATCAGATGCTAAAAGTATTACACAATTACAAAGAATGAAGTTTAATGAATTATTAAAGCAAATTAATCTTGATCGAAATAATGAAATTAAGATTCATTTGGCTAATTCTGCGGGAATGCTTATTAACAAAGATTTTCATTTTCATATGGTACGTGTTGGGCTTTCTATGTATGGATACAGTCCTTTAGACAAAATAGATAAAAATTTATCACTTAAACCAGCTTTATTTTTGAAAGCTAAAGTAGCTTTTATTAGAACTATTGATCCAGGTGTTGGTGTAAGTTATGGAGGAAAGTTTGTAACTAGTAGAAAAACTAAGTTGGCTGTATTAAGTATTGGATACGCAGATGGAGTACCAAGAAATCTTTCAGGAAAGATAAACGTTATTCATAATCATAAACTTTATCCTCAAGTTGGATCCATAACTATGGATCAAATGATGGTGGACATAACAGGTTCAAGTGAAATTAAAGTTGGTAGTACCATAACATTACTAGGATCTGATGGAGACAAAACAATTTCTCCTCTTGAATGGGCAAGAAAATCCAATACTATACCGTGGGAAATTCTTTGTTCTTTTAAAAATAGATTACCTAGAGTTCAAGTTGATTAGACATTTCGATTAAATAAAAAATTTTGAATGTTTGCAGAAAAATTGATAATGTATAAGAACTGGAGAGGTGGCTGAGTGGTTGAAAGCGGCTCCCTGCTAAGGAGTTACAGGAGGTAACTTTTGTCGAGGGTTCGAATCCCTCCCTCTCCGTGGTTTTGGTAGAGCATGGAAGTTCATAATGTTCCTGAAGCTAGTGATACTAATACTTATGCAGAAAAAGGAAAATCAGAGACATTCACAGAGTATCACGGAATTTCATCTTTGGAGGGTAGGAAATAGGGTAGGAAATTATTTGGTAGAGGGTAGGAAATTGCAGTCGTAGCAGGGTATACCTGCATCACGACAAAAACACCCGCCAAATATGGCTACAAAAGGATGAATTAATCATTAAAACTTTCAATTACTTCTTTAGTTGAATAAATTCCTATAAATGGTGCTGTAAGTTCTCTAATCACACCTGTAGTTTTTCCTAAAATACTATTTTTAACAGATATTAAATCACCTTCTTTTACAAAAGGATTTTTTCTCGAACCTCTTTTTGCTCTAGCAGAATATGAAATATTTTTATTCAAAATTGTCCCATCTTTGTTGTACCTTATCAAAACAATTTTTCCTGATAAAGGTTTTATCGGTCCAGTTAAATTAATTGCGTCTGATAATGCAGCTTCTAAAGGTAATTTTACAGTTCCAGGATTTTCGACTCTACCAAAAATATCTACTGTTATAAATCTTGGAGAAAGACCGCTCAGGATTGATTTTGGGATGATATCATTAGAAGCTGTTGCAAGCTTTGGTAAAAATATTCTATCTCCATCAAATAATCTAATATCGTTAGTAGGATCACTTTCATTTATAAAAGAAGTAAAGTCTATAACTGCTCTTTGTTTTCCACCTCCTTTCCCAATAGGGATATCTCTTATAATTTCGATGCGAGACAAATCAGTTTTAGATGTTATTCCTCCTGCTCTTCTAATTGCATTAGATATAGTGGTGAAATTTTCAGATGGTCTTTTTACTTGAAAATTTTGCATTGTAGTATTGTTCTGAGCATTCTGATTTGAAGATAACTTTGATTCACGACTATTCAATTGTCCTTCAGTTGTGTTTTCGCCATCAATTTCTAGTGAAATAGAATCTTTAGTTTCATTTCCCATTTCTCCTTTTTGAGATGTATCAACTTTTATATTTTCTACTGCAAGAAACTCTCCAGAACTATAACCTGGGAATTTATAGATTCCAGGATTTCTTATTTCGCCAGTTATTAAGATTCTTTGAGGTTTAAAGTTAGCTATTCTAATTTCTACTTCTGAAGAAATATATTCCGAATTTAAATATTTTTTACTTAATAAATTAGATATTTCATTTGTAGTTAACCCTCTAACGTAAGTTTCTTTAAGTAGTGGGAGCATGATCTCTCCTTCGTTACTTATTGAATATATTCCAGAACCAATGAATCTAAATCCTGAAATTCGGATCTCAATTTCAGGATCAATAAGGAATTCTTTATATTTTTCTTCTAATAAATTTTTTAATTGATATATATTGAGACCTTTTATATAAGTTGATTTCAATCGAGAAAGATATATTTCTCCTTCCTGATCAATTGTTTGGTTAACGTTTAGCGCCGGAGTCTTTAAAAAATTAATTGCTAGAGTATCGCCCTCATCTAATTTATAATTTCTAAGGTCATTTCTTGGGTTTAAATAGGATATATTTTTTGGATCATATTCCCTTTCAATTAATCCTAATCCTCTTGGTTTATTTTTAAATTCTATTAATAGAGAATCTCCAGTATCAACAATGTAGTCCTCCAATTCATTTTTTGGATTTAAATAATCAATATCAATCTCAGCTCTATTTTTCGCATTTTCAAGAATTAGTTCAATAGTTTCTGAATCAAGATTAAGGTCTTCTAATTTATTTCTTGAATCTAAATAATCTATTTCAAGCTCACTATTACTATTTAAATTTGCATTATCACTTTCTGCCTTGACGAGGTCAAATATAAAAATAGATATTAAAAAATTAAAAATAAAAAGCAATTTAAAATTACTTTCAAATGTAAGTAATCTAAAAAATTTCTCAAAAATATTCTTTTGAACTCTCAAGAATAAGAAATTATCTAGTTTCTAGTTTACTAGCTTTCTAGTCTTATAGCTATATAGTCAAAAATATTTTATTATTTTGCTGAACCTGATCAAAGAACATTTTTGAACTAGGTTAATCCTTTTTATAATCATCATAAATATAAGTCCCAAAGTGAAAGGTCTGAATCTCCATTATCCAAATACATCCCCAAACCATTGAAATTAAAGGTTAAATTTCAGTAAAAACATAGGGGGTAGGATTTAGGGTAGGAAATCCTTCTCTCTTCATTTTTATGCTTCCATATAGTTCCATATGCTTCCATATGAGTTCACTCTGAACAACTCCCTCTCCGTGTTTATTTAAAAAATTTTTTAATTAATATTTGTCTTAAAACAAGTTAAGGTTAATATCTTTAAGGTCATAAATAGAATTTAAAATCAAGTCAGCGCCTGCATCTCTAAGATTTGTTTCGTAAGAATTACGTTCTTTTAATCGAGAACTTAAATGTAAATGAGGGGGAGCTATTCCGATGCTTATGAATTTCTGAGATGGTATTTCTTTTCTGGCGTTTATAACTGTATTTACATCTGCAATAGTATCTCCTACATATGCAATGGGAATATTTGATTCGCCAAGTTTATCTCCAATAAGCTTTTTTGATAAATTAATAAAACCTTTAGGATCAGGCTTGTCAGGGGCATCTCCCATAGATATTAATGGTGGTGATTTTAGTCCAAGTCTTTTTTCTAAAACAAATTTTGCAGAAGCAGACTCTGCACCACTAACAAACCCCCAGATTATTCCATTACCTTGAATTAAATCAAAAAACTTTTTATCAACTAATAACTCCTCATTTGTTATGTAACCAGACCAGTATTTACTATCTTTACTTGGATCTCCACCAAAGTAAAACTCTTCAAAACATTTTACTATTTCCTCTCTTGGAGGAATTGTAAGGTTTAAGTTCTCTTTTTTTATACATCTTTTTATAAGTTCTAAACTTAAATCCCAGTCATTATTCCAGAACCCTTCATTTTTTGCATTATCAATATCTATATAACTTGGCTCCCATCCGGTAAATTTGTAGACTGTTTTTTTTAATGAAAGTCTATAACTATTTTCTACGCTTCGTATTACACCATCTATATCAAATAAAATCAAACCAATATTTTTCAATGTATTTTCTTAATCCTTTTTAAAAGACTAGTATTCTTATTAAAAAAAAGCAAAATAAATTCTATGGATAATTTATTTATTACCTAAATTTAATCTTGTAAATATCCTCTTGGAGTAAGAAATATTTCATCTATTAATGTGGTTTGAGAATTGCCAATAATTATTATTGATAACATATCAATCTCTTTAAAAGGAACTGTTTTTAAAGTAAAAAATTTTTTGGTTTGATTTTCTCTCCCTACTTGTCTAGCTATTAAAACTGGAGTATCACCATGCCTAGTTTGTAAACATATATCAATAACACTTTTTAGCTGCCAATTTCTTTCAATTGATTGAGGATTAAATAAAGCTATTACAAAGTCACCCACAAGAGCTCCTTCAATTCTTTTTTTTATTAAAGACCATGGAGTTAATTTATCGCTTAAGCTTACTGAACAAAAGTCATTCATGAGTGGTGCTCCACTAATCGCAGCCGCTAATTGAACACTACTTATACCTGGATGTACTTCAAAGTAAGGTCTGTATTCTTTTTTGATTTTTTGAAGTAATTCTAAAACTAAACCTGCCATGCCATAAAATCCAGATTCACCTGAAGAAATTAAAGCCACTTTTATTCCTTCCTCAGCTAGTTTAATTGCTTTACTGCATCGCTCTTTTTCTTCAGTAAGTTTACTTTCAATTAAAACCTGATCATTCCTTTTTAAGGATTTAATTAAATCTAAATACATTTTGTATCCGATCCAAACAGTACATCTTGAAAGTGCTTTTTTTGCATTACTGGTTAGGAAGGAGATATCACCAGGACCACTTCCAATAATATGTATTTCGCCATGTGTTGGATTATATTGATTTTTTGATTCTGCTATAGCGATAGTTACTGCCCCAGATTGATTTTTAAAAATTCTTTTTTCTTCTAATAATTTTGATTCTTCTCCTGCGGCTATTAAGCAAGAGGCTTCCGCGACAGAAGGGGTGCCAATTTCCTTTTCTACAACAATTGAAGGATTTGGAACAATTATTGTTGAAAGATCCTCTTTACTAAAAAACTTTATAGGCAAGTTTTTTTCTTCAGCAAGTTCTAATATTCCTTTCTCCTCTTTTTTAATATCAACTGTTGCAAGTCCCGCAATTGAATACTTGGATAAATTTCTCGATTCCAATAAATTATTTAAAGAATTTGCTATTAATTCTTTGCTTGTATTTCTTTCACATCCAATGCCAATCCATAATACGGGCGGGTGCCAAGTGGTTTCATGATTTTCGAATATACTCACATGAAATATTGAATTTGGTTTTTCAATTTCTTTTTCATTAATTTGATTAATAATCTCCCCAGATTCTGAATTTTTCCATAATCTATTACCAGATAATTGTTTGCAAAATATTTCTTCGTTCTTAGCTTGTTTAATTACTAGTTTAGACCAATCCTTTATGTTGCCAGATTTTTTCCAACCCCATTGATTCCCAAATGCATCAAGATTTAAGAATCTTTTATCATTGGAATTATTAGTTTCTATTATTTCGCCACCAAGTAAACTAGCAATTTGAAATGCAATATTTTGTGTATTTGACTGATGTAAGCCAATTAAAGGAACTATCTTGGAACATTTGTTATCTATAACTATTACTCCTGGATCTTGATCTTTAGAGGTTAAAAATGAATTTATTATGCGTATTGATGCAGCAATTGAGCCTATAAAAATTATTAAATCTATTTCCTGCCATTTTTTTAGTAAGATTTTTTTAGGTTTTTGTACTTGAATAAGTTGATTTTCCTTTCCATCCTCTTTTGAAGAACTTGCAATATATATATCTTTGACAAATTCGTTTTTTTTAAGCCTTTTTAGAATTTCTTTTGAATTATTAGATAGACCTATAGCAATTCCTTTCAAATCAGAAACTTTTGATAGTTATGTTGAAATTATATCCTGTCGCTGGATTTAAAAAATTTTCTTTGAAATATAAAAAAAAATTTAAGAAATTTATATAAAAATTGAGTAAAAATACTCATAATTTAGTCGTGGACTGGAATTTAACAAAATATTCATATAGTAACAATCATTAGAACATTTGTTACGTTAATGCATAACGAAAGAATCTTTGCCTTATTATTTTTGAAACGAATATTTAAAGTTTCGAAGGATTCGTTTTCTTGAACATTATCATTAGCAATAAGTTCAAGATCCGATCAATCGGCTTTAATGTCAATTATTTTCGAGGTGCTAGATGACCATCAGCCCACCAGAAAGTGGAGAAAAAAACAAAAAAGTTTTGGAGGATCCCGTTAAGGCCGATCCAAGACCTATTGATTTTGCCAAATTAGATAAGCCAGGTTTCTGGTCAAGTAAATTATCTAAGGGTCCAAAAACTACAACTTGGATCTGGAATTTGCATGCTGATGCACATGATTTTGATGTGCACACAGGCGATGCTGAAGAAGCAACAAGAAAAATCTTTTCAGCTCATTTTGGACATCTTGCAGTCATTTTTATATGGATGAGTGCTGCATTTTTCCATGGAGCAAGATTTTCTAATTATTCAGGCTGGTTGGCTGATCCAACCCATGTCAAACCCGGTGCTCAGCAAGTATGGGCAATTGTTGGTCAAGAAATGCTTAACGCTGATCTTGGTGCTAACTACAACGGTATTCAAATCAGTTCCGGAATATTCCACATGTGGCGAGCATGGGGAATTACTAATGAGAGTGAATTGATGGCTTTAGCAATAGGTGCTGTAGTAATGGCTGCACTTATGCTTCATGCTGGAATTTTTCATTATCACAAAGCAGCTCCAAAAATGGAGTGGTTTCAAGATATCGAGTCTATGCTTAATCACCATATAGCTGGTTTAGTAGGACTAGGATCTTTAGCATGGGCTGGTCATTGTATTCATATCGGAGCTCCTACTGCAGCTCTCTTAGATGCAATTGATGCAGGTTCTCCTTTAGTCATTAACGGTAAAGAAATAGCAACCATTGCAGATATGCCTATGCCGCATCAACTCTGTGATCCACAAATTATCGGTCAGATATTTCCAGGATTAGCAAGTGGTACAGGTAATTTCTTTAGTTTAAATTGGTTAGCTTTCTCAGACTTCCTTACCTTCAAAGGTGGACTTAATCCTGTAACAGGAAGTTTATGGATGACTGATGTTTCACATCATCATTTAGCTTTTGGTGTAATAGCAATAATTGGTGGTCATATGTATAGAACCAATTACGGTATTGGTCATAGTATGAAAGAAATATTAGATTCACAGCAAGGTGACCCAATTTTATTTCCTGCTCC
The DNA here is from genome assembly GCA_000634415.1 of Prochlorococcus sp. scB245a_519A13. Classification (GTDB taxonomy): domain Bacteria; phylum Cyanobacteriota; class Cyanobacteriia; order PCC-6307; family Cyanobiaceae; genus Prochlorococcus_A. Next base: position 14,646 of record JFNH01000167.1, on the reverse strand, counting down.
TAAAGGTCATCAAGGTCTTTTTGAGTTCATGGCAGAAAGTAGGCATGCCCAGCTCGCGGTAAACCTAGCAATGCTTGGATCAATAAGCATACTTGTATCTCATCACATGTATGCGATGCCTCCATATCCATATATAGCTACTGACTACATGACAGTTCTTGGATTGTTTACCCATCATATGTGGATAGGTGGACTATTCATTGTAGGTGCAGGTGCACATGCTGGAATTGCAATGGTTAGAGATTATGATCCAGCAAAACATATTGATAATGTATTAGACAGAATTCTCAAAGCAAGAGATGCCTTAATCAGTCACTTAAATTGGGTATGTATGTGGTTAGGATTCCATAGTTTTGGACTCTATATTCACAACGATACTATGAGAGCTTTGGGAAGACCTCAAGATATGTTTAGTGATTCTGCAATCCAACTTCAGCCAATTTTTGCTCAATGGGTACAAAGTATTCAAGCATCTGCTGTTGGAACTTCTCTTTTAGCAGGTACTGCAGAAGCATTACCTCACAAAGCTTTAAGTGAAGTTTTTAATGGAAGTTTAGTAGAAGTTGGTGGAAAGGTTGCTATAGCTCCAATTCAATTAGGGACAGCTGATTTAATGATTCATCATATTCATGCTTTCCAAATCCACGTAACTGTTTTGATACTTCTCAAAGGAGTACTTTATGCAAGAAGTTCAAGGTTGATCCCTGACAAAGCTTCTTTAGGATTTAGATTCCCTTGTGATGGACCTGGAAGAGGTGGTACATGTCAAGTTTCTTCATGGGATCACGTATTCTTGGCACTTTTCTGGATGTATAACTGTTTATCAATTGTTATTTTCCACTTCTCTTGGAAAATGCAGAGTGATGTTTGGGGACTTACTGGTGGTAATTTCGCACAAAGCTCCATTACTATTAATGGTTGGTTAAGAGATTTCCTTTGGGCACAAGCTTCTCAAGTATTAACAAGTTATGGTCAATCCATAAGCATGTATGGTTTGATGTTCTTAGGAGCTCACTTCATATGGGCATTTAGCTTAATGTTCCTCTTTAGTGGAAGAGGATATTGGCAAGAATTATTCGAATCAATTGTTTGGGCACATAATAAACTTAAAGTTGCTCCAACTATTCAACCAAGAGCTTTATCTATCACTCAGGGTAGAGCAGTAGGAGTAACACACTTCTTAGTCGGTGGTATTGCTACCACATGGGCTTTCTTCCATGCTCGCCTTTTCGGCTTGGGCTAATTACCTGAACTTCACCTTTTTAATTCAATGGCAACAAAATTTCCATCATTTAACCAGGGTCTAGCTCAGGACCCTACAACCCGACGAATATGGTACGGAATAGCTACCGCTCACGACTTTGAAAGTCATGATGGTATGACCGAGGAAAAGCTCTATCAGAAGCTTTTCTCTACACATTTTGGTCATCTAGCAATAATCGCCCTCTGGGTAGCTGGTAACTTATTTCATATTGCTTGGCAAGGAAACTTCGAGCAATTTGTACTTGATCCAACTCACGTTCGTCCTATAGCTCATGCTATTTGGGATCCACATTTTGGATCTGGTATCACAGAAGCAATGACACAAGCTGGTGCTAGCGGTCCAGTAAATATAGCTTACTCAGGTCTCTACCATTGGTGGTACACAATTGGAATGAGAACTAATGAGCAACTCTTCCAAGCTTCAATTTTTATGAGTATTTTGGCTTGTTGGACTTTATTTGCTGGTTGGTTACACTTACAGCCAAAATTCAGACCTTCTTTAGCATGGTTTAAAAATGCAGAGTCAAGATTAAATCATCATCTAGCTGTATTATTTGGTTTTAGTAGTATCGCTTGGACAGGTCATTTAGTTCATGTTGCTATACCTGAATCAAGAGGACAGCATGTAGGTTGGGATAACTGGTTAACAGTCCTTCCACACCCTGCAGGATTAGCTCCTTTCTTTACTTTAAACTGGGGAGCATATGCCCAAAATCCTGATTCTCTAGATCAAGTTTTTGGCACAGCAGAGGGAGCAGGAACAGCAATCTTTACTTTCTTAGGCGGTCTTCATCCTCAAAGTGAAGCATTATGGCTTACTGATATTGCGCATCACCATATTGCGATAGGAACAGTTTTTGTAATTGCTGGTCATATGTATAGAAATACCTTCGGTATTGGTCATAGCCTCAAAGAAATTACAGAAGCTCATAATACAAGACATCCTAATGATCCTCATAAAGGTAGTTTCGGAATTAATCATGATGGAATATATGAAACTGTAAATAATTCATTACATTTCCAACTTGGACTAGCTTTAGCATCACTTGGTGTAGCAACTTCTCTTGTAGCGCAACACATGGGTGCCCTTCCTTCTTATGCTTTTATTGCTAGGGACTACACTACACAATCTGCTTTATATAGTCATCATCAGTACATAGCAATGTTCTTGATGGTTGGCGCATTTGCACATGGTGCTATTTTCTTTGTAAGAGATTATGATCCGGAATTAAATAAAGACAATGTATTAGCAAGAGTTCTTGGAACAAAGGAAGCTTTGATAAGTCACCTTAGTTGGGTAACAATGTTGCTTGGATTCCATACTCTTGGAATTTATGTTCATAACGATGTTGTTGTAGCTTTTGGTAATCCTGAAAAGCAAATTCTAATTGAGCCAGTATTTGCTCAATTTGTTCAAGCTTCTCAAGGTAAGATGATGTATGGCTTTAATGCTCTATTATCTGATCCTACAAGTTCAGCAACTCTCGCAGCTAATTCATTACCAGGTAATCATTACTGGATGGATCTTATCAATAGACAAGATGCATTAAGTGCTTTCTTACCTATCGGCCCAGCAGATTTCTTAGTTCACCATGCTATCGCTTTAGGTCTTCATACAACTGCATTAATCCTTATCAAAGGTGCACTTGATGCTAGAGGAACAAAATTAATTCCCGATAAGAAAGATTTAGGTTACGCTTTCCCTTGCGATGGACCAGGACGTGGAGGTACTTGTGATAGTTCATCATGGGACGCTATGTATTTAGCTATGTTCTGGGCATTAAATTTACTAGCATGGGTAACTTTCTACTGGCATTGGAAACACCTAGCGATTTGGCAGGGTAACGTAGCACAATTTAACGAATCAGGAACTTATCTGATGGGTTGGTTTAGAGATTATCTCTGGTTAAACTCTGCTCAACTTATTAATGGATATAATCCATTTGGAGTAAATTCTCTATCTCCTTGGGCTTGGATGTTCCTATTCGGTCACTTAGTTTGGGCTACTGGCTTCATGTTCTTAATATCATGGCGTGGTTACTGGCAAGAGTTAATTGAAACATTAGTTTGGGCTCATCAACGTACTCCAATTGCTAACCTTGTTGGCTGGAGAGATAAGCCAGTTGCACTTTCAATTGTTCAAGCTCGATTAGTTGGATTAGCACATTTTACTATTGGAAACATACTTACATTTGGGGCATTTGTTATCGCTTCTACTTCAGGTAAGTTTGGTTAAATTTCTCTTAAATAATTTAAATCACCACAAACGTGGTGATTTTTTTTGTTTAATTTCAAAGTTCTAAATTAAGTTAAAATTGTGTAATTATTATTAAATATAAATGTCAGATATAAAACAATTAATTTCTATTATCATCCCAGTTTTCAATGAAAGCGAGAGTATTGGTCTTTTATTGGATGAAGTTATAAATGTAATGTCTTCTCATAAATTTAATTTTGAATTGATTGTTGTAAATGATGGTTCTAAAGATAATACTCATCAAGTATTAAAGCAACTAACTCTCAAAATTAAAGAATTGTCAGTAATTTCTCTTCGCAAAAATTATGGTCAAACTGCAGCAATGTCAGCTGGCTTTGATAATTCTAAGGGCGATATTGTTATTACTTTGGATGGTGATTTACAGAATGATCCAAATGATATTCCTTTATTAATTTCAGAAATTAATAATGGTTATGATTTGGTTTGTGGTTGGAGGTTTGATAGAAAAGATAAATTAATTAATAGAAAGATACCATCAAAAATTGCGAATAAGTTAATAGCTCACGTAACAGGTTTGAAGTTGCATGACTATGGTTGCTCATTAAAAGCATTTAAGAAAGAAATAATAGAAGATATAAAGTTATATGGGGAACTTCACAGGTTTTTGCCCGTATTAGCAAAAATTGAAGGTGCAAGAATCAAAGAAATTAAAGTAAATCATAGGAGCAGGCAATATGGATCTAGTAAATATGGAATTGATAGAACTTTTAGAGTTTTAATGGATTTACTAACTGTTTGGTTTATGACTAAATTTTTAACAAGACCGATGTATGGATTTGGCTTTGTTGGCATTATAAGTATTTTCTTTAGCCTTGCGATAAGTTCTTATTTGATAGTTTTAAAAATAATGGGTGAGGATATTGGAAATCGCCCGTTGCTAATGTTTGCATTAATCTTAGGAATTGCTGGTGTTCAATTATTTAGCTTTGGATTATTGAGTGAACTTTTAATTAGGACATATCATGAAAGTCAAAGTCGTCCAATTTACAGAATTAGATCAATAAACAGTGCTAAGCAAAATTGATTGTTTACTTGAACTGTCCTATTAATAAAGCCGAAATTTCAACGACTTCAGGAGAAATATCTTTTAAGCCTTTTCGTAAAATTGGTAATGTTGATTTATCAGCCAATTCTTCCGCAATTTTTAATGCCTTTAATTTATTTTCTGTATCACCCTGAAAAAGACTAATCATTTTATTTCTTTGAGAATTTTTATAAAATACTGAGTACTTTGTTTCTTCGTGATTGTATAAATAACTATTTTTTTTAAATAGAAATTTATTATTACTTTTTTTATTTTTCTTTAATTTAATAGAATTTAAATTGCTTTGATTTATTAACTTTTTAAGGCTTCTTTTTTTAAAAACTAGAAGTAATATTCCTATAAAAATAATAAGTAAAATTGCGAAAAAATTTAACATGTAAAAAGTTAATAATTTTTATATCATCCAGTAATAAAATTAACATTATTTCGATTATAAATACTAAAGTGTTTAAAGATGTTTAAAGAACTATGCCATCTGATTTACCAAGTCTTTTACCCTCAATTTTTGTTCCATTAATTGGTATAGCAATGCCTGCTGTTTTTATCGTATTAATTGGAAGATTAATTACAGCAACTGAATAAATTATCAAACACTAAACTATTAAAAAAATGAGCGACTTTCAAAAATCATTCTCTGAATCAACAAGTTCTATAAAGTTTGATGAGAAATACATAGATACTTCTGTACAACCAAATGATATTGGCGTAGCAGAACAATGGGCCGTAAAAACAGTTGCTGATCCTTGTGTTGGTAATTTAGCTACTCCAGTTAATAGTGGTTATTTTACTAAAGCCTTTATAAATAATTTACCTTTTTACAGAGAAGGTATTTCTCCTAATTTTAGAGGTTTAGAAACTGGAGCAGCTTTTGGATATCTTCTATACGGACCTTTTACCATGACTGGCCCATTAAGAAATTCTGAATTTGCTCTAACAGCTGGACTTCTCGCTACTATTGGAGCTGTTCATATTTTGACAGCACTTTTTGTTCTATACAATGCACCTGGTAAAGCACCTAATGTTCAACCTCCAGATGCGACTGTTAATAATCCGCCAAAGGACTTATTTACAAGAGCTGGTTGGGCTGATTTTACCAGTGGATTTTGGTTAGGAGGATGTGGAGGAGCTGTTTTTGCTTGGTTACTTGTTGGGACATTACACTTAGATACCATAATGCCAATCATTAAAAACATTTGGACTGCTGGTTAATTTCTAAATAAAAGAATAAGTGATATTTTAATTTAATTTAAAATTTTAAGTTGAGCTCTATTAATTAACGTATAGTGCGGTCCCATCTATAATTTCTAACTACTCTTCCTGCCGAAATAAGTTTAGATTTATAATGCAATGAGATTTTATCATTAGACTTTTTTAGGGTATCTAATCCTATTCCATTTCTTCCAAAATCCATTCCAGAGCTATGGTAATAGAATCCGTCTCCTTTGTAGATTCCAATATGATCACATTTTTTTTCATTTCCAAAAAATAAAAGATCGCCAGGCCGTAGAACCGCATACGATTCTTTGTAATAAAAAAGATGCTTACAAAAACTTTTTATTTGAAAAGAGTCTCGAGGTATATAAATTTGATGCTTTAAAAAAGCAGTCTGAATTAATCCAGAACAATCATAATTGGGTCCTAATGTACCTCCCCAAAGATATTCATTATTTAACTCAGATTGATCCTTGATCCATTTTAAAATTGAGTTAACCTTATCTTTTATAAAGAAGTGTTCATTTTCTAAGCTGTTATTTTTTCTGAATTCGTATTTCTCAATAAGTAATCCATCTAAATTTATCCAACAGACATAGCCATCTTCATATAGTTGAACTAGTATTCTTGAAAATTTATGATTGTTTTGATAAATATTTGGATAAATAAGCCTAAAAATTCTATTTTTAAGTATTTCAGTAACTAATTTATCTTCTGTTTCATTTTGATATCCCGAAATATTAACTTTTAATTTCCACCAAATAGTTTTTGAAAAATTAGTTTGTTTAAATAGTGAGATAGGATTTTTATAATTTTCCATACAATGTCCTTTTACTATTTAAGTGAAGAGATGGGTCTAGCCTTAAATGATATTTTAGGGAGAGTATGCTCTTATAATAAAGATTTTTCAAGTGAAGATATTGCCATAACTTGGATTAATTATAAAAGTGGAAATAAAAGTGTATTTAAAGGTTTTGGCACTGGCATAAATAATAAAAAAATGTTTTACCCTGCCAGCATAGTCAAGTTGGTTTATGGTCTTGCTACATATTATTGGATTAAAAAAGGAAGTTTATTATTATCGGATGAAATTATTGATGCTGTAAGGAAAATGTTATCTTTCTCAAGTAATAATGCAACAAGCTATTTAATTGATTTACTTACTGGAACAACAAGTGGACCTAGTATTGAGGGCGCATCATGGGAAAATTGGAAATATCAAAGGAGTATAATAAACGATTGGCTACATGATTTACATTGGGAGGAATTGAGTGGTTTAAATTGCTGTCAGAAGACCTGGGATGATGGACCATTTGGTCGTGAAAAAGAATTTTATGGACATAATAATAAAAATAGAAACGCTATGAATTCTGATTCGGCTGCAAGGGTTTTGGAGGAAATTATGATTCATATTGATTATCAAAGAAATGATTTAAATTTACGAAGTTTTTTAAAAAGAAATTTAGATAAAGTTGTTCTTAAAAACGATTCCCTTAATCAAATAGATGGTTTTTTGGGTGCAGGCTTACCAGAAAGCATTAATCTTTGGAGTAAAGCAGGTTTAATGTCAGAAGTTAGACATGATTCTGCTTGGTGGACTAATAGTCAATCTCTACATACTTTATTAGTTGTTTTTTGTGATGGTGAAAAATATTCTAAAGATTCTTCTTTCCTACCATTAATATCAAAAGAAGTATATGAATTTAATAAAAAATATACTATTTAGGACTAAATTGAATCTTCTAAGAAATTAGAATCTAATTTGTCAGTATATGCTTCATAAGGCAACATCATTACTTCTTCAAAATCTAAATCATTCATAATCCATTCTCTATATTCAGCTAATAAACTTTTTCTATCTTCATTATCTAATTCATAAATACGCAACGCTGTATCTTTAAAATTTTCTTTAATTAAATTTTCAATTTCTTTCCTCTTCATTTTATGTTAGTTCTCCTTCCAAAATTACTCTTCTTATTGTTGACAACGCAATTCCTGTTTGTGATCTGATTGATCGATAAGAATATCCTTCATTACGCAATCTGATTACTAAAGATTCTTTTAGAGGACTTATTTTGGGCCTTCCTCCCAAATTATTTCCAGATAATTTTCTGCGTAATAGTTGTTCTTTTTTTCTTTCACCTAAACTTTTGTCTTCTAAATTATCTAATTCATATAAAATTTTAAAAATTAAAGAATTTGCATTATCAGATTCATTAGCAGCAAAAAAACCAGTCAAAGTTCGCAATTGAATATCCTTATTTATAAGTTTATTTATTGTTATCAAACATTCTTTTTTATTTTTAAATGCTCGATCAAGCTGAGTTATTATTAATTGATCGCCTTTTGATAAGGAATTTACAGCTTTATTGAGTTGGGGTTTGATTTCTTCATCTAAACTTATCAATTCAGAGAAAACTAAACTGCAACCCTCTTCCTTCAAAATTTTTATTTGCTCTTCTAAATATTCATATTCGTTATGAGTAGCTCTAGCATACCCTACTGCTTTAGAGGTTTTACTTCTTTCCGATAATAAAATACGTTTTCTTTTAAATTTAAAAGTCAATGTTTTATTACATATATTTTTTACTGTATCAAAAAATAATTAAAAAAACACTTTTTAGTACAAAATAATCATTTTATTTTTTACTTTTTTAGCTATGATTTTAGTAATAGTATGTTCTTATATCTGTATTAAAAATTACGTTCTGAAATCTGATTCAATTTTAGTTAATGAAACAAAAACGTTGTGTAACGTGTAAATTTAATGAAGATTTTCTAAATTGCAGAAGGATTAGTTGAATTCATTTATTTAGTTACTTCAGTTTTTGAATGAGCTTCGTCTTTGAAATTATAAATAGTTAATTCATATTGTTTTTAGTAAAATAAAATTACAGGTCAAGAAGATTTAATGTGACTAATAATCCTAATAGTTTAATTTCAAAACCTGAGTGGTTAAGGGTCAAAGCTCCACAAGTTGAACGAATTGGTAATACTGCAAATTTATTAAATGATTTAAATCTCAATACCGTATGTCAAGAAGCAAGCTGTCCAAATATCGGCGAATGTTTTGCGAGTGGAACTGCAACTTTCCTCATAATGGGCCCTGGTTGCACTAGGGCATGTCCATATTGCGATATTGATTTTGATAAATCTAAGAGAGACTTAGACCCAACTGAACCATATCGTTTAGCCGAAGCTGTTTTTAGAATGAAGCTTAAGCATGTTGTAATCACATCAGTTAATAGAGACGATCTTGAGGATGGTGGCGCATCTCAATTTTTTCAATGTGTTCAGCAAATAAGAGAAAAATCTCCTGAAACTACTATTGAGCTTTTAATACCTGATCTTTGTGGTAACTGGAAAGCGCTTGAAAAAGTTCTTGATTCAAATCCAAACGTTTTAAACCACAATATTGAGACTGTGTCTTCGCTATATAAAAAAGTAAGACCTCAAGGCAAATATGAAAGAACTCTTGAGTTGCTTAAAAGAACCAGAGACTATTCTCCCAAAATTTATACAAAGTCAGGCTTTATGCTTGGTTTAGGGGAAAAAGACGAGGAGGTCTTAAGTCTGCTTAAGGATTTAAAAAGTAATTTCGTTGATATTGTTACTATTGGCCAATATTTATCTCCTGGCCCTAATCATTTACCTGTTAAAAGATTTGTAAGTCCTTCAAAATTTAACTACTTTAAAGCGTTCGGGGAAAAAGATTTACACTTCATGCAAGTAGTTAGTTCTCCTTTAACTCGTAGTAGCTACCATGCTGAAGAGATTCAAAAACTTATGAAAAAGTATCCAAGATAGTAATACTCATTTATTTGGATCTACCCACTCATTTAATTTCCATTCAACTAGATCATTTTTAATCATTGGATCATTTTTAATTATTTTTAGTGCATTTCTATAATTATTCATCTCAAGAATAAGTAATCCGCCGTCACCTGGCCTATTTAACTCATCTACCAAAAAGCCACTTTTTATATTAAATCCCTCTTTTTTTAATTTTTTTACCCAATCAATATGTTCGTTAATTATTTTTCGTTTTAAATCATTATTAATCAAGTATTCTTTTTTTATAATTTCAGTTTTTACAAAGAAAGGCATTTACATTTTTACAAACCAAGAATCTCTTCTTCGCTTGGGGGGACAATCAATTTGAAAGCACTCTTAAAATGAGACCAATTTTCAATTATTTTTGCAGCCTTTAAGCTATTTGTTTTTGCTTGATATTCTCTAATAATTTCCAATAAGATATTTTCCTGCTTTGATGAAGTTATTTGATGAATGCTTACTATTTCTTTATTTACTTTATTACTTAAATCATTATTTTCATCGATTATAAAAGCTATTCCACCAGTCATGCCCGCACCAATATTCCTTCCTGTGGAACCTAGAATAACAACTTTCCCTCCAGTCATGTACTCACAACAATGATCACCTGCTCCTTCTGTTACCGCTGTAGCACCACTATTTCTAACTGCAAATCTTTCTCCAGATTTTCCTAGTGCAAATAATTTTCCACCTGTTGCTCCATAAAGACAAGTATTTCCTAGGATGACTTGTTCGGAGGAGATTTCATTTATTTTTGGTGGAATTATTGTGAGTATTCCTCCATTCATTCCTTTACAAACATAATCATTTGCTTCTCCGATTAATTGAACATTCATTCCTTTCAATAAAAAGGCACCAAAGCTTTGTCCTGCATATCCTTTGAAATTTAAGTTGAGTTCGCCATTGAAGCCTGTGTTGCCGTGAAGTTCTGCGATTTCGCCTGATATTTTCGCACAAACACTTCTATCTGTATTTTTTATCTCAATATCTTTGGTTAATATTTCGTGATTTTTAATTGAATTTATAAATTTAGTATCAGACAAAAACTCGTCTTCTAATACAAAACCATTACTATGGGCAGTTTTTAAGTGTTTTAACCATGCTCTATCCGGGGTTGAGTGTTCATTTACTAAAGAGGAAAGATCAATATTAGAAGTTTTTGGAAGATCGATATTTCTTGCAGAAAGAAATTCTTGATTACCAATCAGTTCTTCCATATTAGAAACACCGATACTACACATTATTTGTCTTACTTCTTCAGCAATATACAAGAAAAAATTGACGACATTTTCTGGAATACCTTTAAATCTTTTTCTTAATTCTTCTTTTTGAGTGGCAACTCCAACAGGACACTTATTTGTATGACAAACCCGAGCCATTATGCATCCTTCAGCAATCATCGCTACAGAACCAAAACCGTATTCTTCAGCACCTAGTAAAGCTGCAATAACTACGTCCCAGCCTGTTTTAAGACCTCCATCAGTTCTCAAAATTACTCTTTCGCGTAAGTTATTCTCTAAGAGAGATTTATGAACCTCAGCAACACCAAGTTCCCATGGTAAACCTGCATGTTTAATAGAACTCAGGGGTGAAGCACCTGTACCTCCGTCATGGCCTGATATTTGAATTACATCTGCATTAGCTTTGCTTACTCCAGCAGCAATAGTGCCTATACCAATTTCAGAAACAAGTTTAACGCTTACTTTCGCTTTTGGATGAACTTGGTGTAAGTCGTGGATAAGTTGAGCTAGATCTTCAATTGAATAAATATCATGATGCGGGGGAGGAGATATTAAAGCTACTCCAGGTTTACTATTTCTTAGTTTTGCAATGTAAGAATCAACTTTTGGACCAGGTAATTGTCCACCTTCTCCGGGTTTTGCACCTTGAGCCATTTTAATTTCGAGTTGTTTACCACTTCTTAGATATTCAGGTGTAACTCCAAATCTTCCTGATGCTATTTGTTTAATAGCCGAGCATGCGGTGTCTCCATTCTTTAAGCCTTTAATAAATGGCAAAGTCGCTGACTTAGTATTTTCATCGATATCATTTAAAACATTAAAACGAGCTGGATCTTCTCCCCCTTCTCCACTATTACTTTTTCCACCAATTCTATTCATTGCAACTGCTAAAACTTCATGCGCTTCTCTGGATAAGGCACCTAAACTCATTCCTCCAGTACAGAACCTTTTGCAAATTGATTCAACACTTTCAACTTCCTCTAATGGGATACTTTTTCTTTTTGAATTAATTGTTAGTAAATCTCTAAGAGATGTTGTCGGTCTATTACTAATAAGTTTTTTGTAAGTTTCAAAATGATCGTATCCTGGCCCTTGTTTTACCGCCGAATGTAAGACTTTGGACATCTCTGGGTTATTGGAATGATATTCTCCATTATTTCTAAATTGTACAAATCCTAAAAATTCTAATTTCTTTAAATCGATCTCTGGATAGGCTTTCGTATGTATTGAAAGTGTTTCATTAGTTAATTCTTTTAATGTTATGCCAGCGATACGACTTGTTGTACCATCAAAAGCAATTTTTATTAAATCAGATCCAAGGCCTACAGCTTCAAAAATTTGTGCACCATGATAACTAGATAAAAGTGAGATGCCTATTTTTGAGAGAATTTTTCTTAGACCGTCTTCTAGAGCTTTTTTAATATTTTCTTGAACATCAACTATTGATAATGGATTTATTTTTTTGCTATCAATGAGTTTTTGTGTTTTTGGATGTTTTAACCAGTGTCTACCCGCTTCGAAGGTCAACCAAGGGCAAACTGCGCTTGCTCCATATCCAATTAAACAAGCTAAGTGATGTGTGCTCCAACATTGACCGGTCTCAATTATTAGAGAAGCTTTTAGCCTAATTTCTTTTTTAAGAAGATAATGATGAATTGCTCCAACAGCAAGTAGAGGAGGTATGAAAGTCTTTTTAGGATTAATTCCCTTATCAGAAATGATAATTAAAGAGCAACCTTCTTGTATAGACAGCTCACTCTGTTTGCAGATTAGTTTTAATTGGTTCTCTAAGCCTTGAATACCTTCCTCTAAATCAAACAAACTTGAAATTGTCTGAGATTTAATTTTTGATTTTTTGATGGAAATGAGTTCTTCCTCATTGAGAATCGGACTTTGTAAATGAATAAAAGGTTTAGCATCTTTAATTTCAAATGGTGTACATCTTTCTCCTAGATGCATCTCTAAACTCATTACAAGTTTTTCTCTCAGAGGATCAATAGGAGGATTAGTAACTTGCGCAAATCTTTGCTTAAAGTAGTCGTATAAAATATGTGGCTTAGATGAAAGAACTGCTAATGGGATGTCGTCGCCCATGCAATAAGTTGGCTCTTTAGCTAATGAAGCCATTGAATCTAAGATAAGGTCATTATCTTCCGCTGAAAACCCGTATGCAGTTTGTTGTTGCAACAACTCAAGGTCTTTTAGTTTGCAGGCTTTAACCCATGCATTTTTCTCGATTTTTATACTTCTATTACTGAGAAGATTTTTATAATCATGCCTTTTAGCGGCTTCAGATTTTACTTCCCAATTTCTTAGGATTCTATTCTGATGAAAATCAACCGCCAACATTTGTCCCGGTCCTAATCGACCTTTCTCTATTACTCTTTCTTCTTCAAGATCTACTACTCCTGTTTCAGAACCCATTATTACAAAACCATCATTAGTGATTGAATATCTTGCTGGTCTTAGGCCATTTCTATCAAGCGTTGCTCCGACAAAATTTCCATCAGCAAATACAAGGAGTGCTGGACCATCCCAAGCTTCTTGTAGGCTTGCAGAATATTCATAAAAAGCTTTTATATACTCTCTCTCCTCAAGTTCTGGTTGATCTCTAAATGCTTCAGGAACAAGTTTTAATAATGAATCAGTTATTGGTTGACCTGAGCGAATATTAATTTCTAGGGTTGCATCAAGATTTGATGAATCACTTTTGTTTACATCTACAATGGGCTTGATTTCTTGAGATAACTCTCCCCAAAAATTATCGATATGTGTTTCTGAAGCTTTAGCCCAATTGATATTACCTAAAAGAGTATTTATTTCGCCATTATGACCTAAAAATCTCATGGGCTGAGCTAGTGGCCATTTTGGAAGTGTATTGGTGCTAAATCTACGATGATAAACAGAAAATGAGACTTTAAAACTCTCTTCTTTTAGATCTTGATAAAACTCAGACAATATTTCAGAACGTACCATGCCTTTATAAACAACTGTTTGAGAACTTAGTGAGGCAAAATAAAATTCACAATCCCCAACATGGTTTTTAAAAGTTTCTCTTATTTTTTTTTCAATTCTTTTTCTTAATTGAAATAAAAGCCTCTCAATATCCTGATGATCTTTTTTATCTATGTATAAAAACCACTGAGAGATGAACGGAGCATTTGCTTTAGCTAAAGGACCTAAGATTTCGTTATTGACAGGTACTGTTCTCCAAGATGTTTTGTTAACTTTTAATTTTTCTGCTTCCTGATCGCATATTGATTTACATTTTTCAATTTTCTCTTCTTTATTAGGCATAAAAACCATGCCTAAACCTCTATGCAATCCTTGTGTATTTTTTAGATCTATTTCCTTTTCTAGGTATTCCCATGGAATTGAACATAAAATCCCTGCTCCATCTCCTGAGTCACTATCTCCACCACAACCTCCTCTATGCTCCATGCAGTTAAGGCCCTTAAGTGATTGTTTAAGTATCCAGTTGCTTTCTATACCTTTGACATGTGCTATGAAACCAACTCCACAGGCATCTTTCTCCCCAATTATTCCATTTGGGGAATAACTATCTTTATATGGGCCAACGATTCTTTTGATACTCTCTACCATAGATTATTTAATTCTATTTAGTTATTTATGTATTCCTATTATAAAAATAAAAATGAAAATAAATCTAAAGATAATGAATATTTACCAAAGAATTTTAATTTGACGAAATTTAAAAAAATTATAATAAAAAACTTTTAGTTGGTGCTCGCAAAAGGTTATGATAGTTAAAT
>JFNH01000166.1 GCA_000634415.1 Prochlorococcus sp. scB245a_519A13 | reverse complement strand
AAAGGTTATGATAGTTAAATGTTTATTTTTATCTAAGTTCAATAGATGCCCACCATCTCACAATTAGTAGGTTCAGAAAGAAAACGTCTGACAAAGAAAACAAAATCTCCTGCATTAAAAGCTTGCCCTGAGAGAAGAGGGGTATGTACAAGAGTATATACATCAACACCCAAGAAGCCTAATTCAGCTTTAAGAAAAGTTGCTAGGGTTAGATTAACTTCTGGTTTCGAAGTAACTGCTTATATCCCTGGGATTGGACATAATTTGCAAGAACACTCTGTAGTTTTGCTCAGGGGTGGAAGAGTCAAGGATTTGCCAGGAGTTAGATATCATATAATAAGAGGAACTTTAGATACGGCTGGAGTCAAAGATAGACGTCAATCCAGATCTAAGTATGGAGCAAAAGCTCCAAAAGATTAATTTTTAAACATCATTTTTTTTAAAACATGTCACGTCGTAATGCAGCAGTAAAAAGACCAGTACTTCCTGATCCTCAATTTAATAGTCATCTTGCTTCAATGATGATTTCTCGATTGATGAAACATGGTAAAAAATCTACAGCTCAAAGAATATTGTCTGATGCGTTTTCTTTAATAAGCGAGAGAACAGGTAGTAATGCAGTTGAATTATTTGAAACAGCTGTAAAAAATGCCACTCCTCTTGTTGAAGTACGAGCTAGAAGAGTTGGTGGTGCAACATACCAAGTACCTATGGAAGTTCGCCAAGAAAGGGGGACGGCTATGGCATTAAGATGGCTTGTTACATTCTCACGAGCAAGAAATGGTAAAAGCATGTCCCAAAAACTCGCTGGAGAGTTGATGGATGCAGCAAATGAAACTGGTAGTGCCGTTAAAAAAAGAGAAGATACTCATAAAATGGCAGAAGCTAATAAAGCTTTTGCACATTACAGATATTAATTTCATCAAAAGGTACTTAAGTAGTTTATTATTATTAAAGTTTGCTTTTAGGGTGAACTACACTTAACAAAAATTATTTTATTTGGAGTTTTAAAATTGGCACGCGACTTTCCCCTGGAACGAGTAAGGAACATAGGTATAGCCGCTCATATTGATGCAGGTAAGACAACAACAACTGAAAGAATTTTGTTTTATTCAGGTGTAGTTCATAAGATAGGAGAGGTACATGATGGTGCCGCTGTAACAGATTGGATGGATCAAGAAAGAGAAAGGGGAATTACTATTACTGCTGCAGCAATATCTACTAGTTGGCAAGATCATAGGATTAATATTATAGATACTCCTGGACACGTTGACTTTACTATTGAAGTTGAAAGATCAATGCGTGTGTTGGATGGTGTTATAGCTGTATTTTGCGCAGTTGGTGGAGTTCAGCCTCAATCCGAAACGGTTTGGCGTCAAGCAGATAGATATTCTGTTCCAAGAATGGTTTTTGTGAATAAAATGGATAGAACTGGTGCGGATTTTTTAAAGGTTAATAAGCAAATTAAAGATCGACTTAAGGCAAATGCTCTTCCAATCCAGTTACCTATTGGGGCTGAAGGTGATCTCACAGGCATTATTGATTTAGTAGCCAACAAAGCATATCTTTACAAAAACGATTTAGGTACTGATATTGAAGAAGGGCCAATTCCATCTGAAATGGAGGATGAAGCTGCTGAGTGGAGATTAAAGTTAATGGAAAGTGTTGCAGAAAATGATGAAGAGTTAATAGAAATATTCCTTGAAACAGGAGAATTATCTGAAGAACAACTCAAAAAAGGTATTAGGGAAGGGGTCTTAAAACATGGATTGGTTCCTGTATTATGCGGTTCAGCTTTTAAGAATAAAGGTGTCCAACTTGTATTAGACGCTGTAGTTGATTACTTGCCAGCTCCAGTTGATGTGAAACCAATACAAGGTGTTCTTCCAAGTGGAAAAGAAGATGTTAGACCTTCAGATGATAATGCTCCTTTCAGTGCATTAGCATTCAAAGTGATGTCAGATCCCTATGGAAAATTAACTTTTGTAAGAATGTATTCAGGTGTTCTTTCAAAGGGAAGTTATGTCATGAACTCTACAAAGGACGCTAAAGAGAGAATTTCTAGATTAGTTATTCTTAAGGCTGATGAAAGAGAGGAGGTAGATGAATTAAGGGCTGGGGATTTAGGAGCTGTATTAGGTCTTAAGAACACAACAACTGGTGATACTTTGTGTAACACAGAAGATCCAATAGTTTTGGAAACATTGTTTATCCCTGAACCAGTTATCTCAGTAGCTGTAGAGCCAAAAACTAAAGGCGACATGGAAAAACTATCAAAAGCTTTAACTGCTTTATCTGAAGAGGATCCAACATTTAGGGTAAGTACAGATCCAGAGACAAATCAAACTGTCATTGCAGGTATGGGTGAGTTGCACTTAGAAATCCTTGTTGACAGAATGTTAAGGGAATTTAAAGTTGAAGCAAACATAGGAGCTCCCCAGGTTTCATACAGAGAAACTATTAGGTCTAGTTCTAAAGGGGAAGGTAAATATGCAAGACAGACTGGAGGTAAAGGTCAATATGGTCATGTAATTATTGAAATGGAACCTGCTGAAGTTGGTAAAGGTTTTGAATTTGTCAACAAAATTGTTGGTGGAGCTGTACCAAAAGAGTATATTGGTCCTGCCTCTAATGGAATGAAAGAGACCTGTGAATCTGGTGTTCTTGCCGGTTATCCACTCATTGATGTAAAAGTAACACTAGTCGATGGTTCATTCCACGATGTAGACTCATCTGAAATGGCCTTCAAAATTGCAGGCTCCATGGCTTTTAAAGATGGGGTTAAAAAATGCAATCCTGTCCTTTTAGAGCCTATGATGAAAGTTGAGGTCGAAAGTCCTGACGACTTTCTTGGATCTGTAATTGGTGATCTCTCTTCCAGAAGAGGTCAAGTAGAAGGACAATCTGTTGATGATGGATTGTCTAAGGTACAGGCTAAAGTGCCCTTAGCCGAAATGTTCGGTTATGCCACTCAACTCCGATCAATGACTCAAGGTCGGGGTATATTTTCAATGGAGTTCGCAAATTATGAGGAAGTTCCTCGTAATGTTGCTGAAGCTATCATTTCCAAGAATCAGGGCAACTCCTGATCTCTAAACTAAAACACTATTAAACCCTCGATTCTTTAATTCAAAATGGCTCGCGAGAAGTTCGAAAGAAACAAACCACATGTCAACATAGGTACTATTGGCCATGTTGATCATGGAAAAACAACGCTAACAGCTGCTATTACAAATGTATTAGCTAAAAAAGGTCAAGCTCAAGCTCAAGATTATGGAGACATTGATGGGGCTCCTGAAGAAAGAGAGCGTGGCATTACCATCAATACAGCTCATGTTGAATATGAAACTGAAGGTAGGCATTATGCTCATGTCGATTGCCCAGGACATGCTGATTATGTAAAAAACATGATCACAGGTGCCGCCCAGATGGATGGCGCTATTCTTGTTTGCGCAGCTACAGATGGACCTATGGCTCAAACAAAAGAGCATATTCTATTAGCTAAACAGGTTGGAGTTCCTGCTCTTGTAGTTGCTCTTAATAAGTGCGATATGGTCGATGATGAAGAAATCATTGAACTTGTCGAAATGGAAATTAGAGAACTGTTAGACAGTTATGACTTCCCCGGAGATGACATTCCTATAGTTCAAGTTTCAGGTTTAAAAGCTCTCGAAGGTGATACCACTTGGGAATCTAAAATCGAGGAATTAATGAAAGCAGTTGATGCTAGTATTCCTGAGCCAGAAAGAGAAGTTGATAAACCATTCTTGATGGCAGTTGAAGATGTTTTCTCAATTACAGGTAGAGGAACTGTTGCTACTGGAAGAATTGAGAGAGGTAAAGTAAAGGTTGGAGAAGAAGTTGAGATAGTTGGAATAAGAGATACAAGAGTAACAACTGTTACTGGTGTTGAAATGTTCCGAAAACTTCTTGATGAGGGTATGGCTGGTGATAATGTCGGTTTACTTTTACGTGGTGTCCAGAAAGAAGATATTGAGAGAGGAATGGTACTTGTTAAGAAAGGATCTATTACTCCTCATACCCAGTTTGAAGGAGAAGTTTATGTTCTCAAAAAAGAAGAGGGCGGAAGACATACCCCCTTCTTTGCAGGATATAGACCTCAATTCTATATCAGAACAACTGATGTGACGGGTCAAATAACCGCATTTACCTCTGATGATGGCTCCAATGTTGAAATGGTTATGCCAGGAGACAGAATTAAGATGACTGGAGAATTAATTTGTCCAGTAGCTATCGAACAAGGTATGCGTTTCGCAATCCGTGAAGGTGGACGTACTATAGGTGCTGGAGTTGTTTCTAAAATACTCAAATAATTATATTTGAATTTTAAAAATTTAACCTCAATCATCTAGTATAGGAACATGGATAAGGGTCATTTTAATGAATGACCCTTCACTAGAAGTTATTTGAAACTATGACCGCATCAATTGCACAACAAAAAATAAGAATTAGATTGAAAGCATTTGATAGGAGAATGCTCGATTTATCTTGCGACAAGATAATCCAAACTGCTGATACTACCTCTGCATCAGCAATAGGTCCAATACCTTTACCTACCAAAAGGAAGATTTATTGTGTTCTCAGATCACCACATGTTGATAAAGATTCTAGAGAACATTTTGAAACAAGAACTCATAGAAGAATAATAGACATATATAGTCCATCTGCAAAAACTATTGATGCTTTAATGAAACTAGATCTCCCTAGCGGTGTAGATATAGAAGTTAAACTTTAATAAATCCCGAAACCGCCCTAAATTGATTAGTATAAAAAATATTGAAATGAGGTTGAAATGGGAGAACTCTCTGTAAGGGAATTACCTTTATTTCCTTTGCCAGAAGTAGTCCTTTTCCCTCAAGAAGTATTGCCTTTACATATTTTTGAATCGAGATATAGGATTATGCTCCAATCTGTTCTCGAAAGTGATTCTATGTTTGGAGTGATTAAGTGGGATCCAACTACTAAAAGTATGGCTAACGTTGGATGCTGTGCACAAATTTTAAAACATCAAACTGCAGAGGATGGGAGAAGTAATATTATCACTCTCGGCCAACAAAGATTTCAAGTATTAGAAATCACCCGTTCGACGCCATTTTGCTCTGCGATGGTTAGTTGGATTAGTGATGATATTATTGATGACTTTCAAAAATTAGATTCTCTAAAAGATTCAGTAAAAGAAGCACTTAGTGATGTTATTAACTTAACGAGTAAATTGACTAATACAAAGAAAAATCTACCTGATAAATTACCTGACAACCCAATGGATTTATCATTTTGGATAGGATCTCATTTGGGAGGTCCTGTTGCGGAAGAACAGCAAAGACTTCTTGAAGAGAGAAATACTATGACCCGTTTGCAAAGAGAATATGAAATGCTTGATCATACAAGAAAACAACTTGCTGCAAGAACAGCATTGAAAGAAAGTTTTCCTGATATAAAAGAAAATTAAATGTTTGAATTATTATTCCCTTTTTTTTTAATAGTTTTATTCTTTCTAGTCCTAGCGATAATATGGAGAAATAATGCTAGAAAATATATTTCTTCCGGTACAGTAGCTTCTGCATATGATGCTTGGACCCAGGATAAATTACTTGAGAGATTATGGGGAGAACATATACATTTGGGTTTTTATCCCTCAGGAAAAAAAAATATTGATTTTAGAAAGGCTAAAGTTCAGTTTGTTCATGAATTAGTCAAATGGAGTGGTTTAGATAAATTACCAAAGGGATCTAGGATACTTGATGTAGGTTGTGGAATAGGGGGAAGTTCAAGAATTCTTGCAGAATATTATGGGTTTAATGTCACTGGCATTACAATTAGTCCTGCTCAAGTTAAAAGAGCAAGAGAACTTACTCCTAATGGGCTAAATTGCAACTTCCAAGTTATGGATGCTTTG
>JFNH01000165.1 GCA_000634415.1 Prochlorococcus sp. scB245a_519A13 | reverse complement strand
TCCAAGTTATGGATGCTTTGGATTTGAAATTTAAAGATGGATCATTTGATGCCGTCTGGAGTGTTGAGGCTGGAGCACATATGAATGATAAAACTAGGTTTGCAGATGAAATGCTGAGAACTCTAAGACCTGGGGGTTATTTCGCTTTGGCTGATTGGAACTCAAGAGACCTCGGGGCATACCCCCCATCATTTTTTGAAAAGTTAGTTCTTAAACAATTACTTGAACAATGGGTACATCCTAATTTTATTAGCATTAATGAATTTAGTAATATTCTTAGAACTAATGAAAATAGTTCAGGAAGAGTTATTTCTGAAAATTGGAATTCCTATACAAATCCTTCATGGTATGACTCCATTATTGAAGGTATTCGAAGACCCTTCGTAATTTTGTCACTTGGCCCATTTGCGATAGTGAAGTCGATTAGAGAGATTCCAACAATACTTCTCATGAATTGGGCATTTAGAAAAGGTTTAATGGAGTTTGGAGTTTATAAATGTAGAGGGTAAATTAATCTAGTTCAACATTTTCAGAAAAATAATTTCCAAAATCTACAAAATTGTTGCAAAGTGGCTTTAACTTATTTTTTAATTCAAGAAAATTTTTAATGTTATTTTGATTATTGATTTCTAAATCAATGTAAATTATATATTCGCCTAATTCTCTTTTTGAAGGTCTCGATTCAATTTTACTCATATTAAATCCAAAATCTGCAATATAGTTTATAGCATTAAGCAAAGCACCTGGTTTGTTTGAAATTAATGAGAAAGCAAAACTGGCAATATTAGCTAAATTTGAATTTGATTCCTTGCTCAATAAAACAAAGCATCCATAACTTGGA
>JFNH01000164.1 GCA_000634415.1 Prochlorococcus sp. scB245a_519A13 | reverse complement strand
TATTATCTTTTGATGCTAAACAGAAACTCAAGCTTTCTGTAACACGTAATAAAGAATATCTCTCTAAATATCTTTTGGAAGAAGAAAGAGTTGTTGGAGCAATGCTTGACTCCAAAAAACTAGTACCAGAAGGAGTAGGTAGATATAAGTATACAGTAACAAGTTTTAAGGTTTTTCAATTAGATATTAACCCTGTTGTCTCAATTGCGGTAGAAAATAAAGATGGAATTTTAAAAATGAGTGCCCTTGAAAGTACATTGGATGGTTTGGGGCTGATAGATGATTTTAATCTTATTTTGAAAGCGCATTTGGAAGCTACTGATATTGGTTTAGAAGGTGAGGCGCTTTTGGGTGTATCTGTAAGCCAACCCCCTCTACTGAAGCTTGTACCAAGGAACATTTTGGAATCTACCGGTCATTCGGTATTAAATGGGATTTTGTTAGGTATAAAGTC
>JFNH01000163.1 GCA_000634415.1 Prochlorococcus sp. scB245a_519A13 | reverse complement strand
AGCAGAAGATTGCCCAATTCCATAATCTGAAGATAGTAATAAAATTTTTGGTAAAAGTAATTTCCTTTTTTGGGGAGTTAGTTTTTTACTATCTGTTACTCCAAATTGTTTTAAGGTAAATTTATTTTTTTCAGTTAATACAACAGCTGCTGCAAAAACTGGACCAAAAATTGCTCCTCTTCCAACTTCATCTATTCCAACTTCGAAAACTTTATTC
>JFNH01000162.1 GCA_000634415.1 Prochlorococcus sp. scB245a_519A13 | reverse complement strand
AACTGAAATTGATCTCTTCTAGATTCCATATCGATAAAATCAATTACTATAACTCCACCAATATTTCTTAATTTCATTTGCCTTGAAATTTCAACTGCTGCTTCGCAGTTTGTCCACAAAACGGTTTGCCTTGAATTTGCAGATCTTGTAAATGACCCAGAGTTTACATCGATTACCGTTAAAGCTTCAGTCGGCTCGATAATGATATAACCTC
>JFNH01000161.1 GCA_000634415.1 Prochlorococcus sp. scB245a_519A13 | reverse complement strand
GCGGATTCGGATTAGCAGGAGAGGGTTATTTTCGCTTGTCAGCATTTAACTCACGATCAAACGTCCTTGATGCAATGGAAAGAATAATTAATATATAATTAAAAGTACAATTTAAACTCCAATAAATTTAATGCTATCTATAAAGTTAGAACAAAGTTTAAATAATAATTCAGCAGTCATTGAAAAGAAACCTGCTGAATTAAAAAATAAATCTCCAAAATATAAAGTTTTACTTCATAATGACCCAGTTAATT
>JFNH01000160.1 GCA_000634415.1 Prochlorococcus sp. scB245a_519A13 | reverse complement strand
AGTTAAGCGAACAAGATGCTATCGCCATAATGCTTGAGGCTCACAATACTGGTGTAGGTTTGGTAATTGTTTGTGATTTAGAGCCAGCAGAATTCTACTCAGAATCATTAAAAGCTAAAGGAATTTCTAGTTCAATTGAGAAAGATGATTAATAACATTTAAATTTATTATTTAGAATGAGCCAATTTCCTTTCTGATAAAGGACGGACTTTTAGTGATTCTTTTAAGGAGGACTTTCCATATTCTCTCTCT
>JFNH01000159.1 GCA_000634415.1 Prochlorococcus sp. scB245a_519A13 | reverse complement strand
AAGAGTATGAGGTTGCAACCCTATAAAAAAAATAGCTGGATCAACTAAACCTTTACCGAAAATATTTTCTAATTCTCTATGGTAAGCAATGGTTTGTCTTATGGTGCTGGGTGTTTCATCAAAAACATTAAATGAATAGTTGACTGAAACATGATTCTTGAAACCAGATTTGACTAGCATTCTACAATTATTTAACACGGTTTCGAGGTCATACGCTAATCTCATTT
>JFNH01000158.1 GCA_000634415.1 Prochlorococcus sp. scB245a_519A13 | reverse complement strand
TTATAAAAGACTATTTCGAGTTCATAGGCGAGTTGTTTTATAATTGGTATTTTCCGAAAAATATTTTTTATAGATTGTGGAATTACCTTAGTGGGCAAAGGAGTTAGTTTTTTTGCTTTCCATCTAATTGATCTGTAGTTATAAATTTCCGCTAGAGATTCGATATCGCATAAAGTTATTCTTGCTTTGCTAGTAGTTTCTCTAAAAATTCTTGAATCTAATCTTAGCCATCTG
>JFNH01000157.1 GCA_000634415.1 Prochlorococcus sp. scB245a_519A13 | reverse complement strand
ATAGAAATAAATTCGTTACTGTCTTTGAATAATTGATGAAGTTTATTACTAGTTAAATTCCAACTACTAACTGATCTCATTTTTAAAGATTAAAAACGACAATCTATTATATATGAATTATTTACCTTTTTAATATTAATTTCCATGGATTTAAAACATCATTTTCGTATATCACTTCATAAGAAGTAGCATTGTTTTTTATTGTTTTAAGGTCTGTTGTCCATGCTAAT
>JFNH01000156.1 GCA_000634415.1 Prochlorococcus sp. scB245a_519A13 | reverse complement strand
TTCTAATAATGCTTTCCAGAATTGCAAGCGGGACTGAATTACAGCAAAATAACCTTCTCATACAGTTGGGTGCTTGTGTAATATTTCCTACTTTATTAATCCTTGACAGAAATAAAGATTAATAAGCTAGATGTTTAATTATTGAGATAAGGTCCTTTTTTTGGTGACAAATTTGAATGCTTGGATTACATCTCCTTCAATCCATGAAGTGAATTTATCGCAGCCAACTCCACATTCAAATCCTGTATTTACTTCTTTTACATCATCTTTAGCTCTTTTTAGAGAGTCTAAATTACCCTCAAATATTACTTTCTCTGATCTTATAACTCTCAAAGAACAATTC
>JFNH01000155.1 GCA_000634415.1 Prochlorococcus sp. scB245a_519A13 | reverse complement strand
GCAAATTCTTCCTGGATCATTTTTCGTTGTTGATCTCGCAATTTCTGGGCTAAAACTAGCTTTGTTGTTGAAGCAGCCATCCGCCCAAAATCCTCTTTTTCTGGAGTAACGCCTAAAACAACTGTGTCACCAATTTGAGCATCATCAGCAACCTGTTTAACTTCTACAAGAGATATTTGATGATCTTCGCTCTCAACTTCTTCAACAATTA
>JFNH01000154.1 GCA_000634415.1 Prochlorococcus sp. scB245a_519A13 | reverse complement strand
TACTCCAAACCCTCCTTTTTTTAACATTGGTAGAGTATATTCTGAAACTGTTGATGGATTACTAACTGCTCTAGTTGTTGCAATATTAAAATTATTTCTCATTGACGATTGGTGGGCTAAGTTCTCAACACGATCATTGATTACATGAATATTATTTTTGAAATTGATCTGTTCAACTAAAATTTTTATTGCATCTGTTTTCTTTTTCAAAGAATCAATTAGGTATATCTCAGAATTAGGATGCGTTATTGCATAAGCTAAACCTGGGAAGCCACAGCCTGATCCAATATCTAAAAATTTTTTATTATCAAAATTAATATTTGGGAAAGCTTTGAATGGCCAAATGCTATCAAAAACTTGAGATACCCAATAATCATCCCCATCAGTTAATCTTGTGAGATTGGTCTTATTATTTAATTCTTTAATTT
>JFNH01000153.1 GCA_000634415.1 Prochlorococcus sp. scB245a_519A13 | reverse complement strand
ACTGCAGGGACCTTAAATTTCTATCTAAAGATTTTCTAATATTTGCCTTATTATCCAGTAACTCTTTTCTAATTGCTCATCGGTTATACAGAGAGGTGGCAAGAGATAAATAACATTCCCGAGGGGTCTAATAAATAAACCTTGCTCCATTGCAAGACTCTTTATTTCTTTCCCAATATTATTGAAATAACCTTTTTTGTTCCCAATATCTAAATCGAAGGCAGCAATTGTGCCGGATACCCTTATTTTCTTTATATAAGGTAAGTTTTGAAATTTAATTAAGTTAGATAAATGTTTTTCTTCAAATGAAAGGTATTTGTGTGGTTCTTTTTCTAATAAATCAAGGCTAGCGTTTGCCGCAGCACAACCTAAAGGATTAGCAGTAAAACTATGTCCATGCCAAAAAGTTTTTCTTGGGGAATCATCAATAAAGGATTGAAAAATTTTTTCTTTACATAAAGTTATTCCCATTGGTAGAAATCCACCAGTTAAGCCTTTTGAAATACTTATTAAATCGGGAACGATTTTTGCCTTTTGAAACGCAAAAAGACTTCCACATCTTCCAAACCCAGTGT
>JFNH01000152.1 GCA_000634415.1 Prochlorococcus sp. scB245a_519A13 | reverse complement strand
CTTCTATTTGAGGTTTGCTGTTATTGATTTGTGTAAAAGGTGGCCAAATATTTGGGTGCCAATCTTGATTTGGAGTTTTTGAATCCAAAGATTTCATTTAACTTATTTTTGAGTTTAAAAGTGAGATCAACTTATTCATGATGTCTAGTTCTTTCCATAGTATATCTAAATTGTTTGAGTCCATTTTTTCGATGTAAGGAAATTCAGCAATTAATGGAATACCACTAAAATCAACTAGAGTTCTTGGATTATCTAG
>JFNH01000151.1 GCA_000634415.1 Prochlorococcus sp. scB245a_519A13 | reverse complement strand
TTAGATTCGCTTTTAATCCATTTTGCTCGATAATTATTTGTTGAAAAATAGCCCCTTTCATTATCTTGCCAGTGCCAATTATTTTTTTAAAAAATCAACTTTATAATCATCCCAGAAATATTTATTTAGTCCCCACCCATGTTGAGTAATAATTTGTTTCATTTAAATTCTTTTAATACTGCAATGAAATTTTTGAGCAGATTCAAATCTAAGTTTCTTCGTATTGTT
>JFNH01000150.1 GCA_000634415.1 Prochlorococcus sp. scB245a_519A13 | reverse complement strand
TTATATTTAGGTGAATCTTCAGGTGAGAATATAATTCTTGAAAATTTAGATAAGGATTTAATTGAATTAAAAAAAATTACATCAAACGTTTCATGGAAAGATTTTGATGCCTACGAAAAGTTAAAAAATCGTCTTAAAGAAGAGAGAAGAATCTTGAAAATTTTAGAAAAACAAGCAGCTGAAAAATTATCAGAAGAGATAACTAATGCATTGCCATATATTAGAGATGGAAGCTTAATTTCAATCAAAGCTCCTCAA
>JFNH01000149.1 GCA_000634415.1 Prochlorococcus sp. scB245a_519A13 | reverse complement strand
GAAAAATTGTTCCAGGATTAATTTGTAAGAAAATATATGAATCCCAAAAAATAAAGAGTTTATTGTGTTTGACAGTTGATAATTTATTTATTCTTATAAAACCCTCATACATTGTAAGTATTTTTAATGATTTGGATGCAATTGATGTCTTAGGACTTGAAGTACCAAAGATGCATTTTTCTGGAGAGGTATTTAGGGGAGATGATATGTCGCAGTGTTATGCGGATCGAATTTTAGAAGTTTCTAAAAAAATGATTTACAAACTCCACAATATGATTTGTCAAAGGAAGTTTTGGCACAACAGCAACAAATTAATAATTTAGAAGAAACAGTCGATGATCATCCCGCACATAGATTTGGAGACTCTAG
>JFNH01000148.1 GCA_000634415.1 Prochlorococcus sp. scB245a_519A13 | reverse complement strand
AAGAATTGTCGATGTTGAAAAAGAAATATATATGAGAAAAAAACTTCTTGAGGATAAAGAAAATCATAACTGGAGAAATTTTACGGATTTGATTAAAATTTTGAATCATTTCGGTTGTTTAAATGATTTGGAATTGACCGAAGTTGGACAAACAGTTGGTGCAATAAGAAGTGAAAATGAATTATGGATTGGTCTGGTTTTAGTTAGCGGTTATTTAGACGATCTAGATCCTCCTGAGTTAGCTGCAATTATTCAAGCTA
>JFNH01000147.1 GCA_000634415.1 Prochlorococcus sp. scB245a_519A13 | reverse complement strand
ATTTAGAAACAGAGTTGACTGGAATTATTTCTGAATGGGCAAGAGGAAGAAAATGGAAAGATTTGGTTTTTAATACTTCATTAGATGAAGGTGATGTAGTGAGGATTATTAGAAGATCAATTGATGTCCTTTCTCAAATTCAATACTGTATTGGTGTTAGTAATAAATTAAAAAGCAAAGCAAAGCTAGCATTAAAAGCTATTAATCGTTTTCCTGTTTCTGAATCTAATGATCTTATAAAAGTCTCTGAAGATATTAATCCTGCAACAAAAAGAATTGACAATAATTCTTAAATTTTTTTAATCAAATCATTGAATTGATATTCATTGCTTCATCAAATTCATCTTCGTTTAAATAACCTAATTTAAGTGTTGCCTCTTTTAAATTTAATGATTCTTTGAAGGCAAGGTTTGCAATTACAGCTGCTTTTTCATAACCAACTTTTGGCACTAGGGCTGTAACCAACATTAGTGAATTTTCTAAATTTAACTTAATTTTCTTTTGATTAGGTTCCATCCCATCAACTAATTTTATTCTGAAGTTTTCTATTACATTTTTTAGTAATTTTAAACTTGTGAGAATATTAAACCCAATAAGAGGCTTATATTCATTCATCTGTAAAGTGCCGCTAGCATTTGCCATTGAAACTGCATATTCAAGACCCATTATTTGAGTGCAAACCATTGATAAGGCTTCGCATTGAGTTGGATTCACTTTACCCGGCATGATAGAACTTCCAGGTTCATTTTGAGGAATAATTAGTTCATATATTCCTGATCTTGGACCAGAAGACAGAATTTTTATATCATTTGAAATTTTAAATAATGCACCTGCTAATATTTTTATCTGACTCATTACCTGAGCTAGACGATCATGAGAGGCCATGATAGAAAAATTATTTTTTGATTTATAGAACATTAGATTAGTATCATCGGAAATTGATTTTATAGACTCTTCACAAAATCCTTTTGGACAATTAATCCCTGTTCCAACTGCAGTTCCTCCCAGAGGTAAGAAATACAATTCATTCAGACTAATAATAATGGCATTCTCAGCATCTTTAAGTTGCTCTGACCATCCTGATATTTCTTGCCCAAAAGTAAGGGGAACTGCATCTTGAAAATGGGTTCTTCCTATCTTTATAAGGTCTTTCCATTCTTCACTTTTTTTATCAAGGATCTTAGTAAGTTCTCTTAACGTTGGAACTAAATTTTTGATTATTTCATTAACAACAGATATTTGAATAGCAGCAGGAAAAGTGTCATTCGTTGACTGAGATTTATTTACATCATCATTCGGATGAATTGGTTGATGACTACCAAGCTCAGAATTAGTTTTTAAAGCTGCAATATTTGAAATTACCTCATTAACATTCATATTTGTTTGCGTGCCACTACCCGTTTGCCAAACCTTTAGGGGAAACTGTGAATCATGAAGCCCATCAAGTATTTCCGTACATGCCTCTACAATCAAATCTTTTTTCCTTTTATCTATTAAACCTAAATTGAAATTCGCAACTGAAGCAGCTTTTTTTATGAGGGTGAGTGAATAAATTAACTCAATTGGAATTAATTCTTCTCCAATAGAAAAATTTATTATCGATCTTTGTGTTTGAGCCCCCCACAAAGCTTCCATGGGAACCTCTATTGTTCCCATACTATCTTTTTCAAACCTAAAGTTTTTTGTCATTATTCCTCTGAAAACACTGGTTTAACTTAGATAAGGTTTTCAGTAATCCTAGATACCTAACTTCTCCCATATTACACTTAAATTATTGAGATGAATTGAAGGATTAAAACATTCTTCTAAGTCACTTTGATCAACAAGATCCATTATTTCATTATCTCTCTCTATATTTTGTTTGAAATTCCCATTCTGAGTATTCCAGGCCTGATGAGCATTTTTTTGTACTAATCTATAAGCTTTTTCTCTAGAAAAGCCCCTCTCTACAAGCAAAAGTAAAACTTTCTGACTAAAGATTACACCACCATATATATTTAAGTTTTTAAGCATATTTTTTGGATAAATTTTCAAGTTGCTTACTATATCTTTCATTTCCCTGAGCATAAAATGCAAACAGATTGATACGTCAGGTAACATGATACGTTCATTTGAACTATGGCTTATATCTCTTTCGTGCCAAAGTGGAACATTTTCCAGTGCTGTTAAGACGTAACTCCTCAAAATTCTTGCTAAACCGCTTACTCTTTCACTTCGAATAGGATTTCTTTTATGAGGCATGGCAGAACTTCCTTTTTGTCCTTTTGTAAATCCCTCCTCAACTTCTAAAACATCAGTTCTTTGTAAATTTCTTATTTCAGTTGCAAATCTATCTAAAGAAGCGCCAACTAGGGCAATAGTTTGCACATATTCTGCATGTCTGTCTCTCGATATAACTTGAGTACTTGCTGTATCTGGTTTTAAGCCGAGTAAATCACAAGTTATTTGTTCTACTTTGGGATTCGTATTAGCGTAAGTTCCCATTGCACCACTTATTTGTCCAATTGCTACAGATTCTCTCAGCGTTAACAATCTTTTTTTGTTCCTTATTATTTCTGCTAACCATCCAGCAAGTTTAAAACCGAAGGAAATTGGCTCCCCATGAATTGCATGAGATCTGCCAATCATTAATGTATCTTTATGCTTCCTTGCTAATAATCTGACTTCATTTTCTAATTTCTCAATTTCTTCTAATAACAATTCGCAAGAGTCTT
>JFNH01000146.1 GCA_000634415.1 Prochlorococcus sp. scB245a_519A13 | reverse complement strand
ATTATTCAGTCTTTTTTTATTGATTAATAAATGATTAAAAAAAGTAGATTAGACCTTTATCTTCTTAAAAGTGGTTTATGTGAAACTCGTCAAAAAGCCCAAGGTTTAATTCTTGCGGGCAAGGTTAGAGACATCAATGGAAAAGTATGGGATAAACCTGGACAACAAGTATTAATTGGATCTGAATTTTTTATTGATTCCGAACCTATGTTTGTATCAAGGGGCGGCGAAAAATTATTGGAGGCATTTAATAAACTCGAAATTAAAGTAAAAGATAAAATATGTATTGACGCAGGAATCTCTACTGGTGGATTTACTGATTGCTTATTGCAACAAGGAGCAAAGTTAGTTTATGGAATAGATGTTGGTTATGGGCAGACTGCATGGAAGATTAGAAATAATCCAAAAGTCATCCTTTTTGAAAGAACTAATATTCGAAATTTAAAACCTAATGATCTTTTATCTAGAAGTAAAGAGTTACCAAATTTTGTGGTTGCTGATTTGTCTTTTATTTCATTAAAGTTGGTTTTTAAATCTATTAGTAATTTATTAGAAGGTGATTGTATTGAGGGAATATTTTTAATTAAACCCCAATTTGAGGTGGGTAAAGATAAAGTCAGTAAAGGTGGTGTTGTTCGCAATCCCAAATTCCATACTGAGGCTATAGAGTCTGTTATTTATGCTGCTAAGGATTTTCAATGGAATATAAAGAATTTGATAGCTTCTCCGCTAGTAGGTCCCGCTGGAAATCATGAATATTTAGCTTGGATGACCTTAGGAAGTCAATCAAATACGAGGATTAATAGTGAATATATACAAAATTTAGTAAGAGAAACTCTTTGAATTACAGAGCTTCTTCGTCTTTGTCGCCAGTTCTAATTCTCACAACAGAATCAATTGATGTGATAAATATTTTTCCGTCACCTATCTCTCCAGTTTTTGCTGCTTCAGCAATCGCATCTATGACTGAATTAACCTTTTCATCTTCTACGACAACTTCTACTTTGAGTTTTTGAAGGAACTCAAC
>JFNH01000145.1 GCA_000634415.1 Prochlorococcus sp. scB245a_519A13 | reverse complement strand
GAGTTTTTGAAGGAACTCAACAGTAAATTCGGAACCTCTATATCTTTCAACTTGTCCTTTTTGCCTTCCAAAACCTCTGACTTCACTTACTGTCATACCAACAATACCAGAGTTTACTAATGCAATTTTTACATCTTCAAGTTTAAATGGACGTATGATTGCTTCAATTTTCTTCATGATTAAAGATTGGATATTATTATTTTAATTGT
>JFNH01000144.1 GCA_000634415.1 Prochlorococcus sp. scB245a_519A13 | reverse complement strand
TGTTTTTTGGGAAAACATCCAACATTGAAATATCAGAAAAACATTTAATATCAAGACCTGCATTCGTGGCATCTTCAATTAATAATTGGGAATTTTCTTCAGAAATTATTACTGTACTATTTGACAACGCTTCCCACTGATCATTCTCAAAGTGTGTTTGAAGCCATAACATTCCAAATGCGCTTTTTGGTTGAAGGGATTTATTTAGGTTGTTATCAATAGTTATCAAACAAATGTCCATTAATCTTTTATTGAACTAAACACATATAACCCTTTTAACCAACATTATGATTGTTACTATTGATACAAAAATAAGATTTAACAGCTTTTGACTTATTCAATTGTAATACTAAAGCTTGCTGAGATTTTTGCAGATTTTGATCTTTTTATATAGGTTTAGTAAATAAGTTCTACTAAAAATGAGTACAGCTAAATTAGATGATTCGACGCAAACACCACTTTATGGTGAAAGAATTATTGAAGAATCAAAAATAATTTGTTTCGATAATCCAAATAAGAAAAGAGTTTATGAAATTTCTATCCAGTTACCTGAATTTACATGTAAGTGCCCCTTTTCTGGTTATCCAGATTTTGCAAAGCTAAATATTATTTATCAACCTAATTTGAAAGTCTATGAGTTAAAGTCTTTAAAGCTTTATATTAATAATTTCAGGGATATAAAAATATCACATGAGGAAGTTGTGAATAGAATTATGGATGATTTAGTAAAT
>JFNH01000143.1 GCA_000634415.1 Prochlorococcus sp. scB245a_519A13 | reverse complement strand
GATATAGAGATTATTCCCGGAAAAATTTTCTATATTCGAAATTTTAAGTGGACCATTTTCATTATCTATTGTTAAAAGGAAATTTTTTTTAGTCTCCGACCCTAATTCAACTAAAACTCCCCAAACTTGATTACCGATTTCTGGAATCTCCTTTAATTGTAATTGATAAAGGATATTATCTATTTCTAAAACAACATTTGATATTGCCCAATCTGCTTGATAAATAGTTAATCCTTTAAACCTTATTGGGTGATTAACTTTGGTTGTTTTTATATCATTTAAATTTAGATCTTCAGAAGAAAAATTCAATTTTGAAATAAACTGTTTGGGCACACCATCACTTTCACGTTCTATAGAAAAATCGACTAATTTTACATTAGCTTTTGAGTTTGTGTTCTCATTAACAAGATCTAAAGTTTCTCCAGGCAGTAAATATTGTTCTTTTGATTGACTTGTAAAACTTCCATATGCTGAACCTATAAGTAGGACTATTAATCCGATATGTACAACTAAAGGACCAATTTTTCCAATTAACCCTTTTCTTGCAGAAATATGACTATTAAATTTGTATGTTTTCCATCCTTTTTTTTTAAGTAATAAATCTACTTTTGATATATGTTCTCCATCTTGATTGATTGGATGACTTGTTGTTAGTTGCAGGTTGCTAAATTTTTTTTCGCTCTTGTATTCAATCCATTTTAATGAAGCTTTTAATGAAGGAATTTGCCTCCTGAAACTACACGCTGCTAGAGAAATGCAAAGAAGAATTAATGTAAATAAAAACCAAAAACTTGTATATATATGATCCAATTGAAGTTTTAAGACTTTTTCTCCATCTAAAAATCCAAAAATGGGAGCTCTATCGAAATTATCAATATAGAATTTATTATTACTACCTTG
>JFNH01000142.1 GCA_000634415.1 Prochlorococcus sp. scB245a_519A13 | reverse complement strand
CCTATTCCACTGGCAATAGCAATGAAGATTATCAGCGATATAGCGAATCTTAAACTTGATATTTTTAAAATTAGATTCTTAAAAATAATCATTTAAATCCAATTTGAAAATAAATTTAATAACCCTAGGGAAACTAAAAATATCCCACTTAAAGTCGGAATTATTTGACTAAATTTTCTAAGAGCTAAAAATTGCTTTAAGTTTTCTGCAGTAGCTCCTGCAATGATTAATGGGGTTACTTGACCTATCCCAAAGAAAAATAAAAAAATAATAGAAATTATCGGATTTTTAGCTTGCGATACCCAAGCCAAAAGAGTTGCTAAAACTGGAGTAATGCAAGGTGAAGAAGCTAGTCCAAAAGTAGTCCCTATGGCAAAAGGCGCTATAAATGTTGGTATTTTATCTTCAATTATTTTTATATCAGGTCCATTCGGAAACTGAAACTTTAGAATTCCTAATAAATTTAAACCCATTATTATGGCTATTAGGGCAACAAATGAAGTGTAATAAGATGGAATTTGTCCATATATTTTACCTAAGAATCCACTCGCAGCCCCCAGTGCAACAAGCGAAAAAACT
>JFNH01000141.1 GCA_000634415.1 Prochlorococcus sp. scB245a_519A13 | reverse complement strand
CCCAGTGCAACAAGCGAAAAAACTACGCCTCCTGAAAAACTAATAAGTTTAAATTTATTTTTCTCTGTTCCGCCTATATAAGCAATTGTTACTGGAAGTAATGATAATGAACATGGCCCAAGACTTGTTAAAAGACCTGCGCTGAAAACCAAAAAAATAGTAAATGGACCAGGACTATTAAGACCGTTCTGCATAAGCAGATTACCCTTTTGAGATAATTCTGAAATAACTAAATTAAATGATTCGATAGCTTGAATTTAATCCTTTAAATTCTAACTAATTAAGAGTCTTTCGTGTACTAATCATACCAATGAATCCTGTTGACTCTAATGAACATCTAACTAACATCCCTGCAATAAAAAAAGACGCTATTAATGAATTGCCACCATAACTAATGAAAGGTAGTGGTAACCCTGTAGTAGGCATTGAACCTGTTGCTACAGCAATATGCATTATTGATTGACCTGTCAACAACACACCACATCCGATAGCAACTAATTTTGTATAGTTGTTCCTGCACTTAAGACTAATTCTTAGGCTTATATAAGAAAATACTGCTAAAAATCCTAAGAATAAAGTACACCCCAATAAACCAAATTCTTCCGCAAAAATGGCAAAAATAAAATCTGTATACATGAACGGCAGATACTGTAATTTTTGTATCGACAGTCCAAAACCTTGGCCAAATAGACCACCTGAACCTATAGCTAATAAACTTTGAACCAATTGAAATCCACTTTCCTGTTGATCTTTCCAAGGATTTATAAATGAAGTAACTCTCAGTTTTTGATATTCGTTATTAAGGATGCTGATACATCCGGTAATTAATCCTATTGAAGCAAATGAGCATAGAGAGCTAAGTTTTACTCCTCCACATAAACCCATTACCCAAAGAAGAATTCCAGTTAATGATGCAGTACTTAAATTAGGCTGTTTAAGTATTAATAAAATTAATAAACCAAAGGTTATAATTGAGATTAATTTTTTATCATTCTTTACTAGATTCCAATGTGCGAAAAGATTAGAAGCTTCTAGAATTAGAAAAGGTTTAATTAATTCAGATGGCTGCAGACGTAAATTTCCAAGCACTAGCCATCTTGAAGATCCATTAACTGTAATTCCAGTAAGATTGGTAAGGAAAATCAAAAAGAATAAAATATAAAAAATAATTCTTGAAAATTTTAAAAGATTTCTAATGTTTGTATTAAGTACGAAATAAAATAAACTAATTCCTGGAATTGTCCAAATGATTTGTTTTTTTAAGAAGTAAGCCCAATTTCCCATTTCCTTACTAGCCACCCACCAACTTGATGAACCTAGTATGCATATTCCTAATATTGACCAAATTCCAATGATGACAATGAGGATTTTTGCTTCATAAGGCCATATCGCCCAAGGTAAGGGAAATATAGACTCTGTTAAATTGCTGAAATTTTTTTTGTAATTAGAACTAAAGGTTTTTTTTCTTTTAGAAATTCTTTTATATTTTATTTTTTCTTGATTTATCTCCAATTTTTTAGATGTATATTTACTATTGAGACGTTTAATTGAGATCTTGCCAAGTCTTTTATTAACGTTTTAAAGTGTTAATGCAATTAACAAGATGACTTTTCATAAATATTATTTTTGAAGAATAAAGTAAAAAATGGCCTACATACTCATCATAAATCTTAAGAATTAATTTTTTATAAAAAAAAACTAGCTAAAAGGCACCTCTCCGTGATAGATTCCGTGAGTTTATATACTTACTTAAAACATTCAGAGGGGTTTCTGAACTATGTTCACATCAGTGGACTCAAATAGAAAAAAAATTGAGCATCCTTCTAATGAGAATGTTCAATTTCCTCAAACCCTGGATAATTCGATCATCAAAGAAAGTAAATCTGGCATTGCCAATCAAATTGATCATTTGCTTTCCCGAAATGATGAATACACAAAATTGCAATTAACAATTTTTGGTATTACTTTTATTGTTTCTATTTTGTTCGCATCAATAACTGGAATTTTTCTAGGCTTTACTTTTGGTTTTAGTATTTTTATAGGTGCAATTGCCGGCATTTTTTACCTACGTTTGCTTGCCAAAAGTATAGGGAAACTTGGTAAAGAATCATCAGGTGTATCAAAATTGCAACTATTAGTTCCAGTTTGCCTCTTTATTTTTGCGAGCAAGCTAGGATCTTTGGATATTTTTCCTGCGATGATAGGTTTTTTCATTTATAAGCCTTCACTCATTCTTTATTTTTCACGTTCTTAAGTAATTTTTTTATTCAAAACAAATGTTTTTTAATTCTTTGCTAACAAATTTTGCAGCATTAGAAGTTGGTCAACATCTTTATTGGCAAATTGGAAATATCAGACTTCATGGGCAGGTATTTTTAACATCTTGGATTTTATTAGGAGCGTTATTAGTTTTTATTTCTTTAGGAACTAAAAAAATGGAAAATGATCCTAAAGGCCTTCAAAACCTGCTTGAGTTCCTCTGGGATTACATTAGAGATCTTGCCAGGACGCAAATAGGTGAAAAAGTATATAGAGATTGGATGCCATTTATAGGTACTTTATTTTTATTCGTCTTTGTTAGTAATTGGGGAGGAGCTTTAATTCCTTGGAGATTGATTAAGTTACCAAGTGGAGAATTAGGAGCACCTACTGCAGATATTAATACAACTATAGCCTTGGCTTTATTGGTTTCACTTTCATATTTCTATGCAGGTTTAAGCAATAAGGGTTGGAGATACTTCGAATATTATGTTCACCCAACTCCTATTATGCTTCCTTTTAAAATTCTAGAGGACTTTACGAAACCTTTATCACTCTCTTTCAGGCTATTTGGAAATATTTTGGCTGATGAACTTGTTGTTGGTGTTCTAGTCTTTTTAGTTCCGCTAATTCTCCCAATACCTGTTATGTTCCTAGGATTATTTACTAGTGCAATTCAGGCATTGATTTTTGCAACTCTGGCGGCCTACTACATCGGAGAAGCTGTTGAAGAACATCATTAGCTGTCTTCTAATACATTCAGACGCTTTTACAAAGGGTCTGTAATCTGGCAAAATATCTAATCGCGTAGGTCTGAAAATATCAGACCCATTCTTAAAACAAAGGATGTCCAAGCGTGTACGACAACAAAGATTATCAAAAGTATTAAGCTCTTTATTTCAAAATTATGGATTCGATTACTTCCGCTGCATCAGTTGTAGCTGCTGGTTTAGCAGTTGGTCTAGGTGCTATTGGCCCAGGTCTTGGACAAGGTAACGCAGCTCAAGGTGCTGTTGAGGGTATTGCCCGTCAGCCAGAAGCTGAAGGTAAAATCAGAGGAACACTTCTTTTATCTTTCGCTTTCATGGAGTCATTAACAATTTACGGATTAGTTGTGGCTTTGGTACTACTTTTTGCGAGTCCTTTTTCCTAAAAGTTAATATTGCTTCTAATCCTTATTAGCAATATTTAAATTTAATTTTTTAACTTCAACTAAAACATATGTTGGCCTTTAATTTTTTTGGTGCTACAGAAGGTGGATTATTTGATATAAATGCCACTTTGCCACTAATGGCGATACAAGTAGTTGCACTTACTTACATATTAAATTCTCTCTTTTTTAAGCCTGTTGGCAATGTTGTAGAAAAAAGAGAAAAGTTTGTAAGTAATAATATTATTGAGGCCAAAAATAAACTTTCTGAGGTTAAAAAATTAGAAGCTGATTTATTAACTCAGCTTCAAAGTGCTCGTACAGAAGCCCAAAGAATTGTGAGCGAAGCTGAGAATGAGTCTGACAAGCTCTATAAAGAAGCACTAGAACTTGCCAACAATGAAGCAAATGCTTCAAAAGAAAAAGCGAGACTAGAAATTGAAAGTCAGACGTCTGCTGCTCGTGATCAACTTTCTAAACAGGCTGATGATCTAAGCGAACTTATTGTTAATAGATTGATTCTAGAAAAATGAATTTAACTCTTTTAGCTACAGAAGGTTTTGGATTGAACTTCAATTTATTCGAAACTAATATCCTTAATTGGGCTGTAGTAGTTTTCGGTCTTTATAAATTTTTGCCTGGTTTCCTAGGTAAAATGCTTCAAAAAAGGAGAGAAGGAATCCTTCTTGAATTAAAAGATGCTGAAGACCGACTCCTAAATGCAACTCAAGCTTTAGAAAAGGCGAGGAAAGATTTATCTTCAGCAGAAGAAAAAGCTTCTCAAATAAAAGCAGATTCTCTTAAAAGATCTGAATCAATCAGAATGGAAAGTGAGAAAAAAGCGATAGAGGAGATGGCACGAATAAAACAAAGTGCAATTTCTGATGAGAGCTCTGAAGCATCCAGAGCAATTTCTCAACTTCGAAAAGAAGCTGTTGAACTGGCAATTAAGAAAGCTTTAGATTCTCTCCCAAATCGACTTGATAAAACAACACAAGAAAATTTGGTAACTCAATCAATTAACAATATTGAGGTGAACTAATGCCACTTTTAAATTCAGTTACTACACCATATGCAGAGGCATTACTTCAAGTTGTGAATGAAAATTCGCAAACTGAAGATATGGTTTCTGAGGTTAAACAACTCTTGGAATTAATAAATGATTCCCCTGAATTGGAGAAGGCACTATCCTCTCCCATTTTAGAAACAGATGCTAAGAAGAAAATCATTGTTGAAATTTTTTCAAATAAGGTTAATTCTTCTTTACTAAATTTCTTGAAATTACTAGCCGATAGGCAAAGAATTGGAATCCTTACTTCAATTCTTGATAGGTTTTTAGAGATTTACCGAGAAAATAGTAATATTGCTTTGGCAACTGTTACTTCTGCAGTCGAGCTTACTGATGAACAGAAAGGTTTAATTACCAAAAAAATCATCAATATTGCTGGAACAGAAAAATTAGAACTTGTAACTAAAATCGACCCATCTCTTATTGGTGGTTTCGTCGCCAGTGTAGGATCAAAAGTAATTGATGCTTCTCTTGCTTCACAAATAAGAAAACTTGGCTTATCTCTTTCCAAGTAACTTTTAAATCAACCTTAAATTCTTAAATCCATGGTATCTATACGCCCTGATGAAATCAGTTCAATCTTAAAACAACAAATAACTGATTATGACCAATCTGTAAGTGTTAGCAATGTCGGAACTGTTCTGCAAATCGGAGATGGCATTGCAAGAATATATGGCTTAGATCAGGTCATGGCAGGTGAATTATTGGAATTTGAGGATGGTACCGAAGGTATAGCTTTAAATCTTGAAGATGATAATGTTGGAGCCGTTTTGATGGGAGAGGCACTTGGTGTCCAAGAAGGAAGTAACGTTAAGTCCACAGGTAAAATCGCATCTGTTCCAGTTGGTGAAGCAATGCAGGGGAGAGTTGTTAATCCTCTAGGACAACCTATAGATGGGAAAGGGGAAATTCCAACAAGTGATACTAGATTGATTGAAGAAATGGCTCCTGGAATAATCAAGAGAAGATCAGTACATGAACCAATGCAAACAGGTATCACATCGATTGATGCAATGATTCCTGTTGGAAGAGGTCAGAGAGAATTAATTATTGGTGATAGACAAACTGGAAAATCTGCGATTGCCATCGACACAATAATCAATCAAAAAGGTCAAGACGTAGTTTGTGTTTACGTAGCTATTGGTCAGAAGTCAGCATCAGTAGCAAACATCGTAGAGGTCTTAAGGGAGAGAGGAGCTCTTGATTATACAGTCGTAGTTAGTGCAGGAGCCTCAGAACCAGCTGCTTTACAGTACTTAGCACCTTATACCGGCGCAGCAATTGCTGAACATTTTATGTACCAGGGTAAAGCAACACTTGTTATTTATGATGATCTAACAAAACAAGCGCAGGCTTATAGACAAATGTCCCTTCTTTTAAAAAGGCCACCAGGAAGAGAGGCTTATCCAGGAGATGTTTTCTACTTACACAGTAGATTGTTAGAAAGAGCAGCAAAACTTTCTGATGCTATGGGAGGGGGTTCTATGACAGCTCTTCCAATTATTGAAACTCAGGCAGGGGACGTTTCGGCTTACATCCCAACTAATGTTATTTCAATTACGGATGGACAAATTTTCTTGAGTGCAGATTTATTTAACTCAGGATTAAGACCAGCTATTAATGTTGGTATTTCTGTTAGCCGTGTTGGAGGAGCTGCTCAGACAAAAGCAATTAAAAAAATTGCTGGAACTTTAAAATTAGAACTCGCACAGTTTGATGAACTAGCTGCTTTTTCTCAATTCGCATCTGATCTTGATGAAGCAACTCAGCAACAACTTGAAAGAGGCAAAAGACTAAGAGAGTTATTAAAACAACCTCAATTCTCTCCGCTAAACCTCGCAGAACAAGTTGCAGTTGTTTATGCAGGAGTTAAAGGTCTTATTGATGAGGTTCCAGTTGAAGATGTTACAAAATTTGCAACTGAACTTAGGGAATACCTGAAGTTAAATAAAGCGGAATTTATAGAAGAGATTCTTAAAGAAAAGAAATTAAATGATGGATTAGAAGCGACACTAAAAGAGGTGATAAATGAAGTTAAATCATCAATGCTTGCCACAGTTTAAATTTATTTAAGGAGATACCATGGCAAATCTTAAAGAGATTAGAGATCGAATCGTTTCCGTTAAAAATACAAGAAAAATAACGGAGGCCATGAGACTTGTTGCAGCTGCAAAAGTAAGGAGAGCTCAAGATCAAGTTCTTAAGAGTAGACCTTTTGCAGATAAACTTGCACGGGTCTTAGAAAATATTCAATCTCGAGTACAATTCGAGGCTGTTGATTCTCCTTTATTATCCAAAAGAGAAGTAAAAAGGATCTCCTTGGTTTGCATAACTGCGGACAGAGGTTTATGCGGCGGTTACAACACAAATATAATAAAAAAGGTAGAAATAAGATATGCAGAATTAGTCAAACAAGGTTATCAACCAAATTTAATTTTGGTAGGGAAGAAAGCTATTGGATATTTTCAAAATAGAAAGGATAGATATGTCATTAAAAGTACTTTCAAAGAATTAGAACAGGTCCCCACAGTCAAGGACTCTGAAGGAGTTACAAATGAGATTCTAGCTGAATTTCTTTCAGAAAATTCTGATAGGGTAGAAATTATCTATACGAAATTCATCACTCTAGTTAGCTGTGCCCCTGTTGTTCAAACACTATTGCCACTTGACCCTCAAGGAATTGCTGAGGAAAACGATGAAATTTTTAGGTTGACTACAAAAGATAGTAAGTTACGTGTTGAAAAATCAAATATTGAAAAAAGTGATTCGGAGAAGTTGCCATCAGATATTGTTTTTGAACAAAGCCCTGATCAATTATTAGATTCGTTGTTACCACTATATTTACAGAATCAGGTACTGAGAGCTCTTCAAGAGTCCGCAGCTTCAGAACTCGCTTGCAGGATGACTGCTATGAATAATGCTAGTGATAATGCTAAAGAATTAGCAAGTACTTTGAACCTAACCTATAACAAAGCCAGACAAGCAGCTATTACTCAAGAAATTTTAGAAGTTGTAGGAGGTTCAGCAGTTTAGCAATAAGATTTAGGACATGCCTGAATACAATATCAAAGTTCAATTTGAGAAAAAGACTTTTAGTTTTTTATGTTCTGAAGATCAAGATATTATTTCAGCGGCAAAAATGAATGGAATAGATTTGCCAAGTAGTTGTTGTTCTGGAGTTTGTACAGATTGTGCTTCCATGTTATTGGAAGGATCTGTAGATCAAGAAGATGCTATGGGATTAAATGATGATTTGAGGGAAAAGGGCTTTGCACTTTTGTGTGTGGCATATCCCAAGTCAGATTTGAATATTGTGATTGGTAAAGAAGTTGAAGATGATTTATATAATGATCAATTTGGTAAATATCAAAAATGAAATTAAGTTCAGTTGATTATTATTTGGATTGGCCAGTTTCAATAAAATTAAAAAATTTAAGGAAATATATCATTGCAAATTTAGAAAAAAAAGGTGATTTAATTCGATGGTCAATTGTTGATATTCAAAATTCTTTTGACTCTTTTGGAACAAAAAAACTTAAAATTAAGGCTGTCTTAGCTTATTAAAAAATATAAATTGAAATATTTTTAATAATGGAAAATTCACCCACAATCTTTATCGTTCCAACTGGTATTGGTTGTGAAGTGGGAGGTTTTGCAGGAGATGCACTTCCTACCGCTAAATTATTAGCATCGGCAAGTGGATGTTTAATAACTCATCCAAATGTTATGAATGGCGGCACTCTTTCTGAAAAAGATAAAAATATTTTTTATGTTGAGGGTTATAGTTTAGACCGATTTGCAAGAGGAGAAATCGGTTTAAAAAGGGTAAAGCAACAGAAAATTGGAATAATTTTTGATTCAGCCATTGAAAAAGAAATATTAGTGAGACATTTACAAGTTGCTGATGCGTGTGTTTCTACTTTAGGTATTAATATTCATTCTTATGTGATTACAAAAAAGCCATTAAACATAGTTATTGATTCTGATTCTTCAAAAATCAGTGGTGGCACAATTGAAAATCCTGATGCTTTAATTGATGCTGGAAAATGTTTAATAGAAAAAGGAGTTACTGCAATAGCAATTGTGGCAAAATTTCCAGATGATTCAGATTCTTTAGAGACAAATATCTATCGAGAGGGGAAAGGGGTTGATCCTATTTCTGGAGTCGAAGCAGTTATAAGTCATTTAATTAGCAAATTTTTAAAAGTTCCCTGTGCTCACGCACCTGCTTTAAGTCCAATTGAATTGAATGAAAATTTAGATCCTCGTGCAGCTGCAGAAGAAATAGGATTCACCTTTTTACCTTCAGTACTGATTGGGTTAAGCAATGCACCTGACATTGTTGAATTGCCCGCTAAAAATGAATCAATCTCACTACACCCTGATCAGATTGAATCTATTGTTGTTCCTAATGGAGCACTAGGTGGAGAAGCTGTACTAGCAGGGATTGAAAAAGATTTAAATATTATCTCTGTAAAAAATCAAAATACATTAAAAGTGACAAATGAGTTTTATGATTATCCCAATCTTTTTGAAGTGGATAA
Source organism: Prochlorococcus sp. scB245a_519A13 (assembly GCA_000634415.1). Classification (GTDB taxonomy): domain Bacteria; phylum Cyanobacteriota; class Cyanobacteriia; order PCC-6307; family Cyanobiaceae; genus Prochlorococcus_A. The sequence continues at coordinate 6,452 of JFNH01000141.1, read as the reverse complement.
TTATTTAGAAGCTGCAGGCATAATTCTTGCTATCAAAAAAGGTATCAATCTTGATTCAGTTAAACGGCCTTTAAAAAAAATCCAACAGTATTTTTATTGTGATTAATAAGATATTGCTATGGGAACTCTCCAGTCACTTCCCAATGATTGGCTGCTCAGTTTTAGGATTGGAGGAGCCTGCTTTCTTTTGAATTCTGCTTTTTTTATGAGTGAGATAATTTTTAAAATTAAATCTTTTTTATAACCATCTTCTTCTAGCTGTAGTAAATCTTTTTTTTCTTCAATAATTCCTTTAAGAATATTATCTAAAATAGAATAAGGCGGGAGAGAATCAGTATCTAATTGATCAGGACCTAATTCGGCACTTGGAGCTTTCGTGCGGATATTTTCTCCAATTATATTTACATTAGTATCTAACATATATGACTTTCTATGATTTATTGATTCTTCACTATCAAGCCAATTGCATAATTTAAAGACATTAGTTTTATATAAATCCCCAATTACCGATAATCCCCCATTCATATCTCCATAAAGTGTGCAATATCCTACAGCTAGCTCTGATTTATTTCCTGTTGAAAGTAATAAATGCTTTTCTTGATTTGCTAAAGCCATAAGAAGCGTTCCTCTGATCCTTGATTGAATATTTTGATTTGTTATTTCAGCCATCTCGAAAGATATGGTTTTTATAAAAGATTCTTCAAAAGAATTCATTAGGTTTTCAATTGGAATGCTATTGAAATTTATTTTTAATCTCCTTGCTAAATCTTTTGCATCACTTTTTGAATGAGATGAGCTCCACTTGGAGGGCATTGAGACGGAATAAATATTATTACTGCCAAGCGCAGCTGTCGCAATTGCTGAAACTAGTGCTGAATCAATGCCACCACTTAGTCCAATTAAAGCTGTTTTAAAACCGCATTTTTGAGCATAATCCCTAACCCCAAGGACTAATGCATCAAAAATTGATGATATTTCAGATTGTTCAAATTCTTTTTCCTCGGGTATTGTTTGCTCAATATGCCAACTTGAGAGGTCTTCTGAAAAAGATTTCAATTGCTTAATTTTAGATCCATTCTTATCAAGAATAAAACTATTTCCATCAAAAATTAAATTATCATTTGCACCAATCTGGTTTACATATATAACCGGTACTTGAAGATATTTAGCAGCAAAACTGGAAACTTTGGATCTTAGCTCTAACTTTTTGAAGGTATATGGGGACGCCGATAAATTCACTAAGATATCAACTTTTTTTTTCTTTAAATCAGAAATAGGATTTTCTTTATGAATCCCTCTACCTTCTATATTTTTGTTGACCCATAAATCCTCACATATAGTAAAGCCAATTCGCCAAGTTTTATTATGTATTTCTTTTATTAATACGGAGACTTTTTCTTCTGATCTAAAGTATCTTTTTTCATCAAATACTTCATATGTGGGAAGAATAATTTTTCGAGCAATTATTTTCCACTCACCGCACTCAAGCAATGCAATAGAATTATAGAGATTTGGGAAAAAAGAATCATTTATTATCTCAGCTATCCCGACTGTGATACTCAAGTTTCCAAATTTTTTATTAATAACTAAAGCTAATTGGTCAAGAATTTGATATTGATTTTTGATTAAATTATTTTTTAGAAGTAAGTCATTTGCTGGATATCCCCATAATGACAATTCTGGAGTAAGAACTAAATCAGCAGAAGTTGAGCTAGCTTTCGAAGCAGCATAAAGAATTTTTTTTGCATTACCCTCTAAATCTCCAACAACTGGATTAATTTGAGCAATTAAAAAGTTCATTCAACTAATTTAGTGGATTTATATAAATTATTCTTCTTAACAAAATCTATTAAAGACGATGGTAAATTAGAATAATTGAAATTTAATCTGAACTTAGAACTTGAAATGTTTGGGATTTTTATGGATGAAATCTTAAATTTCACATTATAAGTTTCTAACATCTTAAGAGTATTTGATTCAACAGGATAACCTTCTCTTAAAATTATAAAAAAACTTACCTCTTTAATAATTTTTTCAAAATTTTTCCAGCAGAAAATATCCTGAATTAAATCACTCCCAATAACGAAATCTAAATTATCAATTTCATAAATTCTTTTACATTTTTTAATCGACTCTACTGCCCATTTGCTAGTGACACTTTGATTAAATAAAATTTTATAATCATCTAAATCTTCAATAAGAGTTTTTAATAATTTGCTACGGATTGCGATATCCTCTTTATGCTTTTTTTTCGGATTGTTACTTACATAACAAATGGTATGAGCATATATTTTAGATAATTCTTCTAATATTTTCTCATGTCCAATGGTTGGTGGATCTGCACTGGTACCAAATAATGCAATGCTTTTTTCCATTTAAGTTTCAAGGCAGAATGCTAATAAAATTATTATTAAAATTTCTATTTGAAAAATAAATATTTATATGGTTAAAAATCTCTGCGTCATTAAAATTCATATTTTGGATCATAATAGCAGGCTCTATAAAAGAAGCTTTGCTTCTTATAAATATCTCTTTTGCTGCTAATTTTCCAAGAATTTTTGTTGAATGCACCGCGATTGCTGCTTGAATAATTGCTATGGGTCCATAGGGTAATAATGAAAGCCCGTTAGTAAAAGGGGCTGTTAATAGAATTACTTTCTTAATTAGGTTGAAAGAGGTATTGACGCCGACTTGAGTGACTCCCAAACATAAATTATTAATGGATATATTTTTAAATATTTTTCTTGTAGATTCACCTTTCAACTTTAAGCCATAAATCTTACTTAATTCGTTAATCAATGCAGTATCTAGTGCGAAACTACCAGCAACATCAAAAAAAATAAAAGGATTAAGAGCTACTGCGGATGCCTTTATTGTCGAAAATTTACCAATAGTTGATTGAGCTAATTTCTGCCTTTTTTTCAATCGTTGTTCTTTTAATCGCAGAAACAATTTGTCAGCTAATTGAATAGAATTTAGTGCCAATAGTATCTCACCATATTGATTGATTAATTTTGCTATGTAATTTTTAAGATTGTTTCCATTATTGATAATTATTGGAATATTTAAATCTTTTGGAAGCTTAAACTTTATATTTTCAATTATTTCTTTTAATTCATTTTTATCAAATAGATCGATTTTGTTTAAAATTAAAATAATTTTTTTTCCATCTTTTATAAAAGAGTTGATTTCATTTAACTCATTTCTATTTAAATCTCCCGAAACTATAAAAAGAATAAGATCTGAATGATTTATGTAAGAGTAAACTTTATCTGGAGATTTAATATTGCAGAAATCAAATCCTGGAGAATCTAGCAACTCTAAACTATTGAGTGTTTGATCTTTAAGATTACAATTTTCCGATTGTATTTCTTTTGTGGTCCCATTAATAATATCTGTTTTGAATATGTCTTTTTTTAATAAAGAATTTAAAACAGACGATTTTCCTACACCTGATTTACCATATGCACCAATTCTTATTTTTTTTTCTTTGAGTCTTAAAAGTTGTTGATTAAAAGAAATTATTTCTCTATTAAAAAAGCTTTTTTCATAATTGGTAAGATCAATAGTCTCCCACCATTTTTTTAAAAGTAAATAATTTTCTTTAATTTTAAATTGTTTCATAATTTATTCTTCCACCAACCGGCTAATACAGATAACACAGCTTCTGCACCAATAATTCCCACGAATCCTCCGAATTCATCTACTACTACTTTCACTCCTTTATGATCCTTGTCAAATTTAGTTAATAATTGATCTGCTTTAATCATTTCGGGAATGTAGTCTACAGGTTCGCAAATTTCTGATAATAATTTTTTATTTTGTCCATTAATCAACTCTGCCAACATTTTTTCACGCTTAACTATCCCTTGTATTTTGTCAACTTTATCTCCCAAAATAACCCACCATGGAGAGCTGTTAGACATTATAAGTTTTGAAATTTCATCAAGATTTGAAGACCCATCAAGACAAGGTGCCGATACCCTAGGGGTCATTAAGTCTTTTGCTTTTAAATCATTTAATTGAAAAACCTTAAATATCATTGCTGCCTCATCAGCCTCTATAAAACCTTTTTGACTTCCAATTTTTGCCATTTGTCTAATTTCTTCTTCATCAGTTGAAATTTCGTTTTCTGCTGTAATAACAGGAAATATCTGTTCAATTAATATTAAAAAAGGCCTCATTAAAGTATTTAATATTCGCAAGATAGGAACAGATAATAGTGCTATTTGAATTGAAAATCTTGTGCCAAGAGCTTTTGGTAGTACTTCTCCTACTAAAACAACAAGTATGTAAAAAGCTATTGAAAAAAGGGTTAAACCAAAATTGCTATTAATTACCAATCCACCGTATACTCCTAAAATAAGACTGCCAATTATATTAAATCCATTATTTGTAATAGTAATTACAGTTAGAGTCCGTCCAAGATGTTTCCTAAGTTTTAGAAGTTGATTTGCAGAACTTTTTGGCTTTTGTCTAGAGGCAATTTCTAAAATTCTAATTGAATTTACGGCTAAAAAAGCTGCTTCTACTCCCGAACAACATGCTGATCCAATTAAAATTACTATTATAAGTAAAAATAAACCGTAAACACTGGGTTCCATTAAAGTAGATTAGGTACTAAATCTGTTTTAATTCATTCTTCCATTTTTTTTTAAAACACGCCAATACACAATTTATGTTTAAACCTGATCATAAAGTTTTTGAAGAAAGAAGAGAAATATTCCTAAATAAATTAGGTGGGAAAGCTGCTATTATCCCCGGGGCTAATCTTGTAAAGCATCATTCTGATTGTGAATATCCTTTTAGGCAAGATAGTAATTTTTGGTATTTAACAGGTTTCGATGAGCCAGATGCAATTGCTCTTTTCTTATCACATAAGCCAAAGGGTGAGAGATTTATTATGTTTGTCGCTCCTAAAGATGTTATAAGCGAAGTCTGGCATGGATTTAGATGGGGTTTAGAAGGCGCTGAAAAAGAGTTTAAGGCTGATAAGGCTCACTCAATAAACGAATTAAGAGATTTACTCCCAACTTACATAAATGGGTCTGATGAACTTGTTTTTTCAATTGGAAAGCATCCAATAATAGAAAAAATAGTACTCGAGATATTTTCACAACAACTTGAGAATCGCTCAAGATCAGGGATTGGTGCAAATTCTATAAAATCTCCAGAAATTTATTTAAATGAGATGAGATTAATTAAAAGTGAATTTGAGATTATGAGAATGAGAGAGGCAATACAAATTTCAGCCGAAGCTCATGAACTAGTTAGAGAATCTATATCATCAAAGAAAAATGAGAGACAAATTCAGGGTCTTCTTGAGGGATTCTTTTTGGAAAAGGGGGCTAGAGGACCAGCTTATAACTCAATTGTTGCATCAGGAGATAATGCCTGCATTTTGCATTACACGTCAAATAACTCACCCTTGAAGAAGGAAGATTTATTGTTGGTGGATGCTGGCTGCTCACTTATTGATTATTACAATGGAGACATAACAAGAACTATTCCGATAAGTGGTAAATTTTCTAGTGAGCAAAAAGTTATCTATGAAATTGTATTAAGTGCTCAGAAAAATGCAATTAAAAGTGCTGTTAAGGGATCGAATTCTAATGCTGTTCATAATGTTGCTTTAACTATCCTTATAGAAGGATTAAAGGAAATTGGGTTATTATCTGGCAGTACTGAGGAGATAATTGAGAATCAATCCTATAAACATCTTTACATGCATAGAACTGGACATTGGCTCGGCTTAGATGTTCATGATGTTGGAGCATACAGAATGGGGGATTATGAAGTGCCATTACAGAATGGAATGATTCTAACTGTAGAACCTGGGATCTATATAAGTGATAGGATCCCAGTCCCTGAGGGACAACCCCCTATAGATGAGAAATGGAAAGGCATAGGTATAAGAATAGAAGATGATGTCCTAGTTACAGATACAAATCCAGATATTTTAAGTATTGCTGCATTAAAAGAAATTTCTGATTTAGAATTTTGAAATTTGACTTATCAAGTTAATAGTTTTATTTTTTATTAAGTTTAAAGCTCAAAAATGAATAAGTCCGATTCATATGATTCGAAACTCTCTCAAGCAAGAGGTCTAGCTAGTCAGCTTGGAATGTTCGCAGAAGAAAACGATATTCCCAAAGATCTTTGGGATTCATTGGAAGCCACTATTTATGATTTTTATGAAGTATCTCATGATAGATAAAAATCCTGTTTAGAAATTATCAATAACTAAAATCAAGAAATTTTAAATAAATCAATCAAAATGTGTCCATAAACTGATAAATTATTTATTAAACATAAATAATTGAATGACCTCATCAGATAAGTTAAATCAAAATTCAAAAGAAAAAAAGGAAAACAATAGTGATGCACCAAACTCTAAAAGTTCTTCTCCTAATTCAGGAATGATGGGTGCCACAGCTGTATTGGCAGCTGCC
>JFNH01000140.1 GCA_000634415.1 Prochlorococcus sp. scB245a_519A13 | reverse complement strand
CTGCCACAATTGATGAAGATGGAGTACCTACTGGTTATACTCCTAAACCTGATGAGGGAAGGTTCATAATTAAAGTATTGTGGTTACCTGATAATGTGGCTTTAGCAGTGGATCAAATAGTAGGAGGAGGCCCAAGCCCTCTCACTGCTTATTATTTTTGGCCAAGAGATGATGCTTGGGAAAAGTTAAAAAGTGAACTTGAAAATAAAGGTTGGATTACAGATAACGAGAGAGTTGAGATATTGAATAAGGCTACTGAAGTAATAAATTATTGGCAAGAAGAAGGTAAAACAAAAAAATTAGAAGAAGCCAAATTAAAGTTTCCTGAAGTAACTTTTTGCGGAACCGCTTAAATATTAGTTCTTTGCAGCTTGAATCCTAGCCTCAGCCTTTGAAACCTCTTTCAAGGCTTTAATTTTTTCTGGATTTTTTTCATTTTCAGAATATTTGCTAATTGCCAATTTTGCTTCTTTAAGATCTTGTTCAGCATTTTGAACATTAATTTCAGAACCAATTTCAGCATTATTTACTAGAACTATAACTTCATCTGATTCAATTTCAGCGAAGCCTCCCATAAGAGCTATTGATTTCCACTGGGAATTCATTCTTAGCCTTAAAACGCCAATATCTATAGCAGTAACTAAAGAGATGTGTCCTGGTAGTACACCAATTTGACCAGTAGTACTAGGAAGGATTACTTCTTCAGCTTCGCCTTGATAAACATTTTTATTAGGAGCTAAAACTTTTAGAGAAATTGCCATTAATTTAAAATTATTGAAGGTTAAATATATATTTAAATATTTATTTTTCTGATTTTATTTTTTCAGCCTTTGCTTTAACTTCATCAATGTTACCAACTAGGTAAAATGCCTGCTCTGGTAAATCATCCAATTCACCTGACAAAATCATATTGAAACCAGCAATGGTATCTTCTAATTTTACATATTTACCAGACATTCCTGTAAATATTTCTGCTACGAAGAAAGGTTGTGAGAGAAATTTTTCAATTTTTCTAGCCCTGTCTACTGTTAATCTATCTTCTTCAGAAAGTTCATCTAAACCAAGAATTGCAATGATATCTTGAAGTTCTTTGTATCTTTGTAAAGTTGATTGAACAGCTCTGGCTGTTTTGTAATGCTCATCGCCAACAACTGATGGTTGTAGCATAGTGCTCGTTGAGTCTAATGGATCAACTGCTGGATAAATTCCCTTAGCGGCAAGAGCTCTAGCAAGCACGGTAGTTGCATCTAAATGGGCAAAAGTTGTAGCTGGAGCAGGGTCTGTTAGGTCATCAGCAGGCACGTAAACAGCTTGGATAGATGTGATTGACCCTTCTAATGTAGATGTAATTCTTTCTTGTAATTCACCAACATCAGTTCCCAGAGTCGGTTGGTATCCAACAGCTGAAGGCATTCTTCCAAGTAATGCAGATACTTCAGAACCAGCTTGAACGAATCTAAAAATGTTATCAACAAAAAGTAGGACGTCTTGCTTATTCACATCTCTAAAATGTTCGGCCATTGTAAGTGCTGATAAGCCTACTCTCATTCTTGCACCAGGTGGCTCATTCATCTGCCCAAAACATAAGGCAACTTTTGATTGAGTTAGGTCATCTGCATTGATTACTCCAGATTCTTTAAATTCTTCATATAAATCGTTCCCTTCTCTAGTTCTTTCTCCTACACCGCCAAAAACGGAAACTCCACCATGCTCCTTTGCGATGTTATTAATTAATTCTTGAATAAGAACTGTCTTCCCAACTCCAGCTCCTCCGAATAATCCAACTTTTCCTCCTTGCCTATAAGGAGCCAAAAGGTCGATAACTTTAATACCAGTTTCAAAAACTTTTGGCTTTGTTTCTAGGTCAGTTAACTTTGGCGCAGCTCTATGAATTGGAGCAGTATCTTTAGTATTTACTGGACCTTGTTCATCTACTGGTTCTCCTAAAACATTAAATATTCTTCCTAAAGTTGCTTCTCCAACAGGTACAGATATTGGTGCCCCTGTGTCGATTGCCTCCATACCTCTTACAAGGCCGTCTGTGCCGCTCATTGCCACTGCTCTAACTCTATGGTCACCTAGGAGCTGTTGGACTTCTGCAGTGAGCGCTATGTCTTGTCCAGCTGGATTTTTAGCTTCAATTCTTAAAGCATTTAATATCTTGGGCAATTTCCCGGCTGGAAATTCCACATCTAGAACTGGACCAATTACCTGACGTACTACGCCCTTTGTTTGTGAAGAAGTTGATGGAGTTGCTACCATTTTTTATTGATTGGTGATGAATAGCTGATTTAAACAGCTCATAATCCGAAAATACTACCACCTCATGGGTAGATTCGTTAAATGGGTTCGGCCACCCGCACAGTTTAAGTATGGTTTAATTGCCGCTTTGCAGATTATGTTGTTGATGATACGGATGGAGAATTTCTCTTTCCATTTTTATGACGCAAAGCGTCTCAATCATGATCCTCCATTAATCTATGGCAGCTGTTTCACTTACAGTCTCTACAGTAAAACCACTGGGAGATAGAATATTTATTAAAGTTTCCGCATCTGAGGAAAAAACTGCTGGGGGCATTCTTTTGCCTGATTCAGCTAAAGAAAAACCACAGGTTGGAGAAGTTGCTCAGGTGGGCCCTGGCAAACTTAATGACGATGGTTCTCGACAAACTCCAGAAGTGAGTATTGGCGATAAAGTTTTGTACAGCAAATATGCTGGCACAGACATTAAATTGGGAGGAGATGAATATGTCTTGCTCTCAGAAAAGGATATTTTAGCTGTAGTAAGCTAAAATATTTGTTTCAAAAATTATTAAAACTTATTACTAAATCACTGCCTAAACATGGCTAAAAGAATTATTTACAATGAGCAAGCTCGTAGAGCGCTCGAGAGAGGAATTGATATCCTTGCTGAGTCTGTAGCTGTAACGCTTGGACCAAAAGGAAGAAATGTTGTACTAGAGAAAAAATTTGGTGCTCCACAAATCATTAATGATGGTGTCACAATCGCTAAAGAGATTGAATTAGAGGACCACATTGAAAATACAGGGGTTGCTTTAATCAGACAAGCTGCATCAAAAACTAATGATGCAGCTGGGGATGGTACCACAACTGCCACTGTTTTAGCTCATGCCATGGTTAAAGCAGGTTTGAGAAACGTTGCTGCAGGAGCTAATGCAATTACCTTGAAAAAAGGAATTGATAAAGCGACTGATTTTCTAGTTGGTAAAATTCAAGAGAATTCCAAGCCTATTAGCGATAGTAATGCTATAGCTCAATGTGGAACTATTGCTGCTGGAAACGACGAAGAAGTTGGTCAAATGATTGCCAATGCTATGGATAAAGTCGGTAAAGAAGGTGTTATCTCCTTAGAAGAAGGAAAATCAATGACTACTGAATTAGAAGTTACTGAGGGGATGCGCTTTGATAAAGGCTATATTTCACCTTACTTCGCAACAGACACAGAGAGAATGGAGGCTGTTTTAGATGAACCCTATATCCTTCTGACTGATAAAAAAATTGCTTTAGTGCAGGATTTAGTCCCCGTTCTGGAACAAATAGCCAAAACTGGTAAACCATTAGTCATTATTGCAGAAGATATTGAAAAAGAGGCCTTAGCAACTCTTGTCGTTAACCGATTACGAGGCGTGTTAAACGTTGCAGCAGTAAAAGCTCCTGGATTTGGCGATAGAAGAAAAGCAATGCTTGAAGATATGGCCGTTTTAACTAATGGACAACTTATTACTGAAGATGCAGGCTTGAAATTAGAGAGCGCCACAATAGATATGCTCGGAACTGGTAGAAGAATAACTATCAATAAAGAGACTACAACTATTGTGGCTGAAGGTAATGAGCAAGCAGTTAAAGCTAGATGTGATCAAATTAAGAAGCAAATGGATGAAACAGATTCTTCATATGATAAAGAAAAGCTTCAAGAACGTCTTGCTAAATTAGCTGGAGGTGTAGCAGTGATTAAGGTTGGGGCTGCTACCGAAACTGAGATGAAGGATAAAAAGCTTCGTCTTGAGGATGCTATTAATGCAACAAAAGCAGCTGTTGAAGAAGGAATTGTACCTGGAGGAGGAACTACTCTAGCTCATCTATCTCCTATTCTAAAAGAATGGGCAGATAAAAATTTAGAAGGAGAGGAATTAATTGGAGCTAATATTGTTGAAGCTTCACTTACGGCTCCTCTTATGAGAATCGCTGAGAATGCAGGTTCTAATGGAGCTGTGATTGCTGAAAATGTAAAAACTAAACCATTTAATGATGGCTTCAATGCTGCTACTGGAGAATATGTAGATATGTCTTCTGCTGGTATAGTTGATCCTGCAAAAGTTACACGTTCAGGATTACAAAATGCAGCTTCAATCGCAGGTATGGTTCTGACTACCGAATGCATAGTTGCGGATTTACCTGAGAAAAAAGATTCAGCTGCTCCAGCAGGCGCGCCTGGTATGGGCGGCGACTTTGATTACTAAAATAAACAATAGTTTTCAATAAATCTTTATGAGGGATCATTCAAAATGGTCCCTTTTTTTCAACTTTTATGAAATCCAACCAGCGCTAAGAATAATTGCAAGAGACAAAAATATCACTAAAAAAGTCCAAGTTATTTTGTTTAGAGAGGCTTCTGCACTACTTGCGCTGTTGAACATAGAGCTTCCACTGGCGGCTATTCCTCCCATTCCATCACCTTTGGGACTATGAAGTAAAACTAATAGTATGAGAAGAAATCCAGAAAATACCCAAATCCAACTAATAATTTGAATCATTGCTTAAAAAACTTTTATTAACTTTAAACGTGTTGAACGACCTTATTATAACCCTTTAATTCAATTTCTTGAATAAGCGTTTTGCCTGTCATTTCTCTTGGTATTGGTAGATTTAATAATTGCAATAAAGTGGGAGCAATATCTGCTAAGCCCGCGTTTTCTCTTAAATTAATTTCATTTCCCATATTTGGTATTTTTCTTTTTTCACCTTCAATCAAAATTAATGGAACTTTATTTGTTGTGTGTGCTGTCCATGGTTCTCCTTCAGATCCTTTCATTACCTCTGCGTTACCATGATCGGCTGTAATAATAATGCTTCCGCCCATTTCTCCAGTAGCATTAACTATTTGACCTACACATTTATCTACTTTTTCTATAGCTTTAATTGTTGCATCCATGTTTCCTGTATGACCAACCATATCAGGATTGGCAAAATTGATTACAATAAAAGCATAATTTCCGCTTTTAATTGCTTTAGAGCAACTAATAGTTAATTCCTCCGCAGACATTTCGGGTTCCATATCATAAGTTGCGACTCTTGGAGATGGAATCAAGTGTCTCTCTTCTCCAGGTAAAGGAATTTCAACTCCTCCATTAAAAAAGTATGTTACGTGAGGATATTTTTCAGTTTCCGCGGTTCTGTATTGTTTAAGTCCGTTTTCTGAAACTATTTGGCCTATGAAATTATTGAGTGATTCTGGAGGAAATGCAACTTTAACGGGAAAGTTTGGATCATATTGAGTAAAAGTAACAAAATCTAGATTTGGATAATTTTTTCTTTCAAAGCCTGAGAATTTTTTGCTTGAAAGGGATTTGACTATTTGCCTTGCTCTGTCGGGACGAAAGTTAAAGCAAAGTAAACTATCCCCATCTTTAAGATAGTTTTCAGACATTCGTATGGGCTCTATAAATTCATCGGTTATGTTATTTGCATAACTTTTTTCTAGATAATCCTGAGGAGAAATATTTGTTATTGGAATATCTGGATCAGTCAAATTCGAATACGCTTTTTCTGTCCTATCCCATAAAAGATTTCTATCCATTATCCAGTATCTTCCACACATGGAAGCTATCTCGCCAGTTTTAAATTTTTTTATACATGATTCTATTTGATTTAGATATTTAGAGGCACTTTTTGCAGGAGTATCTCTTCCATCAGTAATAATATGAATCGCAACTTTTTGGATGTCATTATCAGATGCCCATTTTATTAAACCTAACAAATGATCGATATGACTATGCACCCCTCCATCTGAACATAACCCCGTGATATGCAAAGTAGAATTATTTTTTTTTAATGAATCAGCCATCTCTTTTAACTCATTTACCAAGCCTAATTGATTATTTTTTACAATATTTGAGATTCTTACAAGTTCTTGTTGTATTATTCTCCCAGAACCAATGGTAAGGTGCCCTACCTCTGAATTGCCCATTTGACCATCTGGGAGGCCTACATCAGATCCACTTGCACTTATTAGGGTGTGGGGATAAGCATGCCATAATGAGTCCATAATTGGTGTACTGGCACTTTTTATAGCATTATTTGATTTTTCTTTTCTATATCCCCATCCATCTAGTATTGCTAGAACTACAGGGCTCTGAGGAACACTTAATCTTTTTATATTTTTGCTGCTCATCTTTGACATATTTAGATCAAATTCATTTTTAACTGATCCAACCTTAAATTTAGCTTTAAACGTTACTCTTTAACAATTTATATTTAAAATAGTTAGCTTTTGCTAATTTATGAAAATATTAAACGACTTTTATTTTTTGATAAATCATGTCCAAGAAAACAAAAAGGATCGTAATACTTACTGAAGTTGAACTTAGAAAAACTATTTCGCGTTTAACTTGCGAAATTATTGAAAAAGTAAAAAAACTGGATAATCTTCTATTGGTTGGTATCCCGACTAGAGGAATCGAGCTGACCGAAGTGCTAGAAAAGGAATTATTCTCTAGAACAGGTGTAAGAGTTAGAAAAGGAACAATTGATCCAACTTTTTATAGAGATGACCAAAATAGAGTTGGAACTCGCCTAATACAAGCTGCGGATATTCCAATTCCTATTGAGAAAAAAGAAATTCTTTTAATAGATGATGTAATTTACACAGGTAGAACAATTAGAGCTGCAATGGATGCTTTATATTCATGGGGCAGACCTCAAAGAGTGATGTTATTAGTAATGGTAGATAGAGGTCATAGAGAATTACCTATTCAACCAGACTTTTGTGGTAAAAGTGTGCCAACTAGTAAAATTGAAAGTATTAGTTTACGTTTAAAAAACGTTGATAACGAAGAAGGAGTTTTTCTTGAATAGCTATCTTTCAGAAGATATTTCCTAAGTTATATTCTCCAAAAAATTCATCTTTCACGTCAAAACACTTAACTAATAAATCAGCGTTTTTTGTAATTTTAAAAAAAAGTTTTAAGGTATCTTCTCCAATATTAGATTTATTTTTTAGTACTATTTTGAGTGGATTTTTGTCCCATTTTATTATTTCTTCTTCATTTTGAATCTCTGATAACTTTGGCAATCCATTTTCAAAAATAACATCATATACTCTTTCTTTTTGTGTCTCTCCAATTATTATTTCGAATATTTTCTGATTGTTTTTACTGGCTTGAAGGATCAGTTTAAAGGGTGTTTCTGTTGGCCATGTTTGACCTTTGCAAAAAATAGGATGCCAAAAGTGTTTTTGCTCTCTTTTATTAAATAATCTTATAGATAACCCTTTGTTTAATATGTCTTTAATTTTTACGCCTGGAGTCATTGATAAAGCTCCCAAAGCTATTGATTCAATAGGGGGTGGCGACTTTATTTGAATTTTTGGAATTTTTTTTGTTATCCATTCTTTAATCAATGGAATTTGAGTTCCTCCACCAACCAAAACTATTGCATTTAAGTCGTCAACTGTGCAAAATTTACCTCTTGCTTGATTTAATAAATCTTTTAATAAAGAGTTAAGGTGATTAAGAAAATTATTTTCAATGAGTATCTTCTCAAATATTTCTTTACTAAGATAATATTCACTTTCATTATTTTTTTCAGTAAATAATTTTATTGGATATTTATTTTCATATTTGATAAAAGATGAGCTGAGTTTACATTTTATTTTTTCTGCCTTAGAAAGATTATTAATATAATTATTACCTGGAATAAAATAATCAACTATCCATTGATCAATATCTTTCCCACCAATTTTTGAACCTGTTTTTCCAATTATTTCAGCACACCTTATTTTTTGTTTTGAAATTGAGCTTACATCATTACCTTTAAATTTTAATAGTTCAGCTATTGGACCAGATTTTCCTTCTCCCCCCTCTATTTTGACTATATTCATATCGACTGTACTTCCTCCAATATCTAATGTCATAATTTTTGAGCCAAATGGTAGATTTATTCCTAAACTTGCTGCAGTAGGCTCATCAACAAGGGCTATGTCATCTACAGATATTTTCTCGCAAAGGTTAACTAACCATTCTCTGTATCCCTTATATGTATCTATGGGAGCGGTTAAAACAAGTCTTTTGATCTCATACTTGTGCGGTATGTTTGCCCACAAAATTTGAAAAAATTTTTCGCCACATTCATTAGGGTTTAAAATATTTTTTTGGTTAATTTTTTCAATAGAATTTCCAATTAATCTTTTAAAGTTCGAATGAAAAAATAAATCAGAATTTGAGTTATCCCTCATCTTTAGAGCACCAATACCAATTCGTGTAATCTTTGAAGGTTCATCAAACCAAACTGCTGAAGGAATAACTCCTGGAGATGATGTAATATTCGGTATTTCAACTAAAACAGAATTTATATCTTTTTGATCTTGAAAAGCAACAACAGTATTAGTGTTCCCTAAATCGATAGCAAGTGTTCCAGATAAACTTTCTTCCATATGAAATTATTTAAATCAATTAAGTTCTTTTTGTAATTTATGTTTTGAAATGCTCGAATAAATTGTAAAATACATCTTAGAGTAAAAATTTTTTTTTTAATGAACATATCTAACAATGCAGGAATTGATTCTAATGATCTTGCAAAGAGAGGTGAGAGCTTGATAAGAAAATCAACTAATAGATATTTAACTACAGTGAAAATTGCTTTCAGAGCTAAACAGAGACGTTTTGATGATTTTGATGGCTTATTAGAAGAATCAACTATTAAACCCGTTCAAAGGTCAATTATTGAATTAAGTGATGAGCAAGATCAACCAGATTTACTTCCAGGCTAATTTTGGTAAAAGACCAAAAAAGATGGAGATTACTTAAAGATCTAAAAAAAGGCAAATTTTGCTTTTTGATTGGTGTAGACAATTGGTCAATCGAGTTGCAAAAAAGTGAATTCAATTCTCTGTACTTTCTACTCTTAAGAATTAATGAACAACTATTAGTTATCAAAGATGAACTAATGGATGAGGAATCTATAACTTTAGAATTAGAACAATTACCTTGGTATATTCATTTAGAGGGAAAAAAAAACGAATGGAGTTTAAGGTTTGTTTTTGAAAGTCAAGACCAAACTAGATCATTCGAAATGTATTGGCCGATACCAATAGCACAAAATTTATTATATGAAATAAAAAACATGTGGGAATCAATGGATTAAAAAATAAATAAAATTGGAAATTTTAGAAAATATTTCCCCCTCCAAAAAAAAATTTTTCACAACTTTTCCACAGGTTTACTTTAAAAAATATTTGATGATCTAAAGCATGTGGAAAACTTCTAGTTTTACATAAATCTTTATATTTAAGTAAGATTTAATTTTACAAAATTAATTTCTATGACTCCCATTATCATGACTTAATTCTCATTATTCTATAACATGAGACTATCTCTTAATAATGCTTGTTGACTATTTAGTAATTTTGGAGAAAACTACATCTTGTAGATTCAAATTTCAATAAAGTTTTTTTTCAATATGCAAGAGTTAAATTACGACGAAAATTCAAAAGTATTAAATCAAAAAGATGAAGTTGTAAGTTTTAAATGTGAACTTCAAGAAAATCTTCAAAAGGCTATGAAAGAATTTGTTGAGGAGCACCCTAACTGGGATCAATACAGGATACTACAAGCTGCGATTGCAGGTTTTTTAATGCAAAAAGGATTTCAAAATAGGGATTTGACGAGACTCTATATTGGCAATATGTTTTCAATGAATTTTAAGGATTAAAATTTTTATATTTTTTCTAGTAGTATTTTTGCAATATCCTGTCTGACAGGTAATATTGATAATCTATTTCCTTTTTTTACGACTAATAATTCATCCTCATTAAATAAAATCTTTAATTCAGGTAAACTTAAAATCTTATTTGATTTGGAAATGTATTTTACTTTTACACAATCCCATCTCGGATTTTCAGGTTTCGATTTTGGATCAAAATACTTTGAATTGTTATCAAATTGAGTAGGATCAACAATATTTAGATCTATTACCTCCATAAGTCCCACAATACCTGGTGGTTTACAGTTCGAATGATAGAAAAAAACTTTATCTCCTTTATTCATTTTTCTCATAAAATTTCGAGCCTGATAATTTCTTATTCCATCCCATAAAGTTACATCGTCATTTTTTAAAGTATCTATGCTGTAAGCATCAGGCTCACTTTTCATTAGCCAAAACTTTTCTTCAGTCATATCTAAGAATCTTAGCGATTTTTGAAGCTTGGAGGACGTGTTTTCCAAACTCTTTTGTATAAATTTATTATCCATCAAAGTTCTTATTTAGGAAAGCAATGGGTGGTATAAGGGGACATACGAACGTTATACACCTTTAAATATGATCTAAGATATTTCTGTTAAAATTTTATGGATATAACTTATCAATAGCTTCTTTCTGTTCTTGTTTTTTTATCTCTTCAGCATCTAATACAGGGCAGGTATTTTGATTCAGTGATGCAAAGAAACTGCTTTTATTGAATAGTTTGAAAAGTGGTGGGAGGAGTTGGAGTTTCAATTTTTATTGTTAACTAATCCATAAATACATAAAAGAGGATTCACTATTAAAACAATCCAAAAAGGCGGAGGAGGTCCTCCATCAACAATTGTCCCAGCGTTAAAAGTATTGAATAGAGCTACTGCTAAAAAACAAAACATCAAAGCTAATTCACCCGATAAAACTTTTCTTAAAGAGGCTTTATCTCTTATGGAACTACAAATAATCAATAAACAACCAATTCCTAAATTACTAGCTGCTACAACATCTGCAGTACCTCTTACAAGAAGCAATGTTTCACTTGAAGCTTTGCCTGCGATAGTTTCCACAGAAAAAATTAGTAGGAAAATAATTAATAATCCCAATAAAATATGAAGTGTCCCAGTAGTTTTTA
>JFNH01000139.1 GCA_000634415.1 Prochlorococcus sp. scB245a_519A13 | reverse complement strand
GTTTGTAAGTGCCTTTATGATAGAAGCGATTAATTTTGTTCTGTGGATTTCAAGCGGCTTCTGGGGCAAAGATCCTACTGTTCTCTCTCCAGTATCTACATCCCTTAATGAGATGATCACCTTGAGGAATAAGCTTTTGATGAAAGGGACAAGTAAGGATGGTGACACAAGAACTTGTCGTGCTGTACCTGAAGTGATTGCAAGTAATACA
>JFNH01000138.1 GCA_000634415.1 Prochlorococcus sp. scB245a_519A13 | reverse complement strand
ATCTTGTATTCGTAATCATTTATGGCAAAAGGTTGGAAGAAGACTTCTATATTTAGGAGCTCTTTTTAATACTTAATAGCCATCTGCCAATAAGAAAGAGGTGCAAGTAGTAAGCGTTTCAAAAAAAAACAGCTAATGAAAATAGATTTTATTTAGTATGTAAAAACAAAATTATGGGGGGATTATATGTCTATCATTACCGATAATACAGTGTTAGTACATATTTACAGCGGTTTAGAATCCAAAAATAAAATAACTTTAGGTTTATTGGTTGCCCTTACTGCAGAAAAAAACGATCATAAAGTAACACTTTTTCTAGCAGGAGACGGAGTACAAATATTAAATTGCAAAAAAGCTGGTGAAATAGTTGGTCAAGGTACTGGAGATTTATACGAACATCTTCAAAATTTAAAGAGTTCAAAAATTACCATATATGTCTCAGGAATGTCTGCTAAATCTAGAGGTTACGATGAGAAGCTTCTAGATGGATATACTGCAGAGTTTGTTATGCCAGATGTTCTAGTTGAAGAATCAATTAAAGCGGATAGCGTACTTTGCTATTAAAAAAGGAGCTAATTGCCCCTTAGTTTTGATCGACTGTCAATCATGATAACCAACTTTAGAAACAATATTTCCTGAAACGGGATCGGTAACTCCAAGTTCAGGAGATAACTCTTCCATAAATCCTCTAACCTCATCAAGATGAGCAATCATAGCTGGTCTTTGAGCTGCAATAGCTTCTGCATTTTTCCAGATCCCAACAAAACAGTAATCACAATCTCCAGTTTTTGCGATATATCTTTGAGTCATCCCCTCAAAACTTGTTTTATCAATTACTTCAAAATACTGATCTATACAATCTGACCTTAATTTAAATCGAACAACAT
>JFNH01000137.1 GCA_000634415.1 Prochlorococcus sp. scB245a_519A13 | reverse complement strand
CTGATCTATACAATCTGACTTTAATTTAAATCGAACAACATTCATAAAATTTTGAGCAGTCATAAAAAAAAGGAGCTAACTGCTCCTAATTTTAGTTTGAATGTAAATCAAAAAGATTGATTTAAGATTAAAGTTTATCCTTCAGCGGGAATTAAAATTGGAACATCTTTTGCTCCAATTGCTGCAAACCATACTATTGCGTTTTCAGTTTTTGCATTACCCATTGTATGTTTTGGTGTCTTTGGGCCAACTATAAAAGTATCCCCTGCTTTATAGGTAAGATCTTCCATCCCTTGTCTTTTGACAACAATCGTACCTTGCTCAACATTGCCTAATAATGGAATTGGATGAGAGTGGAGTGGAACTATTCCTCCTTCAGCCAACTCGACTCTTTGTAATCTTATTTCTGCTTTTCCTTTTGGGTATTTAAGAGCATCTCCATCCATAGTCTC
>JFNH01000136.1 GCA_000634415.1 Prochlorococcus sp. scB245a_519A13 | reverse complement strand
CCATCCATAGTCTCAGAACCTACAAAGACTTCTTGTACATCAACGGGAGATTCTGCAGCTATAGAAATACTAGGGTTGATAAGCATTAATGCAAAAACAAATGCTATGAATAAATTTTTCATCATGAATTTGAATCTTTAGAAAATTATTTAGACTCATAGTATTTAGTTTTTTCATTATTGACAGTACTTGATTTAACTTTTTCAAGTTATTTAATCTAAGGCTATTTTTTAAAAGTTTTAATAAAGGTATTGAATTCTTATAAATTATTAGTTCAGACACTGATCAAAATCATTTTCATGAATTTTATTAATTTAATTCTTTCATTAATAAATTCCAACCAATTGATGATGAAGAGATAAAAAAACAAGAACAGAAAGAAGCTATTGATAAGTTATATCCATAAAATTTTAACAGAAATATCTTAGATCATATTTAAAGGTGT
>JFNH01000135.1 GCA_000634415.1 Prochlorococcus sp. scB245a_519A13 | reverse complement strand
AATTTCTCATCAGCATTATGAAAGTAGTTTTGAAATTCATTAAAGTACTTCTGGGGTAGAGTGAGGGGTTTTTTAATCTTCATTTTTTCCTCCTAATTAGTAATGAAAATAAGGAATTTCTTCTAATTTTTTTGGAATAAAAGAACAGATGCCAAATTGCATACATTCCATTTGATCATCAGTCAAAGCTCTCGAGTTTGAATTCCGACCTGAGAATGTATCTAGAAAAAAATGTATTGTATTTTGAATCTTATGTTTATAAGGATTTCCGCAAGACATCATTAACCTCCTTTGTTTTTTGAAAATTTTTAAAGCCTATTATTCAGCAATGCAATAGGGGTCGCTTTGTGATTTGCTGCAAAAAATTGTTTTGCGTAGATAGGCTTTTTCATATTTTCTATAAATACTTTGAGTCATGAAAACTCCAAAATAAATAAGTAAGACAGTCAATATGAGTAGCTCTAATCCTAAGTTGGTCATTTGATTAACCTCCTTTGATTTGAGTATTATTTAGTACGTTTGATATCTAACAAGCAAGCGTATGAATACCTAAAAAAATATCAGGCAATTACTTTAATTAACTTCGAAACTAAAAATAAGAATTTATTTTAAATACTAAGTTTCAAATAAATCAGCATATCTACGCATATACAAAAAAATTTATCCGTACTAGCTTCCTATTAGTCAAACGGAGGGATTAGAAATGATCGATAGTCCACCAGAGAAGTTCATTAGATTGGTTTAAGCAGCCGACAACATTAACAACAAGGATCAATGATTTAGGTGCGTTGTTAATTTATTCCGACACATAACTAAGTGAAAGAGATTGATTTCT
>JFNH01000134.1 GCA_000634415.1 Prochlorococcus sp. scB245a_519A13 | reverse complement strand
TTGCTGCTGGAGATGTATACGATTGGTTTGAGAAAAAAGGTTTAAAATTAAAAATTGAGGAAGATCTAAGAGTATTCCCAGTGTCTAATTCTTCTTCAGATGTTATTGATTGTTTGAGAAAAAGTGCTTTATCAAAAAACGTAGAGATACTAACAAAATTTTTTGTAAAAGAAATTGCAAAAACTCCAGATAATATATTC
>JFNH01000133.1 GCA_000634415.1 Prochlorococcus sp. scB245a_519A13 | reverse complement strand
AGATAATATATTCAATATTTTTAGGCTTAAAAAAGCAAAGGTAACTGCAAAAAATATTATTCTTTCAACTGGAGGTAATCCAAGCGGATATAAATTAGCTCAAAATCTTGGTCACACCATTGTTAAACCTGTACCATCTCTTTTTACTTTTTCCATAAAAGAACCAAATTTGGATGAATGTAGTGGGGTATCGATAAGGGGCATAGATATAGAAATTAATTTAAACAATAAGAATTTTCAAAATAGAGGCGATTTACTAATAACGCATTGGGGGTTTAGTGGGCCAGCAGTATTAAAACTTTCATCAATTGCAGCAAGGGAACTTTATAGCCAAAAATATAAATTTAATTTACTCATTAAATGGTCTTCTTTAAATTATGAGGAGTTAAAAGAAAAAATTAATTATTTAAGATTAAGTAAAGGCAAGGTGAATCTTATTAATAGTAG
>JFNH01000132.1 GCA_000634415.1 Prochlorococcus sp. scB245a_519A13 | reverse complement strand
AGTTAAATCAACCAATAATAAATTAATAAGTAATAAATCATTAAGTAACAATTCAATAAGTTTGTCTTTTTTTTATTAAGTATTAGACGGAAAAAGTTATTTGGAGAAACTTTAATTTTAAAGTTTTAATTATTGGTGGAGATTAATGCAGAATCTTGTATCAAAAAAAGAAGATGAGGAAAGGAGATTAAAAGCTTTAGTAGA
>JFNH01000131.1 GCA_000634415.1 Prochlorococcus sp. scB245a_519A13 | reverse complement strand
AAGCAGAATATAGGATTTTGGGAACCAAGCCAGAATCATGTTATGACGATATTACAAAAATTGCTGCTACAACCTGTAATGTGCCTATTTCTTTAATGACTTTGGTAGACAAAGATAAACAATGGTTTAAATCTAAAATAGGACTTCAAATATCAGAAACTAGAAGAGATTGGTCTTTTTGTACCCATGCAATAAAAGAAAATAGTCCATTAATAATTCATGATGCTTTCCAAGATGAAAGATTTATAAATAATCCATTGGTAACAGGAGACCCCAAGATTCGTTTTTATGCAGGTTTTCCCCTTAGAAATAGTGATGGTAATAAGCTTGGAACTCTGTGTGTAATAGACAGAAAGCCAGGAAAT
>JFNH01000130.1 GCA_000634415.1 Prochlorococcus sp. scB245a_519A13 | reverse complement strand
GATGCTTTATCTAATTTGCATAAACAGGAAGGGATATTATCTGTATGTTCATATTGCAGAGAAGTGAAAAATAAGGAGGGCGATTGGATGCATTTAGAAAAATATCTTTCGAAAATTAGTGATATTAGATTCAGTCATGGGGTTTGTGATAATTGTATGGAAAAACATTTCCCAGATGTAATCGAAGTGTGGAATAAAAAGGATTTTTTTGAAGATGGTCAAAAAAGGTTTTTAGAGTCCTAGAATCAATAACTGGCTTTTTATTGTTTAATCTATTTTCTAAACAAATTCTTTATTTGGTGGTTAGGATTGTATGAATTTTGACTCAAACAT
>JFNH01000129.1 GCA_000634415.1 Prochlorococcus sp. scB245a_519A13 | reverse complement strand
GTTGCAATATTGGTTACTGGGATTTTGCGTGTTAAGTATTTTGGTCAAGGAGGTGATTTTTATACAGGTAATCCTGTTTTTTGGATAAAAGTTTCTCTTTACATTCTGGTGGGATTACTTTCTTTATATCCAACAACAACCTATATCTTATGGGCCATTCCATTGAGTAAGAATAAATTACCTGAAATATCTGAAAATCTAGTTAAGAGGTTCAGACTAATCATTACTACTGAATTAGTGGGCTTTGCAACAATACCTTTGTTTGCCACTCTCATGGCTAGAGGTGTAGGTTTAGGTTGAAAAATTTATTTCTAGAAAGAAATTGTTTAATAAGTGCTAACAAACTATATAGATGGAGTTTAAGTTATAAGATTTCTAAATCTAAAAAAGAGATTATCTTTATTGGTTTAAATCCCTCATTATCGGATGAAGTTTTCTTGGACAATACAACAAAAAAGATAATCAAAATTTCGAAAAACAATAATTACGGCAAAGTAAAATTAATAAATCTATTTGCTCTTATTTCAAGCAAACCAGAAAAACTTTTTAAACATAAAAACGCTGTGGGGTATCTAAACAATAATCATATTGATAAAAACTTAAAACACTGGTCTGAAAGTAAAAATTGCGATTTATGGTTAGGTTGGGGTAACAAAGGTAAATTTCTAAATAGAAATAAAAGAATATCAAAAAAAATAATGCAATATAACTCAATTAGGAAAAATAATTTTGATAATCCTCTTGGACCGCTTTTAATTAAGAAAACAATCAAAGATAACCCAATACACCCTCTATATTGCTCTGATAATTCCATTCTGAAAGCTTTAAAAACGATTTGATGCAAAGGTTTAAGAAGCAATTAATTTAAGCTTATGTTAAAATTACTTTAAGAACGGGTTAAATTATGAGAAACACAAAGCAACTGCAAAAACTTAAAAACTTAAATGTAAAAGCAGAAAAATGCCTTACAAGAGATGAAGCACAAAAAATATTGACAAAGGCTAATAAGGCTCAGAGTAAAATAAATTTATAAATTTGATATTTGCTTTTTTTTTAGGAATAATTTATCAAAAAAATTTTACAAATATTTTTCTAATTATTTAGAATTTTTTTATTCTATTTAATTTTGATGGTTTTTAATATTATTAAAATAAGAAAATCTGATGATAGATTTTTAT
>JFNH01000128.1 GCA_000634415.1 Prochlorococcus sp. scB245a_519A13 | reverse complement strand
GTAGAGATTGGCTGCATTCAATGCATTCATTTTCTTTCGCAGAGCATAGAGATCCAAAATGGGATAATTTTGGGAAAATTAGAGTTATAAACGAAGATATTATTCCTCCTAATGCAGGATTTAACACACATTCTCATGCAAATATGGAAATAATTACTGTCGTAACAAAAGGAGCAATAACTCATAGAGACTCGTTAAATAATCTTGGAAAAATTCACAAAGATGAAGTACAAGTTATGTCTGCAGGTACTGGAATCTCTCATAGCGAGAAGAATGAAGAAAATGAGAATTGTAAGTTGTTCCAGATTTGGATATATCCTCAAAAAGAAAATATCAAACCTCGATATGATCAAATTTCATTAAATGAAAAGTTGTGGGAGAATCTTATTTTTAATTACAAAGACGGTAAAAATAATAAGCTTTTTCTAAATCAAAGTATCTCTTTATGGCGTTGTAAATATAAGCCAATTAAAGAAAAAAAATTGCCATTAAAAATCGATAAATATAATTGGATACAAATAATAGAAGGTAACCTTTTATTAAAAAGTAAAAACTCTAATTCAAGTATATTACTCGAATCTGGAGATGGCTTGGGTTTTGAAGTTAATTATTATGATGATATTTCTATAGATACTGAAAAAAACTTAGATTTTCTCTTATTTTCGATGCCAGCCTTATAATTTATATGTTATTTTACTCATCAACTCCTTTATTGAATGCGTTTAAGGCTTGCAAAGCCATATTAAGGTGAACTTCCATAGCACCAAGTGCAATTAAAGAATTTGGTGATTTATCTTTTAGTAAATTCTCTTTTCTTTTTGATAACTCATTAACAACCTTCTTAGTTGAAGCTTCCCAATTGTTGATTAACTCTTCAAATTCTCTTTTTTCAGGGCTTTCTATTTCTGCTAATTCATCAGAAAAATGAGAATCCTTTTGTGCCTTAAGCATCAAATAACTTAATTTTTTATGACTTATTGCTTGAGGTAAATTGTTAGATTCACTCATTGCTAGTGGTTTATTTATAGTCAGAATCTAACTAATTAAGTGAATATTTGCTAGAGGGTAAACGGTTGTGATGACCGACCTGAAAATTACGAAATGATACTTGAACAAAAAATGGATTTATTAACATTTAATTTTTCACTTATTAGTTTCTTGAAATAATCTCCACGCTCTTCATAATTTTTAAATTGATCAAAACTAGAGCATGAAGGTGAGAATAATAATGTTCCAACCCTATTATTTTTTAAATAATGAA
>JFNH01000127.1 GCA_000634415.1 Prochlorococcus sp. scB245a_519A13 | reverse complement strand
CCAGCAATAATTATTATTTGACCTTCAATTGAACTTATTCCCGCAATAGATGAGTCAAAATTTGTAGCTTTACTATCATTAATGATTTCCAGATCATTACTTTTATAAATTGTTTCCATCCTATGGAGTAATTGTTTGTAATTAGATAAAGAATCTTTAATTTTCTTTCCAGTTAATCCAACTTTTCTTGCTGCTGCTATTACCAATAAAAGATTTTGAAGATTATGCATTCCTTTTAAAGAAAAATGTTCAAGTTTGAATAATTTCTTCCCTCTCTCAACAATGTACGCTTGTTCATCTATCCAATAATCGCAATGAATAAAATTTGATTTATCGAAACTAGTTGTTATCCAAACCCCTCTTGATAGCGAACTGTAGTGATTTCTTAGGTTTTTATCGTCATAATTATAAATTCTAAAATCAGATTTTTCTAACAAGCTTTTTTTTATGTTGAAATAGTTTTCAAGTGTTTTATGTCTCTCAAGATGATCTTCTGTGAAGGTTGTCCATATTCCAATATTAGGTGTTACTTCTGGAGATATTTCTATTTGATAACTACTTAATTCAGCTACAACCCAATCAATTTTTTCATGTTTTTTGGAGTGAGCATA
>JFNH01000126.1 GCA_000634415.1 Prochlorococcus sp. scB245a_519A13 | reverse complement strand
TTATTCAATTGTCAAAAAAAATTGATGAAAAAAATTATGATGCCTTAACAGAATTTATGAAACTCTCAGAGAGTGAATTACATATTTTGAAGTATTTTCTAAAGTTAGTAAAAATGAAAGATCTATAAGAAGTTATTAAGTATTTCGAGGCTTTTTTCCCATAAATTTTTTCTTTCTTTTTTATTAATGGCGAAAGGAGAAGTAGGGGATAGTTTTGGATGACCTCTGAAATTAAATCTAGGACCATAATGATCGCCGCCTCTTGCGTCTGGTGAAGTAGCTGCAAAAAGTTGAGGTAAAGCTCCCATCTCAGCAGTTTGAAAAATAGGGCTAAATAATTCTAATGAGAATGTCTCTAATGGACCAG
>JFNH01000125.1 GCA_000634415.1 Prochlorococcus sp. scB245a_519A13 | reverse complement strand
CAGGGTTAGGTTTTTGAGCAGTAAAGAGATTTGTTTTTGCAATTCCTGGGTGAGCAGCTAAAGAAAGTATATTTTTGTGCTTTAAGTTCTCATTTAGTTCCAAAGCAAACATTACATTTGCCAATTTGCTATTGGAGTAAGATTCCCATTTATTGTAATAGTTCTCGGCTTTCAGATTTTTCCAATCAGCTTTGCCAAAAAATTGTGCTCCGGAAGTAACCGTCACTATTCTAGATTTTTCTTTTTTTTCAATAATTGGAAGTAGCTTTAGAGTTAAAAGCATGTGAGCTAGATGATTAACAGCAAATTGTATTTCATATCCCTGGGCACTAAGAGTCTTAGGCGGATGCATAATGCCTGCATTATTGATTAGTAAATCCAAATTTTCAAAATTATCAA
>JFNH01000124.1 GCA_000634415.1 Prochlorococcus sp. scB245a_519A13 | reverse complement strand
GTGAGCTCTTTTTGAAGGTACTATTTAATATTATTTTTGAATTGCATATTGCCATTCTTTATTTGGAGATAAACTTTTCTCTCTAAGTAACTGTAATTTCCTGCTATTTATTTTTATAACTATCCCATTAGTTGGATATTTCGCAAATATTTTTCTCTCTAACCAATTTTTTTTATATATTTGGATCTCGCTTGTATTATTTGTGAAGTAACTTTCTGGGGTGCTGAAGCCACATTTTTTAAGATAGTTAAGGGTTCCGTATTGATTAAGTC
>JFNH01000123.1 GCA_000634415.1 Prochlorococcus sp. scB245a_519A13 | reverse complement strand
CATAGAATTTTGTCTGAATATGATCTCATACATGATATTAAAAGTAAGTACAAAATTAAAAATTCAACTAAATTTGTTGAAGAAATATTTTGGAGACTTTATTGGAAAGGGTGGATGGAAAATAGACCTAAAGTTTGGAGAAATTTTATTTCAGAAAACAATCTCGATTTTGATTATGAGCTATATGAAAGTGCAATTAATGGGAATACAGAATTAGATTTTTTTAATTCATGGGTCCATGAATTAAAGCAGTACAACTATTTGCATAACCA
>JFNH01000122.1 GCA_000634415.1 Prochlorococcus sp. scB245a_519A13 | reverse complement strand
AACGAAGGGAAAACAATATCTTTTTTCATCATCAAACCTCAGAAAATTTTCAAATAATAGATTTAATGCAGAAAAAATCAGTAATAAACAAATTATTCTTGAGGAATCAAATCAAATACCATTAGAAGATGAGATTTATAAAAATGATATGTACCCTAAATCAGATAATCTGATTATGTTTGAAAATGATCTGCACCTTGCAACCCTTAAAAATTTACTTACAAGATATAAAAAAGTATTTATTATCCTTTTAAAAAATGAACAAAGACAAATTAAATTGTCCGAATCTGTTTTGAAATTTAAACAAGATTTGGTCTCTGAATTTGTAGAGGATTTTGATAATGTTGAACAGATTGATACTTATAGACTGGAAAATACTTTCAAAAATACCAACGAGATAGACATTATTTATCCTGGAGTGGGAGAAAATTATGATTTTA
>JFNH01000121.1 GCA_000634415.1 Prochlorococcus sp. scB245a_519A13 | reverse complement strand
CCATAAAAAAATTTTTAATCTTGTGAGGGATGAAGATTTATTTGCTTGGAAGTTTGCTAAAAAAGGGTTTTTCAAATTTAAAGAAAATATTCCAAAAATAAATCAGAAAATAATTGAAAATTATTCAAAAAATAATTTTTAACTTAGTTGAATTCCTAATCAGAAAATAACCTTTTTGGTAAGTAAGTATAAATACTTATTTAGGTGCGACTTTTGCTCTTTAATCCACGATGAATACTGTGACTAGTTATTTTTACTTAAGGATAATTTTTTTATAGTGCTTTCAACAATTCTTACAAAGTCGTTTAGCAAAGATACTGCTTTATTAATTCTTAGAGTTATAACTGGAACTGTTCTTATTCATC
>JFNH01000120.1 GCA_000634415.1 Prochlorococcus sp. scB245a_519A13 | reverse complement strand
GGAACAATTTCAGTGGCTATATATCACGCACTTGTTACTTCAGGTTTTAATATTTTCTTACTAGAGCTTTTACTTTTATATTTCGCTTCAGCAACTTCAATTGCGCTAACAGGTCCTGGTAATTTCTCTTTAGATGAGGTCATTATCAGAATTTTAAAATCTGAAGATGAAGAGGAAATTTTATCTACAACAAAAGTAAAATCTTCCAAGCAAGTTGAAGTTAAAGAAGAAACAAGTAAGGGTGGTTTATTTCAATTTCTGCAAGCTAATATACTTTCAGATACTTCAAGCTAACTTTTTAGGATAGAGACTATTTATAAGTTCTAACCT
>JFNH01000119.1 GCA_000634415.1 Prochlorococcus sp. scB245a_519A13 | reverse complement strand
TGGGTTTATTTTCTCTCCAGGAGATCCCCAAAACCAAGAAGATTTTGATTTTTCTGATAATAAATCCCAATAATTTTTGTTATCACTTATTTCATGTATTTCCCCTTTGAATCTATATTGTGATTTGGTTTTCAAAAAGAACCATAATATTTCTGCATTAGGGTTGGATTTTAAATGCCCAATTTTTTCACTTCTTCTATCTGTAAAAATAATCATTGAACTATGTTTATGCCAT
>JFNH01000118.1 GCA_000634415.1 Prochlorococcus sp. scB245a_519A13 | reverse complement strand
CATTATCTTTTCTTCTTCCACTCTCATTTTCTTAGTATGGATGATAACATTCACGGACTTTTTGCTGAAATACTTGGCAAGGTAACTGGAGTCTCAAAAGGTATGGGTGGGTCAATGCATTTATGTAGTCCTGAAAAAGGATTTTATGGTTCAGTCCCCATTGTTTCAGGGACTGTCCCATTAGCGTTAGGTGCAGGCTTAGGAGCAAAACTTCAAGGATCTGAAAATATTGCAGTCTCTTACTTGGGTGATGGAGCTACGGAAGAGGGGGTTTTTCATGAATCTTTAAACTTTGCAAGGATTAATAATATACCAATACTTTTTGTCGTTGAAAATAACCTTTTCTCCAGTCATATGCACATAAGTTTAAGACAGCCTTCTTATTCAACGATAAGATTTGCTGAAGCAAATAACATAAAATGTAAGTGTATAAATGGTAATAATATAATTTCTGTATATGAGACAGCCTCTGATTTTATTGGGAAAATTAGAAATAATCCAGAACCTTTTTTAATAGAAGCGATTACATATAGATGGTTTGGTCACGTAGATTGGAGAGAAGATATTGATGTAGGAGTATCCAGATCAAAGGAAGATATAGAAATATGGAAAAGTAAAGATCCTATCAAATTGCTCAAAGAAGCTTTACTACATAAGGAGCTATTAACTTTTGAAGAACAAGAAGAATTAGAAAAAAAAATAAAAGATAAGGTTGAATTTGAATGGCAAAGAGCATTAAATGACCCTTATCCATCTGAGGAAACTATCCTAGATAATGTTTATCAATGACTAAGATTTCATACTCCAAAGCTATTTTTGAAGCTTTTGATTACCTTCTTGAAAACTATCCTGAAGTTTTTATTTTAGGTCAAGGACTTTGGAGCCCTTGGTATGTTGGGAATACGATGAACGATTTGGATAAAAAATACGGAAAAGATAGAATTATTGATACTCCTGTGTCTGAGTCTGCTTGTACTGGCGCTGCAGTAGGCGCCTCTTTATGTGGGATGAAGCCTATTATTGTGCATCCTAGAATGGATTTCATGCTTTATTCAATGGATGCTATTGTCAATCAAGCTGCAAAATGGTCATATATGTTTGGAGGAAGGGCAAATGCCGCAGTAACAATTAGAGCAATTGTTAATAGAGGTGGTTGTCAGGGTGCACAACATTCTCAGTCTTTGCATAGTTGGTTTGCAAATATACCTGGGTTAAGGGTTGTTATGCCTTCATCGGTTGAAGATGCAAGAGATATTTTGATAGCTTCAGTTTTATCTAAAGATCCTGTGATATATATTGATGATAGGTGGCTTTATGATCAAGAAGAAGAAGTATCCCCAATTGAGGAAAAAAATATAGATCAATTCCAACCCATTTGTATTAAAGATGGAGGTGATTTAACAATAGTTGGAAGTAGTTATTCAACATTCTTAGCAAAACAAGTATCCTCAAAACTAGCTGAAATAAATATTGATGCTGAAATAATTGATTTAAGATGTATAAATCCCTTAAATACTCAACTTATTGAGAAATCAGTTAAAAAAACTGGAAGATTAATAGTCATAGATGGTGGTTGGAAATCTTGTGGTTTGGGGTCTGAAATATTAGCATCTGTTATTGAAAATATAAATCCAGATTTTTTAAAAAGCAAACCTAAGAGGATAACTTTGCCTGATTCACCCGCTCCATCAAGTCCAACGCATGAAAGTGTTTACTATCCAGATTTAAATAAGATATTTTGTGAAATTAATAAAAACTTTAAATTTAATTGATTATTAAGAAATATTTACTATTTATGATTTGCCATCGCATCATAAATTTATGTAGTTCGTATACTTAATGAATTGATAAATGATATAGCTTATTAGACATTTCTAGAAATAACTATTTCATTAGATCCTGGAGGTGGCATTGGAGTTAAAGCAGCATCTCTTCTGATCATTTCAAGTAAATCATTATTGGCGCCCATTTTTCTTGCTGTTCTTAAAAGTACTTTTTTAGAAAAGGATTTATTAAATATTGATAAAATAGTTATAACTATTAATTTAATGTCGAAAAATAAGCTTTGATTCCTTACGTAAAATAATGCCAAAGAATTTTTTCTTGGCCTTATAATCTGATTATATGCAATGTCAGGATCTTCATATGGTTCTAATATTTCACTCTCATCTGAAAAAACAATTGATGATATATCTGTTATCCCAGGCTTAAAATTCAATAGCTCTTTTTCAATTTCTGTATATAACTTTATCTCTCTCTCAACATTTGGCCTTGGGCCAACAAATGACATATCTCCAACTAAAACATTCCAAAGTTGAGTTAATTCATCAAACTTAAACTTTCTAATGAATTTACCTAATCTAGTAATTCTGCTATCACTAGCGCTTGTTGAATCAACCCCGGATTTATCAGCATTTATTATCATTGATCTCAACTTTACTAAGTTAAACTTCGTATTTTTTTTACCTACCCTCTGGGCAATATACAAAGGATTTTGAAAATCTTGTAACCAAACCAAAATCGCTAGGACAGTTACGAAGGGTAATAGTAGGAGTAGACCAAATAAACTAAAAGTTAGATCAAATATTCTTTTTCCTATCATTTTCTGTAGAAAGAGTAAATACTATCAGCAATATACTTTATGTCATCAGCAGAGAGATAAGGCCATATGGGAATCATAATTGCTTTTTTAAAGAATTCTTCAACTTTTGGCAATTTTAAGTTAAAACCTAGAGGTTCCCATTGGTGAATAGCCTTACCATTCCATTGAATAAGAGTGCCTATACCTTTCTCAAGAAGATATTGTTTTAATTCATCCCTCTTTTCTGCCATAAATTCGTAATTTTGAAATATATCAAAATGATTGCCATTCACAGATGGTGGAGGTGGCAATTTTAATTCTTCCAGCTCATATAATCTTTCATTATAGTAGGAAGCAATTTCCCTTCTCCTTTCAATTACATTTATATATTTTTTTAATTGAAAAGATAATATGGCTGCTTGAATATTATCAAGACGACTATTTCTTCCCCATGACTTCAAATCTCCATTGGGATCCCTCCCTTGTTCGTGCAATTGATATGCCTTATTGAAAATATTTTCATTATTAGTAATTACAGCTCCACCATCTCCAAAACATCCCATAACTTTTGCAGGATAAAAGCTTATTGCTCCTACATCTCCAAATGTACCCGAATGTCTGCCTTTAAATTTTGATCCTAAGGCTTGGGCTGCATCTTCAACTACAAATAATTTATTATTGTTTGCAATTTCCATGATTTTTTCCATATCACATGTCCTGCCATTTAATTGTGTAGGCATAATACCTACTGTTCTTGGATTAACTGCATCTGCAACCGCGTTAGGATCAATTAAATTATCATCACCAATGTCTACTGGCACCGGTACCCCACCAGCCATAACAATAGAAGAGGCTGTTGCAATAAAAGTATGAGAGGAGCAAATTACTTCATCTCCTGATCTAAGGCCCAATGATTGCCAACTTATTTCTAATCCATCAGTACAATTTGCCACTCCTATTGAATATTTGCATCCTATAAAATTTGCTAATTCTTCTTCAAAGTCACTCAAAGCTTTTTGCATTATAAAGCCCCCACTACTTGCTACCTCATCAAATATTTTTAGGTAGTCTTCTCTGTAATCAAGATAAAGTTTCTTATAATCGCAGAAAGGAATATTTGGCATAAAATTGTTTTCTTACTAGATTTTATTATGGAATATCTTATTTAAACTGTAAATCAATTTTTTAAGTATTAAAATTTTTTCAAATTAATAAAGACATTTCTCTCTAAAAAGAGTCCGATTTTTTAATAAATATTTATCACCATTATTTGGGCAAATATACTCTAAATTCCCTTTTAATGGGATGTCTAGCCTTTCCCCATATGCACTCATCCATCCAATCTGTTTTGCAGGGACGCCTACCATTAGGGCATAAGGTAGAACATCTTTATTTACTAATGCCCCGGCACCTATAAATGCATACTCTCCTATTTGTATCCCACATACAAGTGTAGAATTAGCTCCTAATGTAGCTCCTCTTTGAACTTTAGTAGATTTGTATTCAGCCTTCCTATCAACCTCTGATCGAGGATTATATACGTTAGTAAATACCACACTTGGCCCACAAAATACATTATTTTCTAAAATGACATTATCGTAAACAGAAACATTATTTTGAACCTTAACATTATTGCCAATTTTTGCTTTATTACCTATAAAAACATTTTGTCCAATTGTACAAAAACTTCCAATTGTAGCTCCTTCGCAAATGTGTACCCAATGCCAAATTTTAGTTCCTTTTCCTATCAAGGCACCTTCATCAACAATTGAGGAAGGATGAACATAAAAATCAGTATCTAAGTCCAATCTAAATAAATTATCTTTTATATATATAGAATAGAATGCCTAAATTAATCTTGACAAGATTTTAAAACATTGAATATTAACAATATTTTATCCCATAAGTATACCCTTTAATTTAATATTAAATATATCTAATCTTTCTTTTAGTCTAAGCAAATCAGAATATAATAATTCATTAATATCGACAAGTAAATAAACGGAATCTTTGGATTCTATTTCGTCAAAGTTGTCATAAATTATTTGAAGATTATTTAGTGTTTTTTTTGATAAAACTTTATTAAAAATAGATTTAATGTTTTGGATTATATTTTCATCCAAAGTTCCCACTTTAATTAAACTAATATTATTATCCTCTTCTAAAATTTTTTTTATTATTGTGGCATCATATTGAAAAGTTTTAGTTTGATCATTTAACGAATAATTTATTAAAATGGGTACTGAAAAATAATCTTCAATAACTTCTTTTTCATAAACAAGGCCCGATTTCTTCTCAAAAAATTTTGAAATGAAAAAGCTAAAAATTAAGCCAAAAATTAATCCATTAAAAACATAATTTCTTAGTCTAGGAGATACTGGATCATCCATTAAAGTTGGTATGGTGATCAACTCCCATGGATCTTCTGATTTTGCTTCACTTAACAAAAGCTCCCTAAATTGATTTTCTAGTTCTATTAATGTCGATTCATCTCGTTCAGCTTCTCTCATTAATTCCTTATATCTCAAAATCACTCCTTCCGCTCGAGTACTAGATTTCATAGAAGCTTCTTTAGCTCCTATTTCAGCACTTAAAATTCCAATAGCTCTTTCTGTTAGCAGATTAATCAAGCGAATTCTTCTTTCCTTTAAAAGTTTTATTTGTGGATCTTTTTTTGTAAATTTTGATTCTAGTTCAAGTAATTTATCTTCAATATTAGTCAGCAATTGTGGTAAACCTTCCTCAGCAAGTGCAGGTATCGTTGCACCAATATATTGGATTTGTTGAGGATTATTATTATTTAAATTTTTTATATTTTCAATCTGTTCTTTTAAATTCCTTATTTGATTAGAAAGTGCAACTCTTTTACTTTCTATTGAGGTATTACTTAAAGAATAAGGAAGGATTCTTTTTTCATTATTTCCGTTGTCAATTGATTTACTTAAATTCAAAGGCAAACCATCTTGAATCAAAAGATCTTCATCTATTGCAAATTTTTGAGCTTTTTTTATTGAATTAGCACTTTTATCCTTATAGGTAGATATTTGATTAGTTAAATATTCTTTTGCTAGTTCAATTTGTCTTGATTTGTTTCTACCAGAATAAATTTGAAATGCTTCAGAGATTTTTTGTAGAACAGGTTCTATCAATTCTTTATTTTTATCTTTATATGTAATATTCAAAATTGAAGTATTTTTCTTAAGATCAATTTCTAGTTTGTTTTTCCAGTTTGAAAAGAGTAACTTTTCATTTTTAGTTTTAACAAAATTGAAAATAGGCATTAAAACGGATGGACTCTCTAAAATACCAACTTCTGTATTTAATTGATTTTTTCTATTCCCAACGCTTCTAAATAAGTTTTCTTGATATCCTGATACCAAAGAGTCCAATTTTTCTTCCTTCGTTGATAAAACAATCTGGAACTTACCTTCCCATATTTTTGGAGTTGCTAAATATGAAATAAGGGCACCAACTAATGAAAAAAAAGTAATATAACCAACTATTTTTTTATTTCTATATAAAGTGTTTAAATAATATTTTAAATTAATTTCGTTGTTGTTTATTAAGGTATCTTTTGATTGCCTATAGGTATTATTTTCCATAAAACTTAATAATCATTGAATTAAGACTTTTCAAATAAGGAGTGAAGTTAAATTCGATAGTGTTTCCTTACTTTCAATAATATAATTATTAATTACAATCTTATCAAACTAAATGGTTAAGGTTTTCTAAAAAGTAATTTGCAAATAATATTATTAGTTTCCTTTAATATAAGCTTTAATAAATTATGGCATTATTTAAAAGTTGCATAATTTAAATAATTAAAATTATTGTGAATTTACTGCCAAATTTAATTCAGATGATATAAATCGATAAAATAAAAATTTTTAAAATAAATTATTAATTGGTTATATAAAAATCTTAATACAGAGGATTTCATGACACCAATTTATTTTGTTTAATAAATTTTTTAAAGAAATTGTTAAATCTTAAAATTTACTAATTTTAAAAAAATTATTTTGTAATATAATATCAACGGCTTAATTAAGAAGTAATTGCAAAATAAAAGTCTTTTAAATAATTCTTATAGAAAATTTCTTTTATTTCTAATCGATATATTTATCATTATTGGATCTACTTACTATGTTGCTTATTTTTCCATAAGCAATATAGCCACTAATGGTATAGACAATAGATATTTATGTACAATTTTAATTTTCTCTCTAATTAATATTTTTATATATTTAAAATTTGGCATCTATAAAACTATTGCTAGATATTCATCTTTTAGTCTTATTTCAAAAGTATATAAAGCTAATATCCTTTCAATAATTGCATTTGTAATATTAATAAATATCAATAGTTATTATTTTGCATTTAAAGATTTACTCTTGTTATATCTTATTTTATCCTCCCTAATTTGTTTTTATAGGCTTATTTTTAGATATTTTCTGAAATTAAATGCTATTTTTTCAAAAAACAACTTTACCAATGTGATTATTTATGGAGCTGGAGGTGCTGGAGTTCAGCTTTTATCTTCTTTGAGGGTACAAAATTTAATAAAGGTTATAGCTTTCGTAGATGACGATCAGAAATTATGGGGATTGGAGATTGATGATATTAAGATTTACCCTCCAAAATATTTGGAAGATCAATCAAATAAAAAAAATATTGATCAAATAGTTTTAGCGATGCCTTCTATTAGCAATTCAGTAAGAAGTAAAATTATTAATAATTTAAAAACTCTCACCATACCTATTTTCCAAGTTCCATCTTTAAACGATCTTATTAAA
This sequence comes from Prochlorococcus sp. scB245a_519A13, assembly GCA_000634415.1. Lineage (GTDB taxonomy): Bacteria > Cyanobacteriota > Cyanobacteriia > PCC-6307 > Cyanobiaceae > Prochlorococcus_A. The sequence goes on along the minus strand of JFNH01000118.1, from coordinate 131,256 downwards.
GGCAATCTAAACATAAGCCAATTAAATAAAATAAACGTAATTGATTTGCTAGGTAGAGATACAGTTGAACCGAAATTTAATTTGTTAGAAAAAAATATTAAAAACAAGTCTGTGTTTGTTACTGGTGCTGGAGGTTCTATTGGGCAGGAATTATGTAGACAAATCTTAAAGTTAGAACCGAAAAAACTTATCATTTTTGATTCCAGCGAAGTATCTTTATATTCAATCGATAAAGAGTTATCTTCACTCTTAATTGATTCAAAGATTAAGTTAGTAACTGTATTAGGATGCTGTACAAATAAAAATTTGGTAAATGATCTTTTGTTAACTCAAAAGGTAAATATTATTTTTCATGCTGCAGCATACAAACATGTTCCATTAATAGAGATTAACCCAATCTCAGCATTGAAGAATAATACTTTTTCAACATTGAACCTTTGTAAGGCTGCAGAAAAATACAATGTTGAAAGATTTGTTTTGATATCTTCTGATAAAGCTGTAAGGCCAACCAATGTTATGGGAGCATCAAAAAGATTATCAGAATTAATAATAAAAAGATTTGATTATAAAGTTAGCACCAAAAATAATAATCTATCAAAAACTCTTTATTCATCAGTAAGGTTTGGAAATGTTTTAGGTTCATCTGGTTCTGTAGTACCTTTATTTGAACAGCAAATAAGAAAAGGAGGGCCAGTTACACTTACTCATCCTGAGATTACAAGATTCTTTATGACGATTGAAGAAGCCGCTCAACTTGTAATTCAGAGTTCATCTTTGGCAAAAGGTGGAGACCTTTTTCTTTTAGATATGGGCAAACCAGTAAAAATCTTAGATTTAGCGAAAAATATGATTAAATTGAATGGAAAAGTTATGAAAGGAACTTCAAAAAATAACGAAGAAATTGAGATCATTTTTACAGGCTTGAGAAAAGGAGAGAAACTATATGAAGAACTGCTTATTAATGATCAATCTGAAAAGACTGAACATTCTAGAATTTTTAAAGAAGTTGATAAATATTGTATTGACGAAAGTTTTGATTTGGAACTTGAAAATTTATGTGTGGAATTGGAAAAGTACGATAAAAAAGAAACTTTAAGAATTCTCTCCAAAATCGTGCCTGAATGGAAGATTAGTGATCATCTTTATTAAAAAGATTTTATAGTTTTCCTAATTAATTTTATTTAGATTATATAGTCCGATTCTTTTTCTATTAATTCTTTGATTCTTGCAACTATGTGATCAACTTCTGATTTTTTTAAATATGGGTGAAAGGGGAGACTAATTACATTTTTACTAGCCTGGTAAGCATTTTTATAATTTGATTCTGCATTATTTGAATTGTTTGATGATTCATAAACTGGCTGCAATGGAAGTATAGTGGGATAATGCACTGCTGTAGGTATTCCGCAATCCCTTAACTTTTTTTGGAAATCTTTCCTATTGTTTATTTGAATAGTATATTGCGCATATACACTTCTATTATGAGGTTCAATATAAGGAGTCGTTTTTATACCTATCGCATTAAGTTTTTTATTATAGTAATTTGCAAAGAAATCTCTTTTTTTTATCTCTGATTCATAGAAATCTAATTTGGCAAGTAATATAGCAGCTTGCATAGTATCCAAGCGTCCATTGATGCCAATTTCTGTATGAAAATATCTTTTCTCTTGGCCATGAAGAGAGATCCTTCTTATTTTTTTTGCTAATTCATCATTGTTTGTAAAACAAGCTCCTCCATCTCCATAGCAACCTAAAGGTTTTGATGGGAAAAAACTTGTCGCAGCTATTTCACTAAGATTACAGCTTCTTTTCTCATTATGTATAGCCCCAAAACTTTGAGCTGCATCTTCAATAACTGGAATATTATGATCCCTAGCAACATCATTTATTTTTTTAAAGTCTGCTGTCTGGCCATATAGACTCACTGGAAGTATTGCTTTTGTCTTTTTGTTTATTTTACTTTCTATTCCGTTTGGGTTTATGTTGTAAGTTTTGGGATCAATATCTACAAAAATAGGTTTTGCTCCTAAAAGACTTATTACCTCTGCTGTAGAAATAAAAGAAAAAGGAGTAGTAATTACTTCATCTCCACTTTTAATATCTAATGCCATTAATGCTAAAAGCAGAGCATCAGTTCCACTAGAAACTGATATACAATGTTTTGCTCCAACAAATTTACATAGTTTTTCTTCTAGCTCAAATATTTCAGGACCTAAGATATATTGACCATGTTCAAATACTTTTTTAAGATTGCGATTTATTAAATTTCCTAATTTGTAACCTTTTGCATTTCTCGTTTGTCTCTGCCGAGAAAGATCGATAAAATCAATTTTTTTTTGAAAATTCAAAAAACTAAATTTCAAGAATTGTTCATATAACTTAGAAAAGTCTAACCGATATATATAACAATAGAAAAAATTTTTTTTAAGAGTTTATATTTGGTATTTTCAAAATAAAAAAATATTTTTGAAAGTGAAAATAAAAAAATTGATTTAGGAATAAATTTTTAAAAATTTTCTTTTCAAATATTTTTCGCTCCATTTATTAATAGCAATTTAGTATTGTGTGCTTGGATTTAAATTGTCTTTTGAAAGTTTTATTAATTTCTTTGATATAATTTCTAAATACAAATCCATTATGTCTTTAGAAGGTAAAGAAATATTAGTAACAGGTTGTGCTGGGTTCATTGGAGCAGCTTTAGTTATTAGATTACTCAATTCCAATGCTAATGTAACTGGAATTGATAACATAAATAGTTATTATAGTAAAAAATTAAAAACTGCTAGATTAGAAGAAATTAAAGAGAAGACAAAACAATCAAAAGGTAAATGGAATTATTTTAAAGTCTCATTAGAAAACAAAGAATCTTTCAAGAAAATTTATTTAAATCATAATTTTGATATAGTTATTCATCTCGCTGCTCAAGCTGGAGTTAGGTATTCATTAATTAATCCGGATTCATATATAAATTCTAATTTAGTTGGATTTGGAAATGTTTTAGAAATGTGTAGAGAAAAAAGTATTAAGAATTTTATTTTTGCTTCAAGCAGTTCTGTCTATGGAAATGATAAAAGATTGCCATTTAGTGAAAACCTAAATGTAGACCATCCTATTAGTCTTTATGCGGCAACAAAAAAATCAAATGAATTATTGGCTCATTCCTACAGTCATTTATATAAAATACCAACTACTGGTTTGAGATTCTTTACTGTTTACGGTCCATGGGGTAGACCAGATATGGCTCCAATGATATTTATTAAATCAATTTTGGAAAGAAAAAAAATCAAAATATTTAATCATGGGAATATGAGAAGAGACTTTACTTACATTGACGATGTAGTTGAAGGTATTTACAGATGCTGTTTCAAAGCGGCATTTTGTGAAGAAAATAGAAGTGATTTTTTTAGTACAGCACCCTATAGAATATTTAATATTGGTAATGGAAAGCCTCTAAAATTAATGGATTTTATAAGGATTTTAGAAACAAATTTAGGTTTAGATTCGGAAAAAGAATATTTGGGAATGCAAAAAGGAGATGTGGTTGAAACTTGGGCAGATTTAGAAAAAATTAAGGATTGGATTGATTACAAACCTTCTACATCTATTGAAGAAGGACTATTTAATCTTGTATCTTGGTACAAAAAATTTTATTTAGTTTAGAAAATTCAATTTCTACCATATTGGTCATCATATCTAATAATATCGTCTTCCCCAAGATATTTACCACTTTGAACCTCGACAATTTTTAATGATTTTTTGTAGGGATTAGATAAACGGTGTATTGATCCTTGTGGAATATAGGTGCTTTGATTTTTGGATAAAAATTTTTCTTTACTATCAATCTCAACTTTTGCATTACCACTAACTACTACCCAATGTTCCGACCTATAGTTATGTTTTTGTAAAGATAAGCTATGACCTGGATAAACCAAGATTAGTTTTGTTTGCCAATTTTTTTCTTCTGCAATAGATATATAGTAGCCCCAAGGCCTATAAATTTTTTTATGATTTAGCCCTTCTGATATATTTTTTTCTGAGAGTTCTTTTACGATATCTTTTACATTTTCTGCTTGATCTTGATTTACTATTAGAGTTGCATCTTCAGACTGAACTACAATCAAATTATTTAAACCTAGGCCATAAATAAGATTTTTTTTACTTTCTACATAACAGTTATTTGATTCTTTTACAATAACATTGCCTTTAAAAGAATTTAAATTTCTATCTTTTTCTGAAACTTTCCAAACTGAATTCCAGTTACCAATATCACTCCAGCCAGCGTTTAGAGGCAGAACAGTCCCTAAATCTGTATTTTCCATAATCGCTACGTCAAAGGAAATATTTGGAACTTTAATAAATTCTTCTTTGTCGATTCTATGAAAATCTAAATCTAAAGTTCCTTTATTAATTGCTTTTTGACAAATATCTAAAATTGTAGGATAAAAATTATTTACCTCTTTTAAAAAAGAACTCGTTTTAAATAGAAACATGCCACTATTCCAAGTGTATTTGGAATCTTTTAAAAACTCTTTAGCAGTTTCTAAATTAGGTTTTTCAGTAAATTTTTTTATTTTTAAACCTTTTAGATTGCTCCTATCAAATGGGTCTTTTGACTGAATGTAACCATATCCAGTAGCTGGATAGGTAGGAACTATTCCAAAAGTTACTATTCTCCCATCGGAGGCGTATTTAACGCCGGCTTCTATAGTGTTAATAAAGTTTTCAATATCAGAAATTTGATGATCAGAGGATAAAACTAAAACCAGTGGATCATTATTTTCTTTGTTTGCCTTTAGAGCTGAAATAGTTATAGGCGCAAAAGTGTTTCTGCCAAATGGTTCGAGGAATATATTTCTTGGTTTTACCTCAATAGACCTCATTTGCTCAGCGACAATAAATCTATGATTTTCATTACAAATAATTATTGGGTCACTAATATTTTTTATATTTTTTAGTCTTAATTGCGTATTTTGTAAAAGAGTATAATTATCTTTACAATTAATGGAAAGATATTGCTTTGGCAAAGTTTTTCTAGAAGATGGCCATAATCTTGTCCCCTGACCACCGCTTAAAATAATAGGTATTATCGTTTCATTACCCATAGAACTATTACTTATTATTATTAAGTTTAATATTAAGATAATACATTAATTTTACGGTAAAAAAAAATCATAATTATTATTTAACTAGTTAATTAAAAATTAGAAAATAGTTTATTTTATAAAAAAATTTATATTAAAATTAAATTAAGAAATAAATTTAATTCATTTAATTCCCTGAAATATAATGGGCATAAAATCTTAAATGTAAAGGATGAATAAAAAAGTTTTAGTAACAGGAGGAACTGGATATATAGGGAGCCATATATGCTTGAAACTATTTGAACTTGGATTTGACGTTTACATAATTGATTCATTTATAAATAGTTCTCATTTAAATATTGCGAACTTAAAATTAATAAATACTCAGAAGAAAAAGAATTTCAATAATAAAATTCATATTATTCAAGGAGATATAAGGGATAAGTCTTTTTTAGAAAAATTATTTATAGGAATTGCAAAAAAAAATAAGAGATTCTATTCGGTAATTCATATGGCAGGATTAAAGTCAGTAACTGAATCTACTTTTAATCCTCTATCTTATTGGGATGTAAATGTAAATGGAACTATAAATTTATTAGATGTTATGAGCAAATTTGATTGTAAAACAATAATTTTTAGTAGTAGTGCAACAATTTATGGTAAATCTAAAAAAAAGTTTTTAAGTGAAGATTTACCTATTAAGCCATGTAATACTTATGGGGAAACCAAAGCAACCATTGAAAAGATATTGTCAAATCTTTTTTTTAGTGATTTAGGAAAATGGCGGATTTGTAATTTAAGATACTTTAATCCTGCTGGAGCAGATCCTTCAGGTTTGATTGGTGAAAAATTTTGTTTAAATCCAAATAACCTTTTTCCTTATTTAAATCTTGTTGCAGGGGGTAAGAAGAAATTTTTAAAAATATATGGGAATGATTGGCCTACCAGAGACGGTACTGCCATTAGAGATTATGTTCATATTAATGATCTTGCCTTTGGGCATATTTTAGCTATGAATTATTTGTCTTCTAATAAAAGTCAAATTTTAAATCTTAATTTAGGAACAGGTAATGGCAATACGGTCCTTGAGGTCTTAAAGACTTTTCAGAAAGTTAATAATTGTGAAATAAAATATGTATTTAAAGAGAGAAGGATAGGAGATGTTACCTCATTAGTCGCTGATAATAGTAATTTAAAAAAACTTTTTAATTGGTCCCCTTGCATATCCCTTAGTGATATGTGCAGACATAGCTGGAATTGGTTTATTAAAAATAAATCAACTTTATAGTTTATTATTAATTATGTTTCAAAATTTCAGCTTGCAAAATATCGATTTCTCAAGGATGGAATATGTAATTTTAATAAACTTATCTACAAGTTTCTTAGGTACTTTATTTTTAATACCTTTAGTTAAAAAGTTTGGGGAAAAGTTTAATATTATTGACACACCAAATAAAAGGAAATTACATACAAATTCAATAGTTAGATTAGGTGGAATTGCTTTATTTATAGGTTTTGTTATCGGGCTTTTATCTGTTCTTTTTACTGGGGTTTTAGAATCTTATTCTCTAGAAAATATAAGTGCATATGGAAGAATTTTCTTATTTATGGCTACTGGAATTTTTTTTCTTGGATTATTTGATGATCTATTTAATTTATCTCCAAGGTTTAGATTATTTTATCAATTTATTATAGCTTCCATTACATGGGTAAATAATTTAAGTATAGATACATTAGATTTTTCTTACATTAATCCTAATTTATCTAATGTTGAATTACCCGCGACTATAAGTTATTTAATTACAGTTTTTTGGATTGTAGGCATAATTAATGCGTTTAATTGGATTGACGGTGCAGATGGATTAGCTGCTGGAATATTTATAATCGCTGCGTTCTCTTTTTTGATTATTGAATATACAAGTGGTGTGCAATATTTAACCTGTATATTAGCCTCAGTAATTGGTCCGGTTATCGCATTTTTTATATTTAACTATAATCCTGCGAAAATTCTTATGGGTGATTCAGGTTCTTATTTTTTAGGATTTAATTTATCCATTGCAAGTTTTATATCATCGACTGATGCAAATTTAGGACTTAATTTTGTAGTTGTTTTGTTAATAATGTTTATCCCAATAATAGATATGGCTTTTGTGATTTTTAATAGAATTAAAAAAGGTAAGAGTCCTTTTATTCCTGATAAAACTCATCTGCATCATAGGCTTTTAAAAAGTGGATTAAATCAAAAAGAAACTGTAAAAATAATTTGGGGTTTGGCTATTATATTGTCGATTTTTGCTTTGGTTCTTAAAGGTATCTTTGATCCAATTTTTATATTCTATTCTTTCATTTTGTATATCTTTTTTGATGTAAGAATAAAGAGATTTTTAAAAAAAATATTTTCCTAAGAAATAAATATAATAGATTTTGAGGTTTTACAATATAGAATTATTTTTTTAATTTTATGCTACTTTTTAAAGCAAAACAAACACTGCCTCCACTTGTAAATAAATGAAAGTAGCCTTTTTTTTCAAGCTTTTTTACAAGTAATGGATTCCCACCATAATTTTTATTATCCTCGAATAAAATTGCATCGATTTTGAATTTATCCAAATCAATTGCATCAACAACTTGAGTATCTAAACCTTCAATATCAATGTTCAAGAAATCCACTTTGGGTAATGTATCAAGAAGAGAATTAATATCAGTTGAATTGACTTTATCAACTATATAATCTCCTCTACCATTATCTTTCAAGAATTCTGCTGTATCTAAATCAATTGTATCTACATCTGACCACCCCCTTTTTGAAAAAAATTTGTAAACATTGATAAAATTATCCTTATTTTTATAAGGAACGATTGCTGATTTTATGGTTTTAACCCTATTACCTCTAAGTAATTTAAAAATATTTAATTTGTAATCATCTAGATCTACGGCAACTCCTTGCCAACCCATATTATGTAATAAACAGGTATTAGATATCCAAATAGGATGGAATGACCCTATGTCTAAATAAAAACCATATTTTCTTCTGCCAAAAAAAGCATGTATTAATATATCTTCCCCTTTTTGAGAAAAAGATTTTTTTGGTGGTTGAATTATTCCATAGATTGTAAATAATAATCTAAGTATCTTAGTAGGAAGTACCTTTTCTAAAAACTTTCTAATTTTTCTTCTTTTAATCAAAATTTTTATCAATCTTGATATTATTCTATTCTTAATTTAATTAATTGAAATAGTTGTAATATTATCTGAATTCTTAGAATAATATCTCGCAGTTTCTTCTACTTCATTCTTATGAGGAATCGAATAACTTTTATTCTCTTTTTGAAAGAAGTCATATAAGTCAATATAGTAACAATTAATCTTATCTTTGAATAGTATTTTTAAAGATTTCTGTAACGTTGAACCCAAACCGCAAATATGCGAAGGAATAATTTGAATTTGCGTAAAAACTATTTCTAATGGAAGTTCGAATTGTAAGGTTTTAATGCCATGTTTATTGAAAAATTCTAATTTTTCATTAGAGGTAGATCTTTTTCCAACATACTTCATTATTTTTCCTTTTTTTTTCCAATAATTATTTGCCGCCAAAATTAAATCAAGTTCTTCTTCAATTTTTAAGGCACCTTTTTCTACCATTCTAGTTCCTGTAAAAAAAACCTCATTTTCATTGAATTTTATATTTTTAAAATTTATTTTTTTTCTAAGTTCACTTAAATCATTTTTAATGAGATAACTACTCTTTATTTCATCAAAGTAAATTGTATATAGTTTTATTGGAGTACTAAGAATCCTTTTGTAAGAATTCCCAAAATATAGCTTTTTAACAATTAATCCTTTAAGTTTTCTATAACTGGAAACTGGTAAAAAATAATTTTTTGACATAAAGTTGTTTTGTGCAACAAATGTATAGAATCCATCATCTATCAATATAAATTCAGAATTTTTGAAAAATCTTCTTAAGGAATGCATGAAATTATTTCTAAAATCTATTATTAGAAATTTAAAGAAAGTTTTTGGATTGGATATTTTTAAGTAATAAATTAAGATCATTTCATAAAAATATCTAAGAACTTTATTTCTAGGTATCCAAAAGATAAAGTAATCTTTAAATTCTAAAATCTCTAAAGTCAGGAAAATTTGTTTTAAGGCATGTTCATTTACTCTATGTAAAAGCAAAATTAATTTAAATTCTTTGATTTTATATTTTACTCGATACTCATTTAGGCAAATTAAATGTAGTGGGGACGCTGCAAAAAAAATATTTAAATTTTTGGACATTTTTATAAAAGTATTTGCAAAATTATTTTTTAATTAAAATATTTAATTCTAATTTTAAACGCTTCATATGCTTAATCTTTAAGACATGTTTTTTTAATATTATTATATTTATCTCTTAGATTTAACAACTTGTTAAAATAATATTTAGAAATCATTGCTTTAGTTCTTTTTAAAATTATTTCTTCATTATCTCCTTGCCTACTTATATTTTTGATAGTATATCTTTTCCAGAATCCTTCCTCTATTTGATTAGAAGTTCTTGGGACTTTATTTTTTCTTTTTATATAGTTAAAGCATCTTCTATCATATCCTTGATTAAATATTGATTCAATTTCAAAAAATCTTTTATCAATTTTTGAAACTAAATCTTCAAAAAATAAAATTTTATATATATTTTTAGACATTTTATTATTTTCTAATTTTTTTAAAAATATATCAAGACATTTATCGATAAGAATAATACTTTTTTCTGTATTATTTATTCTTAAGTATTCCTCTGCCCATTCTTCAGCATACCAAGGTATATCTTTTCCATTATAGTTAACTTTAGGAGTAAATTCCCTTGGATCATAGCTTATTCGGTTTAAGTATGAACTGTAAGTTTCTAAAATAAAAAGAGGATCTCTTAATATATATAAAATATTGATATTGTGAAAACCATCTTCAAAGAGTGTATTTGAAAATGTTGACATATGAACCATAAAAGGAAATATTTGTTTCGGACTTAATTGATCGGTAATTAAATCATCATTTAAAGGATTACCAAACATAGAACTAAGATATTTAAATTTATTTGGATGGTCCAGTGCAAAAGTAAGATCTTTTCTTCTTAAGTTTATTTCCCGCCCAATATTTGTGTAGTAAACATGTTTATCAAAAATCGTTTTTAGAAGAGAAATTGCTGCTGACTTTTCTATTTTTCCGCGATTATAAATAATGGGCAAATGATCAAAAGAAGTTTCTAATTTAACAATCTCTGTATTTTTAATTGCTTTAAGAAGTTCTGCTACAAGGATTTTCCCACTACCTGAAAATCCATCAATTAGTACTAATTTGGAATTATAAATACTATTTTTAGAAAAAAATATTTTTGTCAAAAATCAGTTAAATTACAATACTATATTAATAATAAAACTTAAAATAATTTTTTAGTTAATTCTTTCACAAATAGATTGCTTACATAATCCTCATTGTAATATTTTTTACAAAGATCAAAAGCCCTTTTGGCAAAAATAGAGCAATTATTTGAATTATTTGCAAAGTAATCTAAACCCACTTTTAAAGAATTTATATCTTTTGGTTTTACCAAATAACCATTATATAAATGTTTTATAAAATCTCTTGGACCTGGAATATCTGTAGTTATTATTGGAACTTTACTTGCCGCAGCTTCTATTAAAACAGAGCCAAATCCTTCTCTATGACTTGGTAAAATCAAACAAGAGAGGCATGGAATTATAAGGTGGATCTCTTTTAAAAATTTTATGTGAAAACAATTCTTTGTAGAGGTGATTTTTTTATAGGATTTTTGTGAAAGTTCATTTGGGCCAATAAGCAATAAAATTGAATTGCTAAAGTTTTTATTATGCATTTTAAAGGCTTCTAGTAATTCATTTATTCCTTTGTCTGAATTTAATCTTCCAACAAAACCAAAAACTGTTTTTTTAGAAGAATTTTCTTCAAGTAATAAATTTTTAATTTTCTTATTTATTAAGTTCTCTTTTTTTTCTAATCTTTTTCTCGCGATAGCATTTGGAACATCATATTTCTTAAAATTAACTCCAGAAACAGAACCTTTACCAATAACAAATGGTTTATAAGTTTTTAAAGATTTTTGAATAAATAAGGCTTGTGAATAACTATCACAAAAAGTTCTATCGCATGTTTTAATTATATATCTATCAATAAATTTGTAAAAATTTAATTTTAAACCACTGAAATTAGCCCACCTTTGCCCAGTGAAATAATGGTAAGTTTTTCTGGAAAAAGAACTTGTCAGTGTATTAACAAGCCCTGCTTTTGGAGTAAAAGAAATACAAATATCTGGCTTTATTAGATTTTTAATGAATGCTAATTTTATTAAAGATAAGAAATCCAATAAAGATGGATTTCTTGTTAAAGGTATCGATATTTTTTTTATATTTTTAATATTTATTTTAAATTCTTTATCATATTTGTATAAAAGATATAGTTCATTATCTTTCTTAAGTTTATTAATAATTGGCAGTAAATGTTGTTGTATAAATAGTGGACTATTAACAATAATAAATATCTTTTTTTTGATTAATGATTGCATTTATAGAAAATACAGTAGTATAAAAATTCTTTTTAGGGATCTAAAAAATAAGAAATTAGGGATAATTTTGATTATATATTTAATGATATTTATTGATAAAGCTGGCTTGATTTGAATTATAAAATTAAAATCTTTTGTTATTTTGCTTATCTCATATCTCTTGTATAGATTTTTTGATTTGTATGATTTCATGATTTTATTATTTAATAAATAATTTATATAATCTGAGATATCTGAAATCTTTGTTATTGGTATTGTTCTATATTTTGGTATTCTGAATGGCAATATTAGAAGAAATATCCTTAATTTAAAGATAAATTTTGAATTATTTGTAATTATATTTGAGGGCCTTATTAAAATAAACTTAATATTTTTAAGATTTTTCATATTATTAATAATGGCATGGTCTCCAGCAGCCTTTGAAAATTCATAAAGATTATAATTTAATTTCTGTTTTTTACCGATTTCAAGTTTTATATCATCAAGATTATATTTTTCGAAGGGGTTATTTACTCCTATTGATGATATATGAATATATAGTATTTTCTTTTTTACTAGAGGATCAATTTCAGATAAATTTTTAGATATATATGAAGGCAAGACGTAATTAGAACTAAAAAATAATTCCTCTTTATCTTTAACTCCAATGCAATTAATTATAAAATTAATATTATTTTTAATTAAAAAATTTTTATTTGTGAGTTTCTTAATATTAAATTTTTCATCAGTAAATACTTTATGTACATTTTTGATTTGTTCATATAATTTTCTACCAATAGTTCCTTTATAGCCAAGTAAAATAATATTTTTCATTTTTTAAAGACCTATAAATTTTCGGTTATGTAATTAAAACTTTTGCTTATTGATTCGAGTGAAAATCTTTCTTTAGAAAACTCCTGACAATCACATACTTTTGCTTGCCATTTACAAAAGGAATTTCGTTTCATATTTTCAAAATCATTTATTAATGATGAGATTAATAAAGGATCTGAATTTGGGGGAATTATCTTCCCATATTTATTTACTATGTATTTACTTTCGCCAATATCTGTAGCAATCGGGAATGTTCCATATAACATTGCTTCAGCAATTACATTAGGAAAGCCCTCTCCATAATTTGAAAGAAGAAGAGTTATATCGCATTTTGAGAAAAGTTCATGAATTTTTTTTTGATCAAGTATTCCGCATAAAATAACATTATATTTTAAATCAAGTTTGCTTATTTGTTCTTTAAGAAAACTATTTTTATCATCTATATTTTTACCAGCTAAAAATAGTTTAAAATTTTGGTTGAAATTTTTCTTATATAGAGAGATTGATTCAAGTAATAGTTTATGATTCTTTTGTGGGTGATATCTTGCAACATAGGCTATTTTGAAAAATTTTTTTTCAACTTTAGGCTTTTGAAATTTTGATAATCTTTCATAACCATTATGAATTGTAATACACTTTTCTTTTGAATAGCCTTTCTTTATGTGTTCAAGCATTGAATTATGAGAATTAAAAATTATTTTGTTTGGAATAAACATAAACACTTTCCTTAATAATTCAAAAGAAATATTTGAAAAAAAGGAATATTCTTCAGTAATAATAGAGTTCCTGACATTCCAAATTATTTTAAATTTTTTCCAGAAAAAAATACATTTTAGAAAACATGCTAATAGGTCAGATATATATAACCAAGAAAAAATAATATCTTCTTCATTTAGAGAAGCTAATAATTTAATGAGTAAATAAATATCTTTAATAGATGTTCTTCTAGGATCTAATGTAATGTAACTAATTTTTTTGTTTTTAATTCTGCTCATATCATATTCAGTTTTATAGAAAGTCAGTACAACATTTTTATTTTCAAATTTGGGCAATAATCTTAATAAAAACGTTTCTGCTCCTCCATATCCCAAGCTAGGTATTATGTGAATATTTCTTTTCATCATAACAAAATTCAAAACTTAAAATAATCTACTATAAATTTAATTATAAGAATTAAAAAATTCTAATATATTTTTATAAGTTTTTATATTATTTGCCGCTGTAAAATTTTCCCATTGATTCAATTCAGTCCATTCTGAAATAAAGATGAAATCCATTTTATATTTTTTAGATACCAAATAATCATATTCACTATCACCAAAAAATAAAGTTTTTTCTCCACCTCTGAAGGTTGAATAAATTTGATCGAAGATATCAAATTTACTTTTTGGGCTGCCATAAATTCCATAATTAAAATAATTAGATAATTTTTTTTTCTCAAATATCCATTTCAATTCTTTTTCATCAGATCCTGAAATTATTGCGTTTAATGAATTAGGAAAAAACTTTTTTATCTGAAATATACCTCTTGTTATTTCTGCTTTTAGAAGTTTCTTTTTAGACAAACTTCCATATTCTTTTATTAAATTATTAAATTCATCCTCATTATAATTTTTGATAATATTTTCTAAGAAAAATTTAAACTTTTTGTATCTTGATACTCCTCCATTAGCAATGTGATATCTTACTAATTCTTCTGCTTTTTTATGCCCATACTTAAGAGCAATATCATAAAAAGTTTTGGTTTTTATAGTGTTGGAATTTAAAATTACACCATCACAATCGAAAAAAAGATGAGTGTATATTTTCATTTATTAATTTGTTGATTTTTTAATAGTTTTTCTACTTTTAAAACATCTGAAGGTATATCAACTGCGATTGAGCCTTTTCTACATTTAAACATTTTAATTTTAGTACGAAGTTCAAAAAATCTTAAAATCTCAATATCTTCGAATTTTTCTAAATCTGATTTTCTTCCATAGTCGTAGAATAAGTTTAATTCTTTTTTGGAGAATCCATATATGCAAACTTGCTTTTTGTATTCAATTTTTATATTATTTGATACATCTTTTTGAGATGGTATTAAAGCACGCGAGATATAAATCAATTCATTATTATCATTGGTAACTAATTTAGGAATATTTCTGGAATTTGGATTTTCATTATTACCGATAATATTAAAGCCATTAATTATATATTGTGGGAATTTATATTTTAATTTTATGCATTTTTCAATATCTTGGGGATCTAATAATGGTTCGTCCCCTTGAATATTTATAAAGAAATCATAATTTAATTCTTTTGATGCCAAAGCAACTCTATCTGTGCCTGTAAGGGCGTTACCAGTTCTAATACAGTTGAATTCGTGTTGAATTATTTCTTGCTCAATAAGTTTACTGTCTGTCGCAATATATATATCTTCTTTTGGTAAAACTTTATTGGCTAATTCGGCTACCCAAATAATCATTGATTTTCCTAATAACTTAACTAATGGTTTGCCAGGAAATCTTTTGGAATCATATCTTGCGGGAATTATGATACATGTTTGCATAATAAATTTTGATTATAAATAACTATGTAAACTGCCTTTATTAATATTATAAGTAGTATCTGTAAGAGAAATTATTTTAATATTTTTTTTGTCTTTATTGTATAAATCCCATATATGCTCTACTTGATTTGATCTTTTATCTCCATTTTGATAACCATCAAAACCTGCTAAATATATAAATTTTGAATTTCCAGAATTTAGCATTGCTAAAGCATAAGCCATCACAAGAGGATAAGGTATTTTGCATGATTTTTCACTGTACTCAAAAATATTTTCTTTTACCTGTAAACCAAAATTAAGAGTATCAATTTCTATTTTGATTTCAGACCATTTTTTTAGCGAAGACGTTGGGACAATCAAAGGTTGTGAAAATTCTTTGTATTTATCCAAATCAGAAAGAATTCTTATTGGATGACAAGCAATTCTATAGTTAATAAGTTCTTCTCTAATTATTTTTAAATTATTAAGTACTACTACTAATGGAGTCTTTTTTAAGATAAATTTCTCAATACTTTTTTTATGCACCCTTATTGATTCTCCTGGAGCAATTAATAGAACTTCTTTATTTGAAAAAACTTTTTTTGGAGCCCAGTCACCACAAATAGATTCTGAGAAATAATTTCTACTTTTTTGCAACTTATTATTACTGAAAAGATTACTTTTTTGTTTTGATAACTCTTTAATTGAAGCATAAATATCTTCATTTCTATATGAATTATCATTCAACATGTTTTGTATATATGTTGGGTGGATTTTATTCTTTCCAGATAAATAATAAAAAGGACTTGAACCCCACTTATATTTTTCTTTCAAAACAGAAAATTCATTCTGAATAAGGTCAATTAATGGTAAAAAGTCAATATTTTCATCATTAACTCCTTTAAGTTCAAATACAAGTTCCTCAGTTTTTGTATTACCTGGACCTCTCCCTAATCCATTTACAGTACTATCAAGCCACTTAGCCCCATTTTTATAAGCCTCAAGTGTATTAGTTAATGCTCTATGCATATTATCGTGTGCATGTATGCCAATTTCACCTTGCCAATTTGATCTTAAACCCTTAATAATTGAAGATATATTGTTGATTTTCAAAGTACCAGTACTGTCTGCAAAAAAAATAACATCTGGATGAAAATCTTTTATTTGCGATGAAAAATCTTGTATCTCTTTAATGTCCAAAGTGGCAATTTGCATAAGATTAATCCCAACTTTGTATTGATTATTCTTTAGCCATTTTCCGGCTTTGATTGCATATTCCAAGTCTTTTAAAGTAGTTGCTATTCTTATCAATGAAATTTTTGATGATGAAGCAGAAACTGGGAAAAGCTTTTTCATTGTTGACAAAAAATCTTCATTTTCCCTTATTTCTGATGCATTTATCATTACTCCAAGCTGGAGTAAGTTAGGAAATTCAAATTCAGAAAGAAAAGTTTCTGTACAATAAGCTAAAGGCCCCAAATAGTTATCATTTTTCAGAGTTCTGAAACCAATCTCAACAAAATTTATCCCTGCGGATGCGACTGCGTATAAATACTTTTTTATTAATGAAGATTCAAAATCCCACTTATTATAATAACCACCATCTCTCAGGGTACAATCTATTAACATTGGTCCTTCTTTGTAATTATTTTTCATTTCATCTTTTATGTTAATATTTTGAATTGTAAATCATATGCTGTGCTAAATCTCTTTGCTTGGCAAGTTCTTCTGGTTTCTCTCCGTAAACTTCAATGCTGTAATAATCTAAATCTTTTTTTAAATGAGGCCAAAACCAAGAATCTAATCTGATTTTTTCATTAGAGTCTTTTTTACCGTTATTTTCACTCAGATGATAAGCGTATATCCATTTATTTAATTTATTAAGAAAAGAAATTGGATCGAAATTTAAAGAATTTGCGGAAACTTTAAGGTGGGCTACATCTATTAACATTTTCACATTATTTCTAAGTTGATTCATTATCTCATTACATTCTGGTTCATCAACCATAAGCAGGATGTTCTCTTCAAATTGATTAAAATTATTATGAGATAAAACATTATTTTCTATTAAAATTGTAATATTGGCTTTTTCTGCCTCAAAAGCTAATTTATTTACTCTTTCTATAAATTTTAATTTTGCCTGATTTCTATCATACAAAGATCTTTTCTTAATTTTTTTTCCTAATTCATTAACACAAGGATCTAAAAGAAAACCTGCATGAAAGCTGTAGTATTTACTTTTTAATGATGAGGCAAGTTGAATTGATTGCAAAGCATGGTTAATACTTTTTGTAGCAATATCTTTATTTAATGAAGCTAAATTAAATACAAAAGGATATTCAGGTGGCGGGAAATAATTGTGAACTTGTAAATTCAGGGAAGTAATTAAACTTTTCTCGGATTTTAATTGATCTATTTGGTTGATTTTATATTTTCCTCCAGATAGTTCAATATTATGAATATCATGTTTAATTAATTCATTAATTGATTGAATACAATTAAATGATTTAAAACCTCCAGTAGAAACGTATATCATAGTATTCTTGCGGGTATTCCAACTAGTTTTTTATTAGCTTCATTGACAGATTTTAAAACTACAGATCCTGCTCCAATAATGGTGTTTTCAGCGATCTTTATTTTTTCAATTACAACTGCTTTAGAACCAATAAATACGCCATTCTTTAACTCTGATCTGCCGCAAATAGTTGAAGATGGAGCTAGATGATTGAAATTCCCAATTTTTACTTCATGTTCAATATTGCCAAAACTGTTAATAATATTAAAATTTCCCATATTTGCACAAGCTCCTATATTAGAAAATTGACCAAAATAATTACCAATTCCAATTTTCGAATGCGAATCTATTAAAGCATTTGGATGATGGATATTTACGAAATTACATTTAAGATTAGAGATTTTTTTAAAAATAGACTTTCTTAAAATGTTATCTCCAACTGCTATAAAGAAATCAATATTTTTTCCATTGAGTTCAGAAATCTTATTAAAAGGTAAAACTTTACAACCCATAATTTGCTCATTTTGTTTTGAGGAGTTGAAGTCAATAACTTTATAATCCTCCCATGTTTGCATTAATTTCGCAGCAGATAGAACCGATCTACAATGTCCTCCAGCACCAATAATTATGAGCTTATTCAACACACATCACCTAAAAATATCTTATGACCAGTTTTCAATTCTTTGTTAGCTCTCTTTCCTATAAAAAAATCTATAAAGTCATAACTTAGACCTGTTCCTGGCCTTTTAAGTTCTAAATCATCCTCAGAAATTATTTGATTTTTTTTGATATCTTTAATAGTATGAAGAGTTTTCCTAGAGGTATTTAACATATCTATTTCTTCTTTTTGCAATTTTTTAAGAGGGCTTCCTAACATCTTTTCAACTCTTCTTATTTGTTTTACTAGTATTTTAAACTCATCTGGATTACAAGAGGTCTTTTGATCAGGACCGCTTAGTAACTTATCAGTAGTGAAATGTTTTTCAATAATTTTAGCGCCTAATGCAACAGATGATAGAGCAGCTTCAGAACCTAAACTATGATCAGAAAAACCTATCGGAACTTTAAAAAGATTTATTAAAGTTTTTATAACATTTAAATTTAAGCTTGTATCGCTGCAAGGATAACTTGAGATGCAATGTAAAAAAGCTATCCTTTCCCCGCGGTATATTTGGTAAACCTTTTCAATCTCAGAAAGTGTAGACATTCCTGTTGATACAATGCAGGGTTTTAATGTAGAAGCAATATACTTCTGAAGTGGAATATCAACGATGTCTGCTGAAGCTGTTTTAAAGAAGGGTACATTTAAATCTTTATGTAAAAATTTTGCACTTTCTATGTCATAGGGGGTAGATAAAAAAATAATTTTGTTTTCTTTACAAAAACCATTAAGTGAAAAGTGATCATCAAATGATAATTCAAGATTTTTAAGCATTTGATGATGACTTTCTTCTTTATTATTTTTATCAATTTGATATTTAACTTTTGGAGTGTTTAGACTTGCCAATTTATCAGCTGAAAAGGTTTGGAATTTTACAGCATCTGCACCAGCATTCTTTGCTTTCAATATCATTTCTTTTGCTAGTGATAAGTCTCCATTATGGTTGACCCCAATTTCAGCAATTATGAAGACATTTTTGAAGTTAAGATTATTTTCTTGCATTTTAAATTATAGATTTAATAATAATTTTTGATTAAAGACTCCATCCATCATCAACTATTATATTTTGTCCATTTATATAAAGCGAATTTCTTGAAATAAGAAATAAAATTGTGCCAAGAATATCTTCAGAATTTAACATGCCTTTTGAATTGCATGATTTTTTGTAGTTATTTAAAAATGATTTGGGTTGATTATTATAAATTCCTCCAGGACTAATGCAGTTTATTCTCAGATTTTTATTTTTATAATATTTTGATAAATATTTTGTAACTGAAATTATCCCAGCTTTGATTGCTGAATATTCAATAGGACTATTCATTGATGTCTTTTCATAGTGATCAAATTTTGGCGCAGCTATTCCTTGAATAGAAGAGAAATGAATAAGATTGCCATATCCTTGATGCAAAAAATATTTAATTATTTTTTGTGAGAATATTATTGCCAAGCCTAATTGGTTTTGAAGATCTTCCATCAAGAAATTTTCCTTTAAATCTTCAAATTTTGAACCCCAACCTATTGACTTAGGATAGGCAGCATGAATGGCACAATCTATTCGGCCAAACTTATTATGTGCTTTTTCAATACATAAATCTAATGATTCTTTTATTAGTATATTAGAAGTTAAAAATAAACTATTTTTATCGTTATATTTTAACTTTAATTTCTCCATATTCTTCTTATTATTATCAATACAAACTAATTTGTAGTTTTCATTTTTTAAACCAAAAACTATAGATTCTCCAATAAGACCGCAGGCACCAGTGATTAAAATAACTTCTTCCTTCATTTTTTATTCATTCCCAAAATCATTTCAGCGATTTTAAAATCAAATTCATTATCAATATCTAAAGCTCTTTCTTTCGGTATAAGAATACCTTTTACATTTCCATCCCATATTGAATTATTTTTTAAAATAAATTCGGGATTAAGAACATATGCAACAGTAGTAAGATCAAATACTTCTGGAGCATCTTGTCTTCTTGATATTTTTTTTTTGCTTTTTAAAATCAAATCAATACCTTCTTTTTCATTTTTTATTACCATATTAAACCATGGGTTTCTTGAGGCTTCTGTCATAGTAATTATTACATCTTCTCTAGATTGAAAAGCATTTAAACATTTAATAACATCATCCTTTGATCTAAGAGGTGCTGTAGCAGGTAAACTTATAAACTTTGTAAATTTACCGTAATTATCATATGTCCAATTTATTGCATGTTTCCAAGCAAGCCACTCAGGGCTTTTATCATGAGAAATCTCTTTTGGTCTATGAATTATTTCCGCACCATTAGATTTAGATACTTTTGCTATCTCTTCACAATCAGTTGATACAAAACACTTATCTATTTCATTAATTTCTTTTGCGATATCAATAGAATATTTAATCAAAGGCTTATTAAATAAGGATTTAATATTTTTTTTAGGTAATCCTTTGGACCCTCCTCTTGCAAAAATAAAACAGAAAGTTTTCAATTATTTTTATTAATATTTTTTATAATTTAGAACTATTACATTCACTAATCAATTTCATTGTCTCAATTGCATCATCTATTGTCACAATAGGATTGATTTTCTTTTCAATGCAAGTTAAGAAATGTCGCATTTGATTAACATACATATCATCATAACTTTCGTTAACTTTAATTGATTTAATTTTTTCTGAATCATATTTCTTTAAAGTTATTAATTTATCTTTAAAATCTAAATTAATAAAACCTCTAGTTCCATATAATTTGCAAAATCTTTCTTCGCTATTACTACAAAAGTCCAAATGTAATTGGACTAAAAAATTCTTATTATTTGTAGCTATTATTTTTGCAATATCTTCAACATTTATTTCTAGTAGATTTGTATTTATTGTAATTGATTTTAAGTTTTTTAAAGGACCAAAAAGCCAATTCGCATAGTTAATTTCATGGCTTAATTCTAATAATACTCCACCACCTAGTGAAGATTTGGATGAGACACTTTCTCGATAATCTATATTATTTCTCCATAAAGGTAAGTAAGAGCCGCATTTTATTTCCGCGTATATATTTTTACCAATGTGGTTTTCTTTTATCAATTTGTTAAATTCATTGAGAATTTTTGAATGCCTTAGTACATAACCAACAGTTATTGGAATATTTTTTTTTGTTGCTAATTTTTTTAATTCAAAGCAGCTCTCTAGATTGTCAGAAATGGGCTTTTCAATAAATATAGGAATATTTTCTTTGAGAATTTCAAGAGATTGTTCAATATGAAATTTTGCAGGGCTTGCAATAATTGCTGCATCTATTCCATCTTTAATAGCTTCTTTTAGGCAGGTAAATGTTTTATAAATTAATTCCTCTTCTTTAGATTTATTCAAAGGTATTTTTCTTCTCAATAAATTAATTTTAATTTCAGGCCTTAATTTTTTGATTACTCTTATGTGCCTTTTACCTATACTTCCTAAACTTATAATTAATATTTTCTTAATTCTCATTTCAATAATTAAAGCATTTGGCTTGATACTAATTTACTGAAAAAGGATTTAGGATTACTAATTAAATCATTAAATTTTCCATATTCTTGAATTTTTCCATCATTTACAACATATAAATAGTCGGTATTTTTAAGAGTTGAGATTCGATGCGCAATTAAAATTACAGTAATTTTGCCTCTTAGTAAATCGATGCTTCTTTGAATTGCTTTCTCAGAAATATTATCTAGAGCACTAGTCGCTTCATCAAGAATAAGTATTTTTGGTTTTCTAAATAATTCTCTTGCAATAAAAATTCTCTGCCTTTGCCCCCCAGAAAGCTTAAGGCCATTCCCACCTACAAGAGTTTGATAACCATGTGGTAATTTCTCTATAAATTTATCAATATTAGCTAGTCTGGCAGACTCTTTAATTCTTGAAATTAAGTTTTTGTTATTTTCTTCTGGACCAAAAGATAAAGCAATATTGTTTGCTATTGAGTCATCAAAAATTGTAGTTTCTTGTGAAACATAGCCTATCTGGTCTCTCCAAGAACCAAGTTCAATTTCTGATGCATCATGATCATCAATGAATATATTACCTTTTGTTGGCTTTAATAATAAACAAATAAGATTAGCGATAGTTGTTTTGCCGGCTCCTGATTGTCCTACAAAAGCAATTGATTTGAAAGCAGGCAATTCAAAATTTAAATTTTTAATTATGAATTCTTTTGACTTATCAAATTTAAAATAAATATTTTTGAATTTTATATTTTTTTTAAATTCAATAATATATTTATTGCCATTTTGTTCTAAATTATTTGAACAAGATTTCAATTTTTCTAAAACAACTTCAAAACTCCCTATGTATTCTTGAGTTTTTTGCCAACTTCCTTGAACTCCTAAAGTAGATATTAATGCTCTATAAAATAGTATTATTGAAACAAGAAGAGAATCTATTGGCTTATTTAGTAAGAATAATTGCAAAGAAATAATTAAAAAAATTACAGTAACAGAAATAGGTTCTCTTGAAGCAGCTGTAAAGCTTTCAAGTATGCCAGTTTTTATTTGATAATCTGAAAGTTTTTTAATATTATCTTCAATCTGCTTTAACTTAATCTTAAATTTATTTGTAGCTTTTAAATATTTAAAAGAAGTAAGAGATTCAATAGTAATATTTGCTAAATTACTATTTTCTTTTGCCGATTTTAGAGATAATTTTTTGGTTGTTGTATTCAACCATCTAAAAATAAAAAGTATAATTAATGAGCCTAAAATAGCTATAGAGCTCGATATTCCTGCAATTGTGTATGCAAATATCAAATATATAATGCAATTAATAGTTCTTAGTCCTACGGTATATAGATTATTAAAAGCTCTAACTGAAAGATTTACCTGTTCATTTATTATGTTCGTTAAGTTGCCTATATTATTTTGCAAATAATATTCATATGACATTTTTGAGTAATTATTGAAAAGTCTTCTTTTAAGACTTTTCATAAGTTTTCCCTTTAATGATGAATTATATGAAAAGGCAAGAAAAATTAAAAATCCTTTTATTAAAAAAGCTGTAATTATTAACAAAAAAATAATTCCATATGAGTCCGCAATATTAAATTTGTTTAATAAGTTCAATAAAAAATTAGTTAAACCAAATTGTGATTTTGAGTCCTGAGTATTAAAAAGTTGAAATAATGGTAATAAGAGAGATATTCCCAATCCTTCTGCTAATCCTGCAAGTATTGTAAAAAAAAATGATAAATATATACCTCGCCCCACATCACTTTCAAAAGCTTTTAAATATTTATAAAAATCTCTTAAGATTTGAACCAAAATTTAAAATAATTTTATCTTAATTATAGTTTATTAATGTTTATTAGTAATGGAAAATCTTTCACTTTGGTTTGAATCGAATTTTTGTAGTAATTTAGGATTTGGTTTTTCTTAACTGATATATGGTTTAATTTAGATATGGGATAAAACTTTTTGAAATTTGAATATTCTTGTTTGTACTTCGCTTGATCTTAATACTCCATGTGCAGCTTTAAATAGGATAAAAAGTTTATGTAATGCTTTAGAACCTCATGGCATAAAATTATTTACATGTGGATCAGTCAAAGCAAAATTAAAAAAATATTTATTTAAGGGAAATAAAGTTTATTATTCTGAACCTGAAAAGTTTCTATTTTTGCCAAAGGCTTTTCTATATAATATTAATGCTGCTTTTTTTTATAAAAGACATCTTAAGGAGATTATTAACTTATTAAATATTGATGGAGTAATAATATATTCTATGTTCTCCACTATGATTGAGCCCATATCAAATGTTTGTAAGGAAGAAGGAATTTTTGTTGTAAATGATGGAGGTGAAAAGTATTCTATAACTCTTCATAATCTATTAAATGGTGTTAATTATATGCAATATAGATCTATTTTTTTTAGTTTTAGAAAACTTGATGGAATGTTGGTGTGTTCTCCAAGGTGGAAAGTATATGCTGATTCTATTAATAAAAAAAATCTCTTTTTCCCCTCTTTTATGCCACCTCTGAAAGAGATAAGTAAAAATAATATTCAAAAGAAGACTAAATTTAGAATAGTATTTATGGGATCTTTATGTCCAAGAGAAATGCCAAAAACTCTTATCAATGGTTTTCTTGAATGTCAAAAGTTAGGCTATAAATTTGAATTAGTTATCATAGGCAGACAGGGATTTAATTTTTTACAGAAGATAACTTGGAGAAAATTAAATAAAAAAGTTGCAAAAAATAATAATATTATTTTTACAAATTTTGTTTCTTCAGAAGAAAGAGATTCCTGGCTTAATTCAGCAGATTGTCTTGTTTTATTAAGACCGCCCTGCGAAGAAACATATCATTTATTTCCTACAAGGCTACCTGAATATTTCCATACTGGAAAACCTGTAATTATTACTAAAGTTGAACCTTTTTCTTCCTTTTATGAACATAAAAAGGAGGTTTATTTTATATCTATTAAAAATAGCCCAAAAGATTTGGCAAATGCTTTTATTGAATTATTCAATAATCAATCTTTACGTAAGTTTATAGGCAATAAAGGTCTTCAATACTCTAAAAATAATTATTCATACTTATATTTAGGAAAAAAAATTAGCAATTTTTTAAAAAAAATAAATAAGAAATAATTTATTAAATAATTTTTGTTTCTTCTGTATATTTTCTAAAAATGTCTATTTTCTCGTATGAACTGTCATAAAAATCAGGTTTTGGATGTAGCACTAAAATACTATTTGGTTTGTTTTTAAAGGTATTTATTCTTGAAACTAATTTAAAAATAATCTGGGAGGGTTCGTATGGAATTATTATTAATACTCTTTTAAATTTGTTTATTTCTTCACTAAGATCTTTAAACATTTTTTTATTAATTACCGAGACAGTGATTACAGCATCCGAATCCTTTATGTGCTCAACGCAATCTTTTAATAAGATTGAATCTGGGCCAAAAAGAATAACTAATTTATCATTGGATAATGAATTCTTAGAAATAAATTTTTCTAAATTGATTAAATTTGCTTTTTGAGATTTTAATTCAACTTTTTCTAACTTTGAATATTTAGAAATATCTAGTTCTGAGGAAGAGATTCTAATATAGGCTTGCTCTTTGTTTTGGAGGATTAGATTTAATATATTTACTGATTCTATTTTTGTAAATGGATGACTTATTAAAGGATGGTTAATTGAGAGTAGATTTGTTATGTCATGAGGACAGTGATGGGTTGGCCCTAATGTTGAGTAATCATATGATGCTCCTGCAGAGAGTATAAGAGCATTATTTTTGTTGTAAATTAAATCAAGTTTAATTTGCTCATAGGCTCTATCAACTAAAAAAGGTGTTATTGAGTAAATTATTGGATAATAATTACCACTGGCCAACCCTGCAGAAAACCCAATCATTGTTTGCTCCATTACCCCAAAATTTAAAACCCTAGATGGATATTTTTTCATAGCATCTTTCATTTGAAATACGCCTAAATCGCCTAGAAGCACAATCAATTTATTATCTAGATTAATTTTTTCTGAAATAGATTTTAGTAATGTGTTCCTCAATCTTCTAATCTTATATGTACCTTTTTTAACATATCATTTAACTCATCTAAATTTGGAATTCCAGCATGCCATTGAGGTTTAGATTCATAGGAATTTACGTTTGCAAGCTTAGTAGTCCTAAAAATAATAATTTCAGGACCTTGACTAGTAATTAAATTTATGGCTTTTTTAATATCTTTGTAAGAATGTGCAGAGTAATCAGATGTTTTTACAAGATTTTTTATTCCTTCATCAATTTTACTTGTATTAGTTTCAATTGAATTATTAAAATCTATCAAAATTTTAATATTTAAGTTCATGTTGAAAATATGAAGAAGTGATTCCCATAAAGTACCTTCTTGTAATTCTCCATCCCCTAATATACAAATTATTGGAATGTTCCTATTTCTAATTTTTTCAGTATATGCAAATCCCATAGCTATAGGTAATCCATGCCCTAGAGATCCACTAGATGCTATTAATTTGTTAAAACTTTTTTTACATGTATGTCCATGAAAGGAGGAACTTTTTTTTGTGCAATAATTTTCAAATGGCTTTTCATTGATTTTTAATAAATTTAATATTGAATAAAAGCCTAAGGATGCGTGCCCCTTACTTAAGAGGATTCTATAATTAAATTTGTTTTCAATCTCAAGACTATAAATAATAGGTAACAAGAATTGAGACATTGATAATGAACCTCCAATATGTCCAGCTTTTACTTCGGTTGCTTTTTTTAAAATATTAATAGTATTTTCATATAAAAGTTCCTTCATTCTTTTCTTGGAAATATTTAGACCAAGTTCTTTCATGAAAAATTATTTTTGAACTATTCAATTCTACCTTCTATTGAATACACAATTAATTAGAAAAATTTTTTTCTGCAATATTACAAACAATTTTTAAACCATGGCTAAGGTTAGTGAATTTAAAATCTTTGTATAAGTTTAGATATCTTTTAGGTAAAACTTTAACTATTTTGGGTGCAGAATGAAAATTTAAATTCTTTGAACCTTTATATACAGGGACATTAAAATTTTGGGCAATTAATTTTGCTAATTCGAATATTGTTATAGGTTCATTAGGATTCGATATATTGAAGATTGGTGCGGCAGTGTCAATCTTTAAATCATGATAATTCAAATTTGTTAAATTTATCATCATCCTACAGGCGTCTTCTATGTAAAGGTATTGTCTAATAGCAGATCCATCGTCCATCAAATCTATTTGTTTATTTCTAATTGCTTTCAGTATTAATTCATACATTACTCTGCGATCATCTTTTTTAAAGAAAGGTGAATAAGCTAGGCAAATTCTAAATATTCTATAATTCTCTCTATTAATAGCTGAATTGATAATTGATTCACCAAGTCTTTTTGAGTCAATGTAAATTGATCTAGGTGAACACGTTAAGGATGCAGGTGCATCATCTTCATTAGCTGTTCCTTGAGGGCCATATAATTCTGAGGAGCTGGCAAAAAGGAACTTTCCTTTTGGTTTTAATAATTTAGATAAAAATAATATGTCAGATGTATTTAATTTTATAACTTCATTCCAATTTTCAATAAATTTAGCAGGCTGTCCATAAGTAGCAAAATGCCAAATTTGATCAAATTTAAAATTAATTTTAAAAATATCTTGGTATGGGATATATCGTATATTTTTAGTAACAATGTCTTCGGTTAATATTTGATTTCTTTCTGAGTTTGTTTGGTAGAAAGTTCCAATTATTTCTGCTTCTGGGAATTCTTTCTTTAAATTATTGATGAGATGTTTCCCAATTACTCCACTAGAGCCTGTAATCAGAAATTTCATTTTTGTAAAGGTCGCCACACAACCAGGGAATATCCCTCAATAAATAAGCTCCCAAATGGCATTCTAGATTGAGTCTCAATTATGATCTCTTTGTTATTAGCTTTATTTCTTAAAAAATCAAGGTATCCATTAAGATAATTCCTTTTAAGAAAATACTTTTTAGAAAGTAAAGAAAGTAGATCATTATCAGGCAAAAGCTCTCCTATTGGTTCAAGATGAACAACATAAAGAGGTTTTATTTTTACATTTATAAAATTATAAAGTTTTTTAAAGTCACTTCCTATTTGTTCTAAAGCAGCGAAAGAAAAAACTATAGATTGATTTGCTTCAGGAATTTTATGAATATTATCCCAATCTGGGTTAAAAAAATCAAATTTAAAAGATTTTATATTCTTCATATGATTATTATCTTTAAGTCTTTCAGCAATTTTTGTTGTTGATTCACTCCAGTCCAGAGCATAAAAGTTGGTTGAAGGGTTTAATATTTTTGATAGTTCATAAAGATGATGACAAGTCCCTGCACCCAGTTCAATTATTGTGTTCGATTTTCTTAAGTAAATATCTGCAATGTAATTAATTAGGATTCTTACTGTATTTAACTCTGTCTCATCATTTTGAAATGTATATAAATCGGAATCAAATCGAATGAATTTATATTTATTGTAATATTTGGGAATTAAATCCTTTGGATCTTTTGATTTTTTGTAATTTCTCAAATTCTCACCCCAACCTGTAAGCCAGTCTTTTTGTCTTGAGGGACCTGATTTTACTATATTTTCGTCAAATAACTTTTTATGAATTTCTAAGATACATTTATCTCTTTGTTCTCTAGAAAGTGTTATCAAATTTAATGGATATTGATCTATCCTTTGCCAAAAATTATCAGATGGTGATACTGGTAAAAGCTTTTCAAGTATTTCCCTTTTCAATTATCTCAAGTTAGACTATGTTAAATAGTAACATAGCCAAAAACTTTGATATTTCTAATAAACTTTATTGATTAATAATATTTTTCTAGTTCTCAATTTATATGAAGAAAGAAAAGTTAAAAATCATAGTTGCTCATGGACATTCTTCGATTGAGGTTTTCCATTCTTTAAGCCCACTAATTCTTTTATCTGGCGAATCAAATGAATTTGAATTTGAATTTGTAGATTATCAATTAAGATCTTTAAAAAGTTTAAGGGGCGATGTCTTAATCTTAGTAAGAAGGTTTCATAAATTAGATATAAGAAATGATCATAATATTGTTTTAATGCAAAATGAATTAAAACAATTTAAAAAGCATTTTTCAAAAGTAATATATTTTGATGATTCTGCTGCTATATCTCATATCTTATTCTTTATCGTTCCTTATGTTGATGCCTATTGGGTTAGGGGTTTATTTTCTAATTTGAATGAATATTCAAAACCTTACTATGGTGGCAGAACTTATAGTCAGTTTTATCATGATAGATATGGAATATGCGATCAAGAGAAATATTTAAGCCCATTTATAAAAGGCGATTTCCCTCGGAATATAAAAATTGCTTGGAATATTGGGATCGGCATGTACCCTAGTCCTAAAAACTCTTTTTGGAACTCCAACTATAACAAAATTAAAAAAATTTCTTGCATTCTTTCCTCGATTCAATCCATTAAACTTGTTGCCTTGATTATTGAGAAATATAAAGAGGAAATGATGAATTGTTTATCTAAATCTATTGATTTATCTAAGAAGAAGCCATTTATTAGTTCTAGATTTTCCTCGAAAGGATATTACAATAGTATCTCTTTTCATAGGCAACTTTTGTTAGAAAAAATTAAAGATAATGAACTTTTTATGACTGGTAGATTATGTCACAAAGACTATTTAAATGAGTGTTCAGACTTCTTAGGATTGCTCTCACCATTTGGTTGGGGTGAGATTTGTTATAGAGATTATGAAGCTATTATGTGTGGCAATATTTTAGTAAAACCAGATATGAGCCATCTTATTACTTGGCCCAACATTTATGCTGATGGTTGTTATCTGAAATTAAATTGGGATTATGATAATTTAGAAGAAATTATTGATATATTTCTTCAAAAGAAAAAAATTATAAAATATATCGAAAAATCAAGGCATATTTATTTTAATGCTTTAAGTAAATGTGGTGAAAGAGCTAAATTAATGATTTTAGATGAATTATGATTAAGAATCCCTACTAGATAAAATTGGATTTTCGCAATTCCAATCTATGTCAACTGATGAATCATTCCATTTTAAGGTATATTGGTTTTCCGCATCTAAATATTCTCCTAAATAAGAAAGTTTGTAGTGATAAACAGCTACATCACTTTTTACCCTAAAGCCATTACCTACCATTGGAGGAATTAGTATAGAAAATCTATTAGAATCATCAATATTAAATATTAAAGATTCTTTATAAGTTTTAGAATCTTTTCGCATATCTACTACTACTTGGTCTATGGCTCCGTAAACAGCTGTTACTATTTTGAAAGTTTTATTATCATAATGAATACCTCTTATGACATTTTTATATGAAACAGAAAATTTATCATGATTAAATTTTATATTATCTTGAATATTAATTTTATTATCTAAATAAGTGGTCCATATTGAACCTCTTAAATCAACAAAGTTATCATAATTAATAATTTTAACACCTTTAATGCTTGCATCAGTAATAGATAAATTCATTTAATTTGATATAAATTAACCCTTTAAATACTTCTATTATAATAACATTGGTTTAAAATAAAAATTAACGCTAATAAGCTTGAAAGTAAAATTTCAATTATGAAAAATGTAATAATACATTGAGTTTTATATTTCGATTGATTTATTAAATTTAGAATCTAGTTATTGCTCTATAATTAAGAACGAAAAGAATTAATAAATTTTAATATTAATGAATCTTGCATTAAAGAATCGTCCAGTTGCACTTATATCTGGAATAACAGGTCAAGATGGCAGTTACTTAGCAGAATTTTTATTAGAAAAAGGATATGAGGTTCATGGTATAAAAAGGCGGGCAAGCACTTTTAACACTTCTAGGATTGATCATCTTTATCAGGACCCTCATAAAGTTGATACACGTTTTTTTCTTCATTTTGGTGATCTGACTGATAGTTCTAGCATTTATAGAATTATTGAATTAGTTAAACCAGATGAGATTTATAACTTAGGCGCACAAAGTCATGTTGCGGTTAGTTTTGAGTCTCCAGAATACACCGCAAATAGTGATGCTATTGGTACTTTAAGAATTTTAGAAGCAGTCAAGATGCTTGGCTTAATAAAAAAAACTAAGATTTATCAGGCAAGTACTAGTGAATTGTATGGATTAGTTCAGGAGACTCCTCAGAATGAAAATACTCCATTTCATCCCAGAAGTCCTTATGCTGTTTCTAAATTATACGGATATTGGATTGTTATTAACTATAGAGAAGCATATGGAATGTTTGCTTGTAATGGAATTCTTTTTAATCATGAATCTCCTAGGAGAGGTGAAACCTTTGTCACAAGGAAAATAACAAGAGGTTTTGCCCGAATAAATGAGGGTTTAGAAAAATTTATATACCTAGGTAATATTGATTCTCTTAGAGATTGGGGACATGCAAAAGACTATGTTGAAATGCAATGGAAAATGCTTCAACAAGATAAACCAGAAGATTTTGTTATCGCTACAGGTAGACAGGTAAGCGTTAGGAAATTCTTAGAATTATCAGCGAAGGAAATCGGTTGGGGAGGAATAAATTGGGAAGGTTCTAAGAGTAATGAGATTGGAAGAAGAAAAGATAATGGCGAAATTGTGGTAAAAATTGATCCTGCATATTTTAGACCTGCTGAAGTAGAAACTTTACTAGGCGACCCCACTAAAGCAAAAAACAAATTAGGGTGGGAAGCTAAAACTACTTTAGAAGAATTAGTTGCAGATATGATTAAGACAGATTTGCTATTAGCAAAAAGAGAATCAATTTTAATGAAAAATTAATTTGATAAAATGCATAATATTCATTAATTTAAAAACTTTATTTTTTTTTAAATGTTCTAAAATTATGCATTACAAGTTTTCAAATACTTTTTTAAATAGATGAAAATATCTGAATTTTTGATAGATAAGGATAAATCTCTTAAAGATGCACTACGTGTTATTAATAACAATGGCCAGGGATTATGTTTTGTAGTTGAAAATTTTAAATTATTAGGAATAATAACTGATGGCGATATTAGAAGATATTTACTGAAGGCAACAAAATTCGGACCAAAAGTTTCAGAAATTATGAATAAAAATTTTATTTACTTTCATGTGGAAACTGAAGCTTCAAAAATAAGGCAATCTTTAAAAGGGAAAATAAAATTTATTCCATTAGTAGATGATGATTTTAAAATCGTTGACATAGCAAATTTACAAAAAACTCATAGAATCCCTATTTTAGAACCTGTCTTGGAAGGTAACGAAATGAGATATATGCAGGAATGTATAGAAACTAATTGGATTTCCTCCCAAGGAAGATTCGTTAAAGACTTTGAAAACCTTTTTAGTAAATTACATTGTAATCTTCCGGCAGTTTCAGTTTCAAATGGTACAAATGCTTTGCATCTATCATTAAAAACTTTTGAGATTGGAGAAGGTGATGAAGTTATAGTTCCAAATATTACCTTTGCTGCTTGTTCTAATGCAGTAATTCATTCAGGAGCAGAACCTGTATTTTGTGAAATTGATATAGATACTTGGTGTATAAGTCCCATTGAAGCAGAGAAATTAATTACTGATAAAACAAAAGCAATAATGATTGTTCATCTTTATGGTCAAGTAGCTGATTTAGATGCGTTTAGAAACCTAGCAAAAAAATATAAAATTTTAATTATTGAAGACTGTGCTGAGGCTATCGGAAGCGAATATAAAGGAAAACCAGTTGGAACATTCGGAGATGTTGCAACTTTTAGTTTTTTTGGGAACAAAACTATATCTACTGGTGAGGGAGGGATGATTTTATTTAAAGAAAGAGAAAAAGCTGAAAAATCAAAAATTTTAAGAGATCATGGAATGCATCCTGAGAAAAAATATTGGCATGAATTTGTTGGCTATAATTATAGATTAACTAATATACAAGCAGCAATTGGTTTTGCTCAATTAGAACGATTTCAAGAAATTATTGAAAGAAAAATTACCATTTATAGTTGGTATAAGTTATTTCTAAAAGATGTTAGTGGTATTGCAAAGTTGCCTCAAGAATTGGAATTATCACGGCATTCAAACTGGTTGTTTACCTTATTGCTAGAGGAATATTTAGATAAAAAAACTGTTATGAAAAGTCTTCTAAAAAAAGGTATTGAAAGTAGAGAAGTTTTTTATCCATTGAATCTGATGCCTCCATACAAAAACTATAAATGTTCAAAAAACACCTCCAATAGTCAAAACATCTCAAATAATGGCATTTCCTTACCCTCTTCAGTAAATCTTAGTAGAGATGATATTTTTTATATATGTTCTTCAATAAAAAAATTA
The DNA here is from genome assembly GCA_000634415.1 of Prochlorococcus sp. scB245a_519A13. Lineage (GTDB taxonomy): Bacteria > Cyanobacteriota > Cyanobacteriia > PCC-6307 > Cyanobiaceae > Prochlorococcus_A. The sequence continues at coordinate 98,261 of JFNH01000118.1, read as the reverse complement.
TTAGATGAATTCTGAAATTTTAGATTTTAATTTTGCTTGATCTGGTTTTTCACTTTCAAAATCTTATCAGTAATTAGTGCCTTAAAGTTTTATTTATTATCTCTGATCTGTAAGACTTAACTGTCTCTTTTATTCCGAAACGTAAAGTAATTGAAGGTCTCCAGCCAATACTTTTTATTTTTTCGACATCTAAAAGTTTTCTTGGTGTCCCGTCTGGTTTAGTATGATCCCATAAAATAGATCCTTTAAATCCAAATTCGCTCGAAATTAATTCAGCTAGTTTTTTTATTGAAACTTCTTCACCACTCCCAACATTTAAAAATGCTAATGGATAATTATTTTCATCAAGAGGGGAATTACTATCTGATGGATCCCAGTTTTCTAGAACGTAGAGACAAGCCCTACTAAGATCATCTACATGTAAAAACTCTCTTTTCGGGTTACCTGTACCCCAACACTCTACTGAATCGAAATTATTTCTTGAAGCTTCATCAAATTTTCTTATAAGGGCAGGTAGTACATGACTTTGCGACACCTTGTAATTATCTCCTGGTCCATATAAATTTGTTGGCATAAGCGAAATAGCATCGAATCCATACTGTATCCTTAATGCTTGACATAGCTTTATACCTGCAATTTTTGCGATAGCATACCACTCGTTTGTTGGCTCTAATGAATTATTTAGTAAATATTCTTCCTTTATAGGTTGATTAGCATATTTGGGGTAAATGCAGCTACTCCCTAGAAATAACAATCTTTTTGCATTATGTTTCCACGCAAGCTCAATAATGTTTGTTTGGATTTTTAAGTTCTCTAAAATAAAGTCTGCAGGATAATTTGAGTTTGCATTTATACCTCCAACCTTGCCTGCCGCGATAATTACAACTTTAGGCTTGAATTTCTGAAACCAATTTCTTACAGATGAATAGTCTGATAAATCCAAATCTTGTCTAGAAGGAGCAGAAATAAAGCCACCATTAGCTTTTTGCCCATATCCAGCCTTTTTGAAAATCCTAAGTATAGAACTCCCCACCATTCCTGAGGCACCCGCAATAAAAATATGATCATCGGGAGAAATTAACTTTTTCATAATTAAAAATTAGAAATATTTTGGGAACCTTTCCCGACACTCCATACTTTTAGTCCATATTTCTCTGCTTCACAAATATTTATTATTGATCTAGTGTCAAATATCCAAGAGGGATTGCGCATTTTTGATTTAATTTCTTTCCAATTTAAATATTTAAATTCTTCCCATTCAGTAATAATTACTATGGCATCAGATGACTTAATAGCTTCAGAAATAGAAGTTGCATAAGACCAACTACCTTCGTTAAGGTCTTGTTCTTGCCTGGCTTCGGGTAAGTTTAAATCTATTCTGATTTGCTCATGACTAACTTTTGGATCATAAACAAAGAGATTTCCTCCTTCATTTATTAATTCTTTGCAAATACTTATAGCTGGGGACTCTCTAGTATCGTTTGTATTGGCTTTAAATGAAAAACCTAAAATTGCTATTTTTTTTCCAGAAACTGTTCCAAATAATTTTTCAATTATTAAATTAGAGATTCTCTTTTTCTGCCAATCATTTATTTCAACAACTTTTTCCCAATATTTCGCTTCATGATGTAATCCATAGTAGTCGTATATATAAACAAGATTTAAAATATCTTTTTTAAAGCAGCTACCTCCAAATCCTGGCCCAGCATTAAGAAATTCTTTGCCAATCCTCTTGTCAGTACCAATAGCTAGTGAAACATCTTTTATGTTAGCTCCGGTTCTCTCGCAAAGAGCTGATATCGAATTTATTGAGCTTATTCTTTGGGCTAAGAAGGCATTGGCAGTTAATTTTGAGAGTTCCGAACTCCATAAGTCAGTGGTAATTATTTTATCTTTTGGTATCCAGTTTAAATAAATATTAACTAATGCATTAATAGAATCTAAGTTGTCTCCTCCAATTAAGACTCTATCTGGAAACTCAAGATCAGCAATTGCTGATCCTTCTGCTAAGAATTCTGGATTTGATAAAACAGTAAATTTTTTATCTTTATTGATAGATTGTGATTCGTCTAGGATTGATTTAATAGTTTGTGCTGTTTTGACTGGTAAAGTACTTTTTTCCACAACAATCGTTTCGCCTTGCGCATACTCTGCTATTTCTCTGGAGGAGGCTTCAACCCATTTAAGGTCACTTGCTTTACCCGCCCCTAACCCTTTGGTTTTGGTTGGAGTATTTACAGAGATGAAAATCATATCAGCTTCAGAAATATATTTTTTGAAGTTATCTGAAAAATGTAAATTCTTACCCCTTCTTTTGGAGATAAGTTTATCAAGTCCTCTCTCGAAAATAGGAAGTTTTGTTAAGTCTTCGCTATTCCAGGCATCCACTCTTTGTTTATTTTTATCCACCACAAAAATATTTAAATTGGGACATTTATCAGCAAAAACTGCCATTGTAGGACCTCCAACATACCCGGCACCAATACAGCAAATATTTCTAACTTTATTAATCATTCTTTAATTATTTAGGAAGTTTTTAATAGTAAGTTCTAAACCATCTTCAATTAGTGTTTTTGCTTTCCATTTTAATAATTTTACAGCAAGATCTGTATCTGGTTGCCTTCTTAAAGGATCATCTTCAAGTTCTTTCATGTGAATAATTTTAACGTTATCGTTTATTTTCTTTTTTATTAATTTCGCTAGGTTCAGAATGCTCAATTCTTCTTGACTTCCTAAGTTTATTGGGAGATTATAATTCGAATCCATAATTTTTTTTAATCCTTGAATTAAATCATCTACATAGCAAAAGCTTCTTGTTTGATCCCCGCTTCCGTAGATATATATAGGTTTACCACAAATAGCCTGTGATATAAAATTACTAATCACTCGCCCATCTTTTTGGGCCATTCTTGGTCCGTATGTATTAAATATTCTGGCAATTCTTATATCAGTTTTATGAATTCTTAAATAGTCTAATGCTAAAGATTCACAAAATCTTTTCCCTTCAACGTAGCAACTTCTTTTGCTGATTGGATTAACATAACCAAAGTATGACTCTGGTTGAGGATGTACTTTAGGATTACCGTAAATTTCACTGGAACTAGCAATTAAAATTCTTGCATTATTTTTTTTTGCTAATTCCAGCATGTTATAAGTCCCAATGAACGATGTTCGGGAAGTATTGATTGGATCAATTTTATATTTGGTTGGAGAGGCAGGACATGCAAAATGCCAAATTCTATTAACTTCTAAATCTATCGTCTTCGTGATATCTTGTTCTATTAATTTGAAACGATCATCTTTTAACCATTTGATAATATTTTTTTTGTTGCCAGTAGAAAAATTATCTATACAAATTACTTTATTATTTTTTCTTAGAAGATCATCAATAATGTGAGACCCAATTAAACCTGCTCCCCCACTGACTAAATGAATCAAAATGAAAATTATTTAAAATGTTAATTTAATTCATTATTAAAAAAATGACAAATAAATTATTAATCTATTTAGAGAAAATTATTTTTTTATATTCATTATTTATAGAATTTATTCCAGCTAATAAAAGCCAAAAAAGAATACTTACCTTGCCATCATAATATGGAAAATCACTCATATGAAAAATAATTGATGATATTGCTGATGTAAGCCAGATTTTATCTATAAATAAAATTTTATTGAATTTATCTTTTTTCAAATATGTCAAAGTTATAAAAAATAAATTAAATATAAATAAAGTTATAATAAGTGAAGAAACAATTCCATAATTATATGCAATTTCAAGAATTAAATTATGAGTATGAACTGCCGGAGATATTCCACTTTTTAAAAGATATAAAGCTCCAAAAGTAGATGCCCCCCAGCCAAAAAGTGGGTTTCTAAAAATAAAATAAAGAGCATTTTTATAAATATCTAATCTATGTAAGGAAAGAATATCTAATTTTGAAAATAAGATAAATTTATCTAATAATTTTATCGGCAAAAATACTTTTAGAAACTCATAACTTTTTGCAGCAATAGTAGGATTTAGCGTAACAATCAACAATAAAAAAGTAATTAAAAATAATAATTTTATAAATAAGACTTTTGAACAAAATACTAACAATGTAGAAAAAGAAATACTAATTAGAGCATTTCTCGAACTTGTGTTTATTAAAAAATACAAAATAAGTACAGTAACTATTAAGATAAAGAAAGAGTTATATTTTTTTGACTTATTCTTTAATAAAAAATATAAAGATAAGGGCAAAATAGTTGATAGCCAATAACCTGTATAATTTGGGTTGCTAAATAAACCCTCTACTCCAGATTGTGCATTCTCAAAGGGTTTCTGATACCAAGTTATCAACCCCAAAAAAGTGCTAAAAGGTCCATACACTTTAAACCAATATTGTGTAATACAACTAAAAATTACCGGTATGGTGCTAATTATAAGTGCCTTACAGCATAGTATTCTCTGTGAAGATGTTTTTAAATAAAACTGGAAACTATGAAAAGATACAAACAAAGGGATCCAATTCATAATATCTATCCAAGAATTTTTTGCTAAGTAAGAAAGTTCACTTTGAATTGGAAATATAAGCCTAAGAAAAGAGCTTAGTATCATAAAAATTGAAGTAACCAAAAGAGCAATGTTCCACTTATTCCATAAGAAATTCTTTTTGTTCTCTTTAAATGAAATAATAATAGACATTAATAAAAAAATCAGACTTATTGGAAGAGCTGAGGCTAAAAAAATTATCCCTATTAAAAAAAAGATCTGTCCTAAAGATGATAGATTTATGCGATGCAATTTTCTTGAAATATCAAAATAATTCAACTTTTTACTCAACAGCTTCATTTTTAAATAAATATGTAGATATAAAAAAAAATATCTTTTGAGAAATTAAAGAAATTATTTCACGCTTCCTGCAGGATTCGAACCTGCGGCCCACTGCTTAGAAGGCAGTTGCTCTATCCAGCTGAGCTAAGGAAGCATCCTTTTATTATATCCGAAGCTATAAGCCTAAACAATCTAAGTAAATTCTTTTTTGATTTTAGTAAAAATTTTTTTCTTTTATTTTTTTTTGATAGAAATCACTTAAAATTGGGAAAAGTTGAACTATTAATCTTGACTAAAAGACTTACTGCAAAACAAAAAGAAGAAATAGTTATAAGTTTTAAATTAGGCAGGGATATTGATGCTTTGTCACAAAAATATAGGTGCACTAAAATAACAATTATAAGAAATCTTAAAAAAAATCTTGGAGAACTTAAATATAAGGATCTTATCAATAAAAGTAAATCCTTAAAAGAAAAAACTGAAACCAATAAGAATGAAACTAATGATCTTGAAAAGATAAATTTTGATAATGTAAATTTTAAAACTGATCCTAATGATCATAAATTTTTAAATGAAAATATATCTTCTTCAAATTTTGAACCAATTGATTCTTTTTTTGAAATTGCCCCTGTAGATTATGAGCTAGATAATTCATCACGAAAAGAATTATCTTCAATCCCTTTATCAGAGGTAGATTTCCCTAAAATTGTATATATGGTTGTAGATAAAAAAATTGAGTTAGAGATAAAACTATTAAAAGATTTTCCAGAATGGCAATTTTTACCCCTGGATGATTTAAGTAGAAAAACGATAGAAATATTTTTTGATTTGAATCTTGCAAAAAAATCTTGTAATAAAGAGCAAAAAGTACTTAAAGTCCCAAATACTGATGTTTTCAGAATCGCATCACCTGTTCTTATTTCTAAAGGCATTACACGGATAGTTTGCGCCGAAAATCTTATAGCTATTTAGGCTATTTTTATTCATTATTCATATTAAAATTAACAAAGCTCCCTAAAATAGAACCTAATATAAAACTAGAACCTACTATAAAACTTATTGGGAGTTCAATGGTTTCGTTAATTAAAAAGTCTACTTTGCTTTTGTTTGAACTATTTTGTATCCCAATAAATAAAACCGCAAATAAACAAGAATTGAAAATTGCTGAGTAAAATAGTTTTTTAATAAACAAGCTCATATTAGTCGTTAGTTTTTTTAATTTTAAATCAAATTATAAACTTCGCTTTTCTTTAGACCATTTTTCTTCGCCAAGTATTTTGATGCTGCTGACAAACTTAGGCCTGCATTTATTAAATCATTAAGATCTTTTTTAATAATTGATTTATTAGGATTGAAATCTCTTTTTCTTATACCTTTTATAACGATTGTTATTTCACCGATAATATCCTTATCTGTGAAAAATTCTATAACTTTATTAATATTATTACCGACATGTTCTTCAAATTTCTTTGTTAATTCTCTGGCTACCATAATTTCCCGATCTTCTCCACAAAATTCAAGTAACTCATTTAGTAATTTCTTAAGTCTCTTAGGTGATTCATAAATTATTGTTGTTTTTTCATTTTTACTAATTTCTAAAAGAATTTTTTCTCTATCAATTTTCTTTTTAGGAAGAAAGCCTTCAAATACAAAACTTGAGGAGGACATCCCACTTGAGAGAATTGCCGTGATTGCAGCACATGCTCCTGGAATGCAAATTATATCAATCCCTTCTGATTTTACTCTTTTCGTAATGTCTTCACCTGGATCGCAAATCCCAGGCATGCCAGCATCACTTACAATAGCGATTGATTTTCCTTCTTTAAGGCCTTTAACTATTTTTGGAATTTTTATTGAAGAATTATGTTGATTAAAACTTATGAGTTTATTTGAAATATTGAACTTGCTCATTATTTTTTTTGTTTGCCTTGTGTCCTCACAAGCAACTAAAGAAACATTTTGTAGAATATTTAATGCTCTTTGGGAAATATCATTTAAATTCCCAATTGGAGTTCCAACCATATACAAAATACCGTTTTCCGGTTCCTCGCTTCTATGGGATAATAAGGAATTATTATTCATTGAATGATTAAATTACCTTCTGGAGTAGATATTAATAATCTTATCGATGATATAAGAATTTTCAGCTGGGAAGCAGGAGATATTTTGCTTTATTACTCAAAATTGTTAGAAAATTCAGATTATAAAAAAAATATACTCAAAAATAATAATGAAGATGATCCTGTTACTTTGGCAGATTTAAAAGTTAATGAAATAATTATTAAAAGAATTAATGAAAAATATCAAAATATTAATTGGGATATTTTGAGTGAAGAAAATGTCAAAATTTCTTCAAACGTTTTTGATAGTGAAAAAGATTGGATCTGGGTTCTTGATCCTCTTGATGGAACGAAGGATTTTATCCAAGGGACAGGTAACTATGCTATGCATTTAGCGTTGAACTATAAACATAAACCTTATATTGGGTTTGTTTTGATTCCAGATAAAAATCAATTATGGATTGCAGATGGAAAAAAAACATGGTGTGAAAAAAGAGATAGATCAAAATATACACCTATTTTTTTAAAAAATAAAAATCTTCAGGATATGACTTTAGTAACGAGTAAAAATCATGGAAATGAAATTTTGAGAAAGTTAATTCATAAAATTAATTTTTGCAAAGTCGAAACAATGGGAAGTATTGGTTGCAAAATTGCATCCATAGTTAAAGGGGACAGTGATATTTATATATGTCTTAGTTTGCCGAATAAAAGTTCACCAAAAGATTGGGATTTTGCAGCTCCTGATTCTATTCTGAAAGCAGCTGGTGGAGCAATCACAAATTTGGATAATCAAGAATTATCCTATGGAAAAAATAATTTTGAGCAAAAAGGAATCATAGTAGCCACAAATAATAGGAATACTCACGGTAGTATTTGCCTTGAAATAAAGAAAATTATTGAGAATAATAAAATTTATCCACTTTAGTTTTTAATTAAGTGGAGCTACTGGAGTAGGAGTTGGTTGGGGATAAGACATGCCATTGTTTTGTCCTACACCTCTCAAAGTAAGATTTATTCTTCCTCTGCTATCTATCTCTCTAACTCGAACGGTTACTTCATCTCCCTGTCTTACGACATCTTCGACTCTCTCAACCCTTGCTTCGGACAATTGAGAAATATGAACCATACCTTCTTTACCAGGCAGTATTTCTACGAAAGCACCTATTGGTATTATTCTTGTTACAACTCCGGAAAAGATCTCACCTTCATGAACCTTGCGTGTTAATCCCTCAATTATCTTCTGAGCTTCTTCAGCTGCAGCTCCATCATGAGAAGCAATAGTTACAATCCCTCCATCTTCTATATCTATTTTTGTATTAGTTCTCTCAGTAATTCCTTTGATAGTTCTGCCACCAGGGCCAATTACTGTTCCTATAAGCTCTGGGTCAATTCTAAAGCTTAAAAGTCTAGGAGCGTGCGGAGATAGAGATTCTTGAGGTTTATCTATTGCCTCTTGCATCTTTTCTAAGATATGTAATCTTGCAGGCCGAGCCTTTTTAATTGCATCAGAAATAATAGAGACTGGTAAACCAGTAATTTTCATATCCATTTGTAATGCAGTTATTCCCTTATCAGTACCAGCAACTTTGAAATCCATGTCTCCAAGAAAGTCTTCAATTCCTTGGATATCCGTAAGAATTCGAACTTCATTACCTTCTTTGATTAAGCCCATAGCAGTGCCACTTACAGGCGCTTTTAAAGGAACCCCTGCATCTAATAATGAAAGCGTGCTTCCACATACTGAACCCATTGAAGTTGATCCGTTAGAACTTAAAACTTCGCTAACTACCCTTAAAACATAAGGAAATGTTTCTTTGCCAGGAAGCACAGGGATTATTGCTCTTTCGGCTAATGCTCCATGGCCAATTTCTCTCCTACCAGGAGTTCTCATTGGTCTTGATTCTCCAACTGAATAAGGCGGGAAATTATAGTGATGCAAATAAGTTTTTTCAGTACTTGGATTAAGATCATCCATTTCCTGGGCATCACTTGGCGTGCCTAATGTAGTTGTAGATAAAACTTGTGTTAAACCTCTTTGAAAAAGTGCAGAGCCGTGAACTCTTTTTGGAAGAATGCTAGCGGAGGCTGTTATCTTTCTTACTTCGTCAAGATCTCGTCCATCAACTCTTTTACCATCATTAATGATTTGTGATCGCATTAATTTTTTTGTTAGTTTTTTAAAATCAGAATGAATTAATTTTTCATTTTCTGAGGTTAAAACTTTTACTTGATTGTCATCTTTAAGAGAATCAATTTTGCTTTGAGCTTCTGTTTTGATTTTTTCGAGTTCAAGATCCCTTTCCTCTTTTGACTGATCAAATTTCTTAAGAACTAAATCAATAGCTTTACTACAATTTTTTTCCAAATAAGAAGGTAATGTTTTATCCTCTTCAGGATCTGTTGGTTTATTTTGTTTTATTCCTAAATCTTTTAGTAAATCTTCTTGTGATTTAATAAGTTCAGTAACTGCCTCATATCCAAAATCTATAGCTTCGATAGTATCTTGTTCTGATAGTTGGTTAGCACCTGCTTCAATCATGACAATGCCGTCTGGGGACCCTGCAACAACAATGTCTAAATCTCCTTTCTCTATCTCTCTGTAGCTTGGATTTAAGATGAAATCATCTCCTATAAGCCCAACTCTAACCGCAGCCATAGGTCCATAAAATGGAATTTCTCCAAGTAAAGTTGCTATTGAAGCACCAGTGACAGCCAAAACATCTGCTGGAACTCTTTCATCTAGAGAAAGGCATGATGCGACTATTTGAATCTCGTCTCTCATCCATACGGGGAAAAGTGGCCTCATTGGCCTATCAATCAATCTTGCAATTAAAGTAGCTCTTTCTGGTGGGCGGCCTTCTCTCCTCATGAACCCGCCTGGAATTCTCCCCGCAGCATAAAGTTTTTCCTCATAGTCACATATCAGAGGTAGAAAGTCAGATGTTTCTTTTTTTAAAGTTTTTGTTGCTGTAACTAATAGAGAAGTGTCACCACACTCAATCATTACTGATCCGCTTGCTTGAGGAGCATATAGTCCTGTAGTTAGTCGTATCTCTCGTCCGTCAAACGTGATCGACTTATTTTGTCCTTCCACTTTTTAAATTATAAATCTATACATAATTTATTCTTACATTTTATAGGGACATATTGAGTAAATTATTTAGATAAACTATAAAAAATTTTAAAATTTACCTAAAAATGAATTTTTCTCTTTAAGTATTTTATTTAATAAGAAAAATACTTAAGTTAAAAATTCATACTACCAACTTGATTTAACTACCCCGGGAAGTTCTCCGTTATGAGCTCTTTGCCTTAACTGGTTCCTGCAAAGGCCAAAATCTCTATAAACTCCTCTAGGTTTACCAGTTGCCCAACATCTATTTCTTACTCTATTTGGAGCAGAGTTTCTTGGTAGTCCTTGAATCTTTCTATGAATTTCTAACCTTTCCATTGGATCTTTTGCGGCATTGAATTCATCCAATAATGACTTCCTTTTTGCAGCATATTTCTGCACAAGCTTTTTGCGTTTAACTTCTCTCGCAATCATGGACTTTTTTGCCATTTAATATGATTTTTAAACTAAATAATATATTAACAGCTTGGAGAACAGTTTTTAAAATTTATTTATTGGTTTAATAATCTTTGTACTACTAATAGTTGACTAGTATCTCTGATAATGAGCAGAACACTTAGTCCAACTAAAAGAAAAAAACTGGATTGAGTGACAACCATTTGTACCTTGACTGGAACTGGTTTCCCCCTAAATCCTTCAATTAAAGTGAAAACAAGTTGTCCTCCATCTAATAATGGTAAAGGTAATGAATTAAGTACTGCTAAATTAATAGAAATTAAAGCCGCAAATAATAATATGCCTGTTCCACCTTGTTGAGATAATTGAGCGCCGATTTCAACGATTTTGACCGGCCCACTTAATTGTTGAGCAGTTGAGGAAAAATTTGTTATTAATCCTTTATAGCCTTGAATTGTTTTTACCAAAAGTGATGAAAACTCTTTGTTAGTATAATTAAAAAGTTCGAAAACGTTTTTTGTCTTTTTAACTTCCTTCCTTATATTCGGTTGTAGTTGAGCACCTATTGTACCTTTCCCATTTATGTTTTTTGGTACCAAAGTTAAATCTTTCAGAACTCCTTCTCTCTCAATTGTTATCGAAATTGGGTTTTCGGAGGAATTTTGAATCTCCTTTACTAAAGAAGAAACTGCTTTGTCGCCAACTCCTAAAGTACTGGATTCAATTTTTAAGATTTTATCCCCTGTTTGTAATCCAGCAAGAGAAGCAGCTTTCTCAGGCTGAGTAGCTAAAACTAAAATTCCAGGCTCGGGATCAAATGGAAGCCCAACAGTAGTTACGTTTAAAATTAAGATAGAATAAGCAAGAATTAAGTTGGCAAATACCCCAGCGGATATAACAATTACTCTTTGAATAACTGGCCTATTGTTTAAAAGGTTTGGATCTTTAGGGTCAATATTATTGATTTCTACATCAGGGAACGAAACAAAGCCCCCTAAGGGAAAGGCTCTAAGCGAATAGGTTATATCTTTATATCTTTTCTGAATTATCGATGGTCCAAAACCAATTGAAAATCCATCAACATAGATACCTTGCAAAATTGCTGCAAGGAAATGCCCCATCTCATGAAAAAAAATAAGAAATCCCAGAACTGTTATTGAGGTTAAAACGTTCATTTAATTATTTTAAGCAGTTTTTAAAAAATTTGATCCAAAATATGGAACAAGAGCATCTGGAATTTTTACGCTTCCATCTGTTTGCTGGCCATTCTCAAGAATAGCAGCCATAGTTCTTCCAATCGCAAGCCCACTGCCATTTAAGGTATGCAGATATGTATTTTTTTTATCAATTTTTGCTCTTATTGATGATCTGCGAGCTTGAAAGTCTAAACAGTTACTACAACTTGATATTTCCCTATAACATTTACTACTTGGTAGCCAGACTTCAAGATCATAAGTTCTGCTTGAAGAAAAACCTAAGTCTCCAGTGCAAATATCAACTAATCTGTAAGGTAGATTGAGCTTTTTTAAAATGCTTTCTGCATCTAAAGTAATCTTTTTATGAGCTTCAATAGATTTACTTGGTTCACAAAACCAATATAGTTCAACTTTATTAAATTGATGAAGTCTTATTAAACCCTTTGTATCCCTTCCATAACTTCCAGCTTCTCTTCTAAAACATGGGCTATAGGCAACGTACTTAAGCGGTAATTGCTTTGAATCAATAATATCATTTCTATGAAAAGCGGTTAGTGGAACTTCAGCAGTGGGCGAAAGCCATAGGTCGTCGTTAGAACATTTAAAACTTTCATTTGAAAATTTAGGTAATTGACCAGAGCCGGTGAGACTTTCTGAGTTTACTAAAGCTGGAGGCATTAACTCTAAATAACCATTGCTAGTATGCATGTCGAGCATAAAATTTATTAATGCTCTCTCTAATCTGGCTCCATTACCAATAAGTGTGATAAAACGACTTTTTGATATTTTAGTTGATTTGACAGAGTCGAAAAGATTAAGACTTTCGCCTATTTCCCAGTGAGATTTAAGATTTTCTGTTACTAACGGATCGCCCCAAGTTTTTAATTGGACATTATCACTTTCATCTTTTCCAATAGGAGCATCATTGCTAGGTAAATTTGGCAAATTACAAATTTCATTATGTATATTTTTATCTAAGTTTCTTTTCTTTTCTTCAAATTCTGAAATTTTGATTCTGTATTCATTGCCTTTTTTCTTTAAATTATTTACCTCTGGAGAATCATTGTTTTTAGATTTGCTGATTTCTTGAGCGATCAATTTACTTAACTTTTTACTCTCAGATTGGAGACTAGATATTTCTATATCAATTTCTTTTTTTTGAAGAGTTAATTTTTGTATTTGGGAAATATTAAAAACTTTTCCTCTAAGGGATAAACTTTCTTCAACTGAAGTTGGATTTTCTCTTATTAATTTTTGATCTAACACTATTTTTTTTTATACCTTTTTAAAATAGTTAATCTAAATTCAATATTAGAGATTTTTGACTAAAAATTAACTAAATTAATGATTCCTAACTTACGGAGTGTTTGTAGATAAAATTTTTAGCTATGAAGCAGATCGAGCCCGCCCTGTAGTTGACCATTCTTTAAGTAAATTAATTTGCTCCTTAGCTGTTCTAGATAAGGGAACTAATTCAGAAACTGCTTTTATTAAATCTTTCTCCATAAGTTCTCTATTTTCAGAAAATGAAATATGCATCCCCTCTATCACTGCTTGTTCAAGCTCTGCACCTGAGAATCCATCTGTTCTGTCGATGATAGTGGAAAGAGGAAACCTGTAACTTGGTCTTCTTTTTTTTAAATGCAAGTCCAGAATACTTAATCTTTCTTCAGAATTTGGTAAATCAAGAAAAAATATCTCATCAAATCTACCTTTTCTTAATAATTCAGCAGGAAGCTTATCTATAGCATTAGCGGTAGCTATGACAAATACTGGGGATTCTTTTTCAGACATCCAAGTTAGCAAACTTGCCAAAACCCTTTGACTTGTTCCTCCATCACTTCTAGCATCGCCACCAAAGCCCTTGTCAATTTCATCGATCCAAAGGATACAAGGAGACATGGCCTCAGCTCTTAATATTGCTTCTCTTGTTCTTGCCTCGCTTGAACCAACAAGGCTGGAAAATAGTCTTCCAACATCTAGCCTAAGCAATGGCATCGACCAACTCTTAGAAATTGATTTTGCGGTTAGCGATTTCCCTGTTCCTTGAGCTCCAACGAGTAAGACTCCCTTGGGAATAGGTAATCCATAGTCTCTAGCTTCTTTAGAAAAGGCCCTGTATCTTTGATTAAGCCAAACTTTTAAAACATTTAAACCTCCAATATCATCTTGACTGGATTTAGCTTCGAAAAATTCTAAAATTTCACTTCTTGCGATTACTTGTTTTTTCTCTTCAAGAATATCTTTAATATCCTCTTTACTTATTTTTCCTCTTTGAGCAAGAGCCTTTGCAGTGACTTGCTTTACTTTTATTTCGGTAAGACCACTTGAAGCTATAGAAAGTTCGTTTAAGTCTTGTTCTTCTAGATTTGAATTGGTGTTGTTAGCAATTTGTTTTATTAGATTTTTCAATTCTCTTTGATCAGGTAAAGGTAAATTTACAATTGCTATTAATTCATCCAACTCTTCTGATGAAGGAAATAAATGAGAACTAATAATTAAATTATGACTAGTTTTTTTAAGCGCTGAGGATAGTTCTTTAATTGTTCTATTGATAGATGGATCATCATAAAATTTATGAAAATCTTTAACTAATAAAACTGTTGAAACTTCAGAATTTAGTTCTTTAAGCCAATTAAGTACTCCTAACGGATTGTTAGAAAATTTACCTTCTTCATTTATTAATCCTTTTATACCGTTAACACAATCCCAAGAAACGAATCTTTTTATATTAAGTCTTTCACAAGAAAAATTAACTAATTTTTCTAATCTTTCCTCTTCTTTAGTCTTGATCCAAATTAATGAGGTCCTTGATTTTATGAGTAATTCTAAATTTCTACACCAAGAATTCATTATTTAAGATTATGATTATTTTTTACTGTTAGGTTCGAAAGGTAATCTTTTATCTGAGATAGTTGTAGCAGAAGTTGTTATCACTTCATTTTTTGCTAATAATTGTTGATCCAAAATTTTCTGTAGATTCTCAGGAAGAGCTTCTTTATTGAGCAGAAAAGTTTGAAATGCCTGGAAAATATTAGCCACAACCATATAAAGTAAGACTCCAGCTGGTAGTGGGAAAAAAAGAAACATTCCAGTTATCATAACTGGTGTAATTTTATTTGCTGTTGATTGCTGTGGATTCGCAGGCATGCCCTGACTTGATAAAACTTGAGAGAGAAGTAAGGTTAATCCAAAGGCACCGACTAATGCAGCAATATCCCAATTAATTGCTCCATCTACATAAAAACCAACTTGACCAAGAGCTTTAATAAATAAAAAACCACTTTTAGCAGCTAAACCAGGTATTTTCGCTTCTATTGTTGCATCGCCCGGTTTAATTGCTGTTACTGTACCATCTTGGGAAACTTTAAGATTTTCTGACCCTTTAGAAACACTCCAAGTTGGGAGAAATTTAGATCCGTTGTCATATTTTGATAAAACCTCAGAATAGCTATTGCCATTTGTTGTTTGTAAATTTACTTTTATGGATTCTTCTGTCCCCAATTTTGTTCCACTAGGAATGGTGGCAACTACAGGAAAATGTGATTTTTCTGTAATAAAAATAGAGTGTCGAGGGGATTTGTAAGGTTTTGGATCAATGGCTGCTACTTGATCCTGTGGGACGACCTTGAGATTTATGTTGTAGGGGACATCAGCGAATGGAGAGCCTCTTAGGGTTGCGAAAAGTGCAAATAGCACAGGCATTTGTACAATCAAAGGGAGGCAACCTGCGAGAGGGCTACCAAACTCATTCATTAATTTTCCAAGCTCTTCTTGCTGTTTCTTTGGATCACCTGAAAACTTAGATTTTATTTCTGCTTGTCTTTTTTGCATTACTGGTTGGGCAATCTTCATCCGCCTTGCGCTCCTAATGGAACCAGCGCTTAAAGGGAAAAGAGCAATTCTAATTACGACTGTCAATGCAACAATCGCTAAACCATAACTAGGGACTAAACCGTAGAAAAAATCTAGAATCGGGATAAGTAGTTTTTCAGAAATGAACCCTATCACGATATTAAAGAGAGTGTAATTTGAATAGACATTTTATTTTACAGGAAAAAAAGATTTTTGTAATTAATTTATTTAGGATTTAGTAGCAAATCCTTCTACTTCGTTGAGATTTGGGATTTGTGATCTTTTATTTATATTTTCTTCAATAAATTTTTGCTTTTCTCTGAATAAAGGTAATGATTTCATTTCAACCTTTGAACCATCGTTAAGAATAAGAACCATATCACCATATGAACCAAATCCTCTTGGAATAGATCTTATTTCTTCGATGTTACTTAATGAGACTTGTGTTTTGTTTTTACCAAACCATCCACCATCTATTGTAATTCTTTTGTTTGTAATTTTATATCTCAACCACAATGCTCTAACTATTGCGGCAAAGGTAAATGGCAAACCAAGTATAGTTATCCCTGCTAGTAGATTTATTATTAAATCACTTTTAGCAGGACCACCTTCATAAAAGGTTTCTTCATTAATATTAATCATTTGATTAGATGAGATTTGAACATTAAGTTTTGAAATTCCTCCAAAAGTTTACTTTTATCATTGCAGAAATCCCCAAATTTAAGGTTAACAAGTAACCAATAAGGTTTGTGGTTATTAATTTTTTGAATGTTTGTTAATAACCACTCTTGCAAGATTCTTCTTAATTTATTTCTTTCTACAGCTTTTTTTGAAACTTTTTTACTAATTGCAATTGCAACTCGAAATTTGTTTGAGGGATTTGTGAATTTATGTGTTAAGAGAATATCTGGATTTGATTTTGCAACTTTAAATGTCATTAATTTGCCATGATATGTTTTGGCATTTTTATGTATGTAGTTAAAAGTCCTATGACCTTTTAAACGCATATCCTTAGGTAAGGCCATTTAAAATTGAAGTTATACAGCTATTCTTTCCCTACCTTTTTGTCTTCTGCTTTTAATAACTCTTCTACCTGTATGAGAACGCATTCTTACTCTAAAACCAGATACACGTTTTCTTTTTCTTGAGGTCCCGCCAAAAGTTCTTTTAGTCATTTGATTAATTATCCTTATTTAATTTATCATTTAATCGATCACTATAGTCCAGCTTCCTAAATAACTTGAAGATGATTTCCCTTTAGATTGCCCAAATGAATGAAATTGATATAAGCCTGATTTTTTGGGATTAAAGATTTTAAAGACAATTGCATAACTATCTTTGTTAGAGGGAATTGGACTATAGGGGTAAATATCTAGTGATCGTAGGCCTGATTCATCAGTTTTGATTTCGAAATCCGCTGGAATATTTTCTAAACATTTAGTTCTAGAATCAAAACCACCTATTTTTACTTTGCAAAAACTAATTTTTTCGTTTTTTAAAGTGGATTTAAAGGTCTTAGGAAAAGCTAGATTTACTTTTAAGAGATCAGTTCTTCTATCAGATGGCCTCAAGAAAAAATAGATTGTATTTCTAAATCTCTTTTTATTTTCTTTTTGAAACCATTTTAATCTTCTGTGGCCAGAGTCTTGATCCCATTGAAATTCTAAACCTGCTTTAGCTTCTTGAATTTTATTGAAGATAGGAGTTGAAACTAAAAGTGTAGGTATAAGTAAACATCTTAAAATTTTCAAATTTAAAGCAATTTTCTTTGTTTTTTTTAACATTGTTAATTTAACTATTGAGGGATTAATTTTAAACTAATTTTAAATGTAGAGATATTGTCTCACTTAGGTTAACATCTATCTGTCCTTAATTTTGCAGCGCCTTTTAAATAAGGGTGCTTTATTTCATAATTTTGTGGCAATAAAACTTGAGCCATTATTCTTATACAAAAATCAACATCATTGGATACGTGCATTTGTTGGCAGTCTAAAAAAGCAACTGAATCAAGGCCATTAAATTTTCTTGCAATTGAAGCGGGGAAACATGCATTTAAATCTTTTGTCGCTGTGAATGTAATGGATAGTATGTTCGTTTTAATTAGATTGTTTCGTGAAATTAATTCGTCAATTAATTCCACTACTGCAACTTCTATTTCTCTAACAGAATTCCCAGATGCTGTTGTAGCTCCACGAATAAATGTAATTTTATAATCATCTTTCATTTTTTCATACATAAAAAATTAAGGCTTGTATAACCAAAGTACTTTATTAGATGAGTCAAACTCAAAAAAGATATTATTGATAATTTTCTCAATCATTCTACTTCCAGGAATTAGTCCAAGTATTTTTTTCTTCTTTTTCCCGAATGTTAAGGGTTGAATTTTAGGATCAATATTAACCATTTCTGAAGCTAGCTCCCTTGCAACAAATTCATCCCCAACTTTATCAACAAGTCCAAGTTCGAGTGCTTGTGTTCCAGTGAAAATTCTACCATCAGCAAATTTTCTTACTTCTTCAACAGGTAAATTCCTTCCTTCAGCAACAGCTTCAGTAAATTGTTTATAACTTTCATCTATAAGTCCTTGGAGTAGACCTCTACCTTCCTCACTTAGAGGTTTATCTGGAGAAAGTATGTCTTTAAATACACCGCTTTTAACAGTCTCAAATTTAATGCCGATTTTATCTAATAATTCAGATAAATTATTTCCTCTTATAATCACACCAATAGATCCTGTAATTGTGCCTGGATTAGCAACTATTTTGTCTGATGCAACACCAATGTAAACGCCTCCTGATGCTGAGATGTTCCCAAAACTTGCAATGACTTTACATCCTTTGTCTTTTAGTCTTTTAATAGCAGAGTATATTTCTTGGCTATCCCCAACAGTACCCCCTGGAGAATCAATTCTCACGATTAAAGCAGGAAATTCTCTATCCTCAATTTGTTTAAGAGCTTTAAGGACTGAAACTCTTGTTGAACTTGTAATAGGCTCATCAATTACTATACGAGCTATTCTTTTTTTTGACTTTCGTCTAAAAGGCCAAATCATTCTTTTAAGGTAAATTCATAAAACTACTTTAAAAAGATTATCAGCAGACCTAATGAATTCAATCCTAAATTGGTTTTTAATGATACTCCCTTTTGCACTTTGGGGTACTTCAATGGCGGCAATGACTCCTTTGGTATCTAGTGCTGGGCCAGAGTTTGTGGCTTCTTTAAGATTGCTTCCTGCAGGGATTCTTGTTCTAATAACAACATATTTGTTTAAAAGAGATTTAAAAATTTATAGGTGCGATTTGAAGTGGTTTTTTGTTTTTACGATTGTTGATGCCACTTTTTTTCAGTTGTTTTTAACTTATGGTATTGAAAAAACTGGAGCAGGTTTAGGTTCTGTTTTAATTGATTCTCAACCACTTTTGGTAGCTATTTTAGCGAGGGCAATTTTTGGGAATCTAATAAATCCAATAGGATGGTTGGGCTTGCTTTTTGGCTTAGGAGGAATAGTATTTTTAGGTGTTCCACAAGAATTTTTAGGGAATTGGTGGTTGATGTCAGATAAGTCTATAAATAATGTTGCTTTTAACTTTGGAGAACTTTGGATGCTTGCAGCTTCTCTAGCTATGGCATTAGGAACTATTTTAATCAGATTTACTTGTACTAAAAGTGATCCAGTTGCAGTTACAGGTTGGCATATGGTTTTAGGTAGTTTGCCATTAATTATTAAGCACTGCTTACAATCAAATTTCACAATAATTCCAGATTGGTCAATATTTGATTGGGGACTTATGTCATTTGCAAGTATTTTTGGGGGAGCAATAGCGTATGGATTGTTTTTCTATTTTGCTAATAATAAAGAAATAACTGGATTTAGTACTCTTGCATTTTTAACACCAGTATTCGCTCTTCTCAGTGGAGGTGTTTGGTTAGATGAAAGACTCACTATTGTGCAGTGGATAGGAGTGGTTTTTGTTCTTATCTCAGTATTTTTTGTTAGCCAGAGAAAGAGTTTATGGGAAAATAAATTTCCTGATACTACTATTTAATTAGTTTCTTTTTGAAAAAGTATAATAATGCGAATAGTTTTGATTAGTACTCCAATAGGGTTCTTAGGGAGTGGTAAAGGTGGTGGAGTTGAATTAACTTTAAATTCTTTAGTTTCAGGTTTAATTTCTTTAGGTCATACTGTTGAGGTTGTAGCTCCAAAAAATTCTAAGTTAAATGAAAGTAATGTAAAAGCAAAATTACATTTTGTGGAAGGTGAAGAGCAAATTAGTTGGCAGCATCAAAATTATAATTCTCCCGTGAGTATTCCAGACAATTCTCTTTTGGCAGGAATGCTTGAAAAGGGATTAGATATCGCTAAACATGGAGACGTATTGTTGAACATGTCCTATGATTGGTTGCCAATCTGGATGACTTTAAATTTAGAGATACCCATTGCACATATTATTAGTATGGGTTCTGAAAGTTCAGTAATTAGTAATTTAATCTCTAAGGTATATGCTAAATATCCAAATAATTTTGCTTTTCATACAAAAATGCAAGCAAATGATTATCCATTCATAAAAAAACCAACAATTATTGGGAATGGGTTTAATTTAAATAATTATATTTTTCAAGATTCAGTTAAGGGCCCCTTGGCATGGGTTGGAAGAGTGGCTCCGGAGAAAGGTTTGGAGGATGCAGTTTATGTGGCAAATCAACTTGGCGAAAAATTAAAAGTTTGGGGATTTATAGAAGATGAGATGTATGCCTCAAAGATAGAAAAATCATTCCCTCAAGGAGCTATAGATTGGATGGGGTTTTTATCAACCGACGAATTACAAAAAGAACTTGGTAAATGCAGAGGGTTGCTAAATACTCCGAAATGGAATGAGGCATATGGGAACGTTATTGTTGAAGCTTTAGCCTGTGGGGTGCCTGTTGTAGCCTATAAAAGGGGAGGACCTAGTGAAATTATTCAGCATGGCCAAACAGGTTACCTTGTTGATCCTGATGATAAAAAAAATATGCTTTTTTATGTAGAGATTATTGAAAATATAAAGCGTCAGAAATGTAGAGAATGGGTAGAAAAAAATGCCTCCGCAGATATATTTGCTAACAAGGTTGTGAACTGGCTTAATAAGGTAATGCATGAATATAAATAATATTAAATGATTCTTCTTAACTCAAAAAAAAGGCTCATAACCTTATTGATAGTTTTAGTTTGTGGGATCATTATATTTATCTTAGGTTTAGGCACTACAGGATTGGTGGATGAAACACCCCCTTTATTTGCCGCTGCAGCACGGGCAATGAGTGAATCAGGTGATTGGTTAACTCCAAAAGTCAATGGAATATTCCGTTTTGATAAGCCTCCACTGATATATTGGCTAATGGGTTTTTTTTACTCATTACCGAAGAACGAAATTTGGGATAGTTTCGGGACTCTCTCAGCAAGACTCCCTTCAGCTTTGGCTTCATTATTTTTAATGTTGATGATTGGTGATACGCTGATTTGTTGGCCACAGAAGAGTGATAGGCAATACCTTACTTCAATAGTTGCATCATTAGGCTTTGCACTTTCTCCATTAATAATTATTTGGAGTAGAACTGCCGTGAGTGATGCCCTTTTAACTGGAACCTTAGGGATTAGCCTACTTTTGTTTTGGAGAAGAATGGCAAGTGAAAATAATGATAAATGCATTTCAGCTTGGTTATTTTTAGGTTTTGCAATTTTAGTTAAGGGACCTGTCGCGTTTGTTTTGGCATTATTGACAATTACGTCTTTCTTGTTTTGTCAAAAGAATTGGAAAACGTTGCTCAGTAAGATAAACCCTAAGAAAGGTTTTTTAATAACAACACTAATAAGTGTTCCATGGTACGTATTAGAACTTTTAAAAGAGGGAAAACCTTTTTGGGATAATTTTTTTGGTTACCATAATTTTCAAAGATATACCTCAGTCGTAAATAATCATGCAGAACCATTCTGGTTCTTTTTTTACATAATGATATTGGGTTCATTGCCATTTACTCCTTTTTTGTATTATGGGATATTTAAAAGTTTTAAGGATTTCTTTAAGAGTTCAAAAGACAGTTGCAATGTCACTGAAACCCTTTATACATATTCTCTATGTTGGTTCACTTCAGTTTTAATCTTCTTTAGTCTTTCTGCAACGAAACTACCTAGCTATTGGTTGCCAGCAATTCCAGCGGCGGCAATATTAACAAGTAATAGCTTTATAAGTTTAAAAAATATAAATAAAAGTTATTTATTTATCTGGATTTTTAATATTTTAATTTTGTTTGGCTTATCAATAGCATTCTTTTTCTCGAATATTTGGTTGAGCTCAATTAATGATCCCGAAATGCCTAGTCTTGCATCGGAACTTATAAGCTCTGGGATTATTTTTAAAGCTAAATTGTTCTTCTCTTCATTTACCCTTCTTGCAATAATCTTATTTTCTTTAAAATCTAGAAATATTCTTCTTTATCTCCAAATTTTACTTTTAATTGGACAATCTTATTTGATGTCGCCAATCAGAAAATTAGCAGATACTTCAAGGCAATTACCTTTAAGGAGTATTTCAAAATTAATTTTAGATATTCGCGAGGGGAGGGAAACTTTAGCAATGATCGGGATAAGAAAACCTTCATTACATTATTATGCGAGACAAATAGTTTTTTATGAACCAAACACTGAAGAGGGGTTAATTAATCTGTCAGAAAGGCTTAATAATGATAGGAGAGAGAATTATGAGGATCAACCCGATTATGAATACAAATCTCTATTGATCGTGATAGATGAATACTCTACCCGCCAAGAGCAATGGTCAAATATTAATCATCAAAAATTGGGCAAATTTGGGATTTATAATCTGTGGCGAATTCAAAAAAGTGATTTAAATAAGTATTCGAGATTTTTAGTTAAAAGTGGTTATAAACCTGACTGGAAAAATAGAAAAGTTGAAAAATTTTAACAAAGTCTTTTTTTAAGAAGAGCATTTTTTAAATCATCAATGCTGCACTTGCTTGGGATATCAATTTTATTTAAATCATCCATTAATTCGAGATCGATGACAGAGTCTTCTGCTAAAAAACTAAAAACTTCATTAATGCTTATTCCCATATCTTGAGCCATCTCTGAGATAAGTCTTAAAGTATCCCTTCTCACAGAAATCCTAAGATCTAAAGGGATATATTCATTTTCAGGGTTTGCTGACTTCATACACTAAATCTTAAGACATTATTTAGTTATCAGGATATAATCTTTACAATATTCATTAATCATGCAGCCTGTAAAAGGCTTTTATTTAAATTGTTTGAATAAATAAATTCATAAACATTTTTAATATTGGAATTGTAATTATTGAAATTAAGGTTGTAGTAAAAAGAATTTTTGACGCTATTTTTTGTTTCACACCATAAGCCTCTGCCATTAATATTGTGGATATTGCTGTTGGGGTTGCTCCCTGAAGAATTACTGCAGATGATTGATAGAAGTTAAAACTCAAGAATTTACATACTAAAAAAATAATAAAAGGAAGAATAAATAACTTTAATAAAATTGAAAATCTAATTTCTTCATTGAGATCCAAAATCCTCTCATTTTGATTTGTGATTATTCCAAGTCTTGTTCCCACAATTATTATTGCCAAAGCAATAACTATTCTTGCAGGAATCCAAAGATAATTGCCTAAAATTCCATCTATTTGAAAAAGATATGCAAGAAGTACACCGATGATCCCTCTTGATGCAGGGCTATTTATCAATGCATTAAATAGTCCTTTGATGTTTGGGATGTTAATGCTGTTTGATTTTTCTTGAAGAAAAAAAGGTCCAAATATCCAAGCGAAAAGTGTTGTTCCTAAATCAAATCCAATAGTGAAATTTATAGTTGTTGAAGGTAGAAGAGCTAGCGCAATTGGTATTCCAAGAAATGATGTGTTACCTATTAGGCCTGAAAGCTGCAATGTGTAATTTGGAAGTCTTTTTTTAAATATTGGGATTATATTTATTAAAGTTATTAAAAATCCAATTACGGAGAATGCTAAAAATGCACTTTTAATAAGGTTTATATCTATACCTTCTTTTAATAGGAGACCCATTACACTTAGTGGGATGCCAAATCTTATTAGAGGTCTTGCTATATATTTTGAAATCTTTGGATTCTTTTTCCCAAGAAGAAAACCAAAGATTAAAAAGGGGATAATATTTATAAAAAGAGAGTAAATGGTATTAATTAAATATTTATTAAAGCAATATTAACTCGCCGTAGTGCAGTCAAAAAGTTTTTTATTATTAATTGAGAATTTAAATTATTTTCCAGATTGCTTTATCAGGAATTAGGGGAGATTTATATAAATTTTCTGGTTCTTTAGTCAAAACTCTCCATGTAGGAACCCGACAAGTTACGTAAGCAGGACTTTCTATTAAAACTCCTGGGTTCTCATCAAAGGTACATGTAAAGCCTTCTTTCCAATATCCACCATTGTTAAGACTTCCTTTAAACCAAACCCAGCATTTTGAAGTTTTCAAGATCAGTAAATTTTTTGTTTATTTTAATCAAGATTTAAGTAATAAATCTAAAGTTTATTAATTTAAAAAAATTTTTATACATTTTAGTTTTTTGAAAAATATACTTTAGAGATTAATATCAATAAATTTAAGATCAGGGTAATTAAATTTGCTATCAATATTGGTGTAGAAGAAATTTTATAACCGTAAATAATCCAAGACAGAACACCGATAATAAACATTATTAATGTTGTCAAAGAAACATCATCTGCCTTTTTTGTTTTTAATGTTTTTATTAATTGAGGTAGAAATGCTGCTGTTGTTAAAATCGCTGCAAAATATCCAAATATATCTACATTCATAAAAATATTTTAAAAACTATTCTTTAATTAAATCAGTCAAAAATCCTAAGGGATCCCTCATGTTTGATGAATATCCAAGCACATCGTTTGAGCAAAATTTATAAATAATTTGGTTTTTATTATTCAATAGAAAAGAAGCCCCTCTTTGAGGAAGGTATTCTTCATTAAGTATATAATCACTCCAATTTTGAATTATTTCATTCATATTATTTAATCTAAATGTTGCTAATTCAAATGGTCTCAAGTAACCATCCCCGAAAACCTTTTTAAAAGAATTACCCGAAAATTTTAAAAATTTTAAAACATCAATTTTGTCAAATTCTGAATAGATTTGTTCTGCTTTTCGGTCGCCGGTATAACCTCTAATAACTTCTTTAATTGTTTTAAAAGAATTTATCCCTGATAACATCAAAAGCATATTAATCCAACCTCCTAAACCAATATCTAATCCTTTTGAGACTTTTAGATTATTATGGATTTGATTATCAGAAACAACTATTAAATTTTCTTTGTGAAAGCCAGTAAATTTGCAGAATTTTTCTTTCCCATTTTCGTTCCCAATAGCAATTGCAAAAATATCTAAATTTTGATCTTGATTTTTATCGACAAAACTTTTTAAATTTATTGCATATTCAAAGCTATCAAAATCTCCTAATAAACCAAATAAAATAATTAATTTGAACTTTTTATACCCATTAAAGTTGAATTCTTCAATAAGATTTTTAATATCATTTTGAAATTTGTCAGTCACGATCTTTTAAATTTTTAATAAATTATTCTCAAAAAAATTTTCTTACCTTAATTAGTATAAAATTTTACATGAAAAAGTTTTTAAAGAAATTAATTTAACGTTTTTAGATTTTATTATTTTAATGTAAACATTTTGAAGTTATGACTGTAGGAATTTATTACGCAACTACAACTGGAAAAACCGAAGACGTAGCAGATCGTCTTCACAACTTTATCTCTTCAGCAGAAGCACCTAAAGATGTATCCGATGTGGATGATCTTTCAGAATTTGAAGGCCTTGATGGAATTATCTGCGGGATACCTACTTGGAATACTGGTGCCGATGAAGAAAGATCTGGAACTGCATGGGATTCAATCTTAGAGGATATTGGTGAACTAAGTTTATCAGGAAAAAAAGTCGCAATTTTTGGTTTAGGAGACTCTTCCACATATACAGAAAACTATTGTGATGCAATGGAAGAACTTCATAGCTACTTCACAAAGGCAGGTGCCGAAATGGTTGGTTACGTAGATAAATCCTCTTATACATTCGATGAGTCTAAAAGTGTTATTGGAGAAAGCTTTTGTGGATTACCTCTTGATGAGGATAGTGAATCTGATTTGACCGATTCGCGTCTTGAGGCATGGGCTTCTCAGCTTAAAGGTGAAATCCCCTCTTTGGCTTAAATTTTTGACAAAAAACCTAAAAAAATAGTCAATTTAATAAATTAAAACTTTCTATCCCAATTAGAGATGCCTTTTTGTATGATTGCTTGTAAATCTTAAAAATAATGAAAAATTTAAAAGAACAGAGTTGCAAAGATATTTTTAAAAATGCTTATGAAAAAAGATATACATGGAATACTGATTTCAAAGGCTATAAAGGCAAGTGTACTTATTTATTTGAAGATAATTCTTATGAGGGTGAGTTCTTATTAGGTGAAGACTTTAAACCTGAGATTAAAAATATAGATGAAGAAAACATAAAGAAAAGTATTGCTTCTCAATTGTTTGAAGTGTGTATTCACAGGGTAAAAAGAGAATTTAATTCAGTTCATTCAGAAAATAATTTTAATTTACTTAAAAGTTCTGAAAATGGGATTGAAATGAATGTTTCTGGGAGAAATGAAGGAGATAAATATAGGGTTAAAGATGATTGTATTAATATGGTTTATAGAAAAATTCATGGAACAATTATTGAGATTTTTGTTGAGGAATTTTTTGATACTGGAGTTGGTTTTCTTAGTAAGAAATATACTAGTCAACAAATTAATCCAAAAACCCTAGAATCAAATTCTCAAAAAATTGAATACAAAGATGAATTTATAAATATAGGTAAAAAAGATTATTGGATTTTAAATTCGAGATCAATAAAATATTTAAACCAAAATCAAGAAGAAGAAATACAAAAGTTTGTTTTCGAGGATTTAAGTTTATTGAAATAAGTTTTTTATTCAACCAATCTAAATCCTTTATCAAGTAGTTTTTGATAAAGCAGTCTTGCTCTGAAGGCTAAAATTTGTTCTTCATTTTCATTACTAATTACATGAAAATAATTATTGTCTAATTTGTTTTTGCTAAAACACACGTTTGCTTCACCTAATCTTAAAGTCCAGTTTTCTTCTTTAGCTAAGTGTTGATTAGGTCCTAGATCCCAAGGGCATTTTTCAGGATATTTTTCTCTTTTAGAGCCCATATTTTTAATATTATCTATCCAATATTAGTAAAACTTTAAAAGTATGGCTATAGATCTTTGTTCAAAGCTTTATCTGAAATGCAGTAAAGGTATTATTTACTTTTTACTTGCAATCAAGCAATAAAATGGGTCTTTACTAAAAAAATTGAAGATATTTTGGACTGGTTCATTAAACTTTTTAATTATTCTTGGCTCATTAAATCCGTTTGATATTAAGACTTTTCTTACATATTTAATTCTCTCTTCTTCAGTGGATGAAGTCCAAATGTTGGGAGCCTTATGCCAAAATGCTCTATTTGAAAAAGATATTATAAACTTGCCATCATTACTCAAAATTCTTACGATTTCTCTAGATAAATTTTCTGGGTATTGTAAATATTGCCAAGCTGCGACCATTAAACAGAAATCAACACTTTCATTACCTAAAGGAATTTCTTGATTTAAATTGAAATTTTGTATCCAATAAGTATCAAAAATTTTATTTTTCTCAAGTTCTTGTTTGTTTAATCCATGCCCAATAACTTTTTTATATTTTTTCTCTTGAGGTAAGTAACTATCCCAGCTGGACATTAAATCTAGGACAGTTGAATTGTCTGAAATTTCTTTTTTATAAACATTTGATAGATATTGCCTGAAGTTCGCATCTAAATGATAAACAAATTTTGGGTCAGAATAAAATTCTTCATCATTGCTCTCATCAAGTTTTTTTCTTTGATAATTATTTAGAACTTCCAAAACGATTATTAAGTGATCTAATTCAAATTTAATAAATAGTTATTCATATTGTGATTCAGAAATATATTTTGCATTTAATTAATTAAAGATTTTTAAAAAAGCTAGACATCTATTAAAAAAAAGTTAAATTAATAATTAATAATTTTGTAAAAATGATTGAATTCAAAAGGAGCAAAAAAAGTAGATCTAAAAATGCCCTTTTCAATCCCTATAAAAACGGAATAAGTCAATACGATATGGCATATCTTTCATCAAAAAAAGTTTTAAAAAATAAAACTTTTAATCTACAAAATGATTTTCAAAAAGATAATTTAGCTGCATAAATATGCCTTATATTAATGTTTCTACTTCAGCAAAAATAGAGGATAAGAAGAAATTACTTGAAGAAATTTCAATATTAGTCGCGTCTTTAACAAATAAATCAAAAAGATTTGTTATGGCTAAGTTAGATGATAATTTAGAAATGTATTTTGATGATGAAAGACCTTGTTGTTTTTTAGAAATTAAGTCGATAGGCTCTTTAAATCCTTCAGAGATGGCAAAGCAAATATCTAATTTTGTTTATGAAAAAATTGGAATTCCAATAGATAAAATTTATATTTCTTTCGAGGATGTGCCCGCTTCATTATGGGCTTGGAATGGAAGAACCTTTGGTTAATAATTTATTATTTTAGGTACTAATTTAATGGAAATAAATAAATTAGCTGATTTAAACAGTCTTAGAACTGCTCCTCATTTAAGCAGTAGTCAAGAAAAAAAACTATTAATAGAATTAGAAACTAATATTTATAATGCCGATTGGATAACAATAGGAATAATGGCAGCTTCTGATACCAAAGCTATTGAAGCACTGAAATCAATTTCTAATAAATATTCCTCAATAAAATTTGGTAATTTAGATTCGCTTCATGCTGATGGATATGTTTTTTTAAAAGGCAACCAAAAAACTGGTAATGTTTTTGTTAGATCTGAGAATGGTCTGGGAGAAGGAATTTTAATAACTTGCCAATATGATGAAGATGCAGAAGAATCTAATACTTTTGGACCTTTGCCATTAGATTTTTTTTCATGATTAATTTCTAATTTATGTTTATATTGGATTAAGTTTTATGCTATCCAAATACCAGATAATGCTTCTCAGAAATTAGAGTTAAAAATATTTTTTGTTTTAAGTTTTGTTATTATGTTTAATGGCATTGATCTAAATTCTAAACTTCTTAAAATTTGATGTTTTTTCAGGATATAATTCAAAATTTAAATAATTTTTGGTCCAAAGAGGGTTGTTTAATTATGCAGCCATATGATACTGAAAAGGGTGCTGGTACAATGAGTCCTCATACTTTTTTGAGGGCAATTGGACCCGAACCTTGGTCTGTTGCATATGCTGAGCCATGTAGAAGACCCACAGACGGAAGATTTGGTGATAACCCTAATCGTGCACAACATTATTTTCAATATCAAGTAATAATTAAGCCTTCCCCAGATGGGATCCAAGAAAAATATTTGAAATCTCTGGAATCTCTTGGAATAGAGGCTAAAAATCATGACATAAGATTTGTTGAAGATAATTGGGAGTCGCCAACTCTTGGAGCTTGGGGCGTAGGCTGGGAAGTATGGCTAGACGGAATGGAAGTTACTCAATTCACTTATTTTCAACAATGCGGGGGAGTTGATTGTCAACCAATACCAATTGAAATTACATACGGTTTAGAGAGAATTGCAATGTTTTTGCAGGATAAAGAAAGTATCTGGGACTTAAATTGGAATAAAGATCTGAAATACAGCGATATTTGGCTTGAATTTGAAAAAGGTCAATGTTCATATAATTTCTCTGAATCAAATCCTGAAAATCTCAGAAAATTATTTGAGATATATCAAGATGAAGCAAATTCATTAATTGAAAAGAAGCTAACTTACCCCGCGCTTGATTATGTTTTAAAGTGTAGTCATAGCTTTAATTTGCTTGATGCTAGAGGCGTAATATCAGTAACTGATCGTGCCCAGTATATAGAAAAAATCAGAAAGTTAGCTAGAGAAGTCGCGTCTTCATGGATACTAGAGAGGGAACGCATGGGCTTTCCCTTAGTAAAGTAAGATTTATATCTCGAAAGTATCAGAATGTTATTTCCTA
Organism: Prochlorococcus sp. scB245a_519A13; assembly: GCA_000634415.1. Classification (GTDB taxonomy): domain Bacteria; phylum Cyanobacteriota; class Cyanobacteriia; order PCC-6307; family Cyanobiaceae; genus Prochlorococcus_A. The sequence continues at coordinate 68,647 of JFNH01000118.1, read as the reverse complement.
AGGTAAAGAAATATACATGACAAAGTGATTTTTTATTTTTGTATTATTTCTACCAAATTTTTGTTGTAAGGTAACAAAAATAACAATTTTAATAAATGAAATTAAAGAATTATTTAAAAAAGCTATTTTTTACTTCAGTGACATTATCGCTACTTCTAAATAATCAACCTGTAAATTCTGCAGAGAAAGAGGTTAGGTTATTTTCTGGTAGACATTACAATACAGATAAAGAGGTTTATCAAAAATTTCAAGAACAAACTGGCATCAAAGTTAGATATATAGAAACAGATGGAAAAGCTATAATTGAGCGCTTAAAAAGAGAGCGTAAAAATTCTCAGGCTGATTTAGTAATTCTTGTTGATGCAGCAAGAATTGAAAATGCATCAAAGGCAAATTTATTTCAAAAAATTAATTCAAATATTCTAGAAAATAGTGTTCCCAATAATTTAAGAGATCCTAGAAATAAATGGTTTGGCCTTACTAGGCGATTAAGGGTAATCATCACAAATCCGGATATTGTGGATATTACAAAAATCAAAAATTTTGAGGATCTAACCAATCCTTCTTTTAAAGGAAAAGTATGTCTAAGAAATAGAAAAAGTCCTTATAATCAATCTTTGGTTTCTAATCAAATAGCAAAGAAAGGCGTTGACCAAACAAAAATTTGGCTTAAGGGTTTGATATCAAATGTTTCCACTCCCTATTTTTCTGGAGATTCTTCATTAATAAGAGCTGTAGGGCAGGGAACGTGCGGTATTGGAATCGTTAATCATTATTATGTCGCAAGGATGCTTGATGGAGTTAAAGGCCCAAGAGATGCTTCTTTAGCAGAAAAAATAAAATTAATAATACCCAATCCTGCGCATGTAAATATAACTGCTGGGGGCGTATATAAATATGCAGAAAACAAGACTGAGGCTATTAAACTTCTTGAATATTTAGCTTCTAGTGAAGGTAGTCAAGGTTTAGCTAATAAAACTTATGAGCACCCTTTAAAGGAATCAAGTCAAAATAGAATTGTTAGTAAATTTGGAGATTTCACTCCAGATAATGTGACTATAAAAGAAATTGGCAAATTCAATAGTAAGGCAATAGAAATAATGAAAGAAACTGGTTGGAATTAACAAAAATCTAAATATATTTTTAGTATAAATTTTTTAATTTATATTTTAAATATGGGAGAGGTGGCTGAGTGGTCGAAAGCGAACGACTCGAAATCGTTTAATAGGTAACTATTCGTGGGTTCGAATCCCACCCTCTCCGTACGATTTCAAATCGTCCCATTTCACGGACGATGAATTTATTAAAAATCCCCTGTATTTATAGTTATAAATTAATTTCGCCTCTATTCAAATTTAAATTTAGTTCTTAAATTTAACCTGAAAGAATACTTGCTGTTGGCGGGTTTGTTGGCGGTAATTTAAAAAGCTGTTGGCGGGTTACTTATTAAAGTTAAATCTGAAATTTTTAATTCTAATTTTTGACGGTAGATGTGAGAGAAATAAATATTAAAAAATAATTTAAACTATTTAAATACTTTTTTACTATTGCTTTTTATTATTAGTTTATTACTCTAATTTGTACTTAGAACATTTCAAAAAGAGAAGATAGTAATCTTTTAAAGTGGATAATTTTTAAAAATTTTTTTATTTTAAAGTTATGAAATGATTAATAACTTTTTTTGTATGAAAATTCAAATTAAACCTGGTTTTTTATTCCCAACTCAGTTTTGGAGTGCTGAACTAAATGAAAATATTGAGCAATTACAAAAAGAGGCTTATTTGATAAGAGAAAATGATAAAGATGGTGTTATTAAAAGTAATTCTGGTTTTCAGGGATATCATTCAAAAGATATAAGAAATTTAAATAATCTTCCAGGAACTAATCAATTATTAAAGCAAATTATTAATGCCGTTAATGCAATTCATCAAATCAGTAGACAAGGTGACCTTCAGCTAACAAATTTTTGGATAAATATAAGTGGGAAAGGTTCTTCTAATACACCTCACACTCATTCAGGCGCAACGTATTCCGGTGTGTTTTTTATTAAGGTGCCAAAAGAAATGAAAGGAGGGAGATTTCTTTTTTATAGGAATTTTAATGAAGCTGACTTTATCTCCACAGAATATATGGGGCATTTCAAAGAAGGCTACAAAATGCAAGGGTATGATTATCCCATAAATACAATTTCACCAAAAGAAAATATGCTAGTTGTTTTTCCTGCCTGGGTACCTCACGCAGTTGAGATTAATTTATCTGATGAAGAAAGGATAAGTCTTTCCTTTAATTTTAAATTAAATAGAACTTTTCCCAAGGTCAAATAATTCTGTTAACTATTTTCTTGTTGGCGGGTTTGTTGGTGGTAATTGAATTTAGGATATGAAAAACCTGTTCAGGTTTGTTCTACAGTGTTCTATAAGGTTGAATTCGTATTCCACCCTCTCCGTTAAAAATAGTTTCTAGAAATCCCAAAAATAAAATAAGAGGGCATATATTTGCCCTCTTCGAGTCTTCTGCACCTCGTTGTCCACAAAGTCGATGAAGTGCTTTTGACTCCTGATTTATTTCTACTCCTACTGAATGGGGAAAGATAGTCGCGACAACCACAAAGCACTATTACTCGGGTATTAATACTCTATTAATTTCAATTGAATAGGAGGATAATTAAGAAGTAGAGATATAGGAGGTTTTATGAGACTCACCACTCCATTCACTGCCCTAAAAAATGCGACTTCAGATATTTGGAGAATGCATGATTTTAATTATCAACTGCCAAAAGATCCAAGACAAGATTATTGGGAGAAAGAGTGTATAGATCACCCAACAAGTTCTCATTGCAAAGTTTACTAAAGGTAATATAAATTCAAGACATTAAAAAACTTTTGAGGTTATTTTCTTCTAAGTAAGCAGATATTCTTTTAGTATAAAACTAAAGAAAGTATGGCTATTAATAATTCAATATCTAAATATGACTGGCAGTTTCTTGCAACAGGATTTTTTTTAATTTCAGTTTTTATTTTTACAGATTTAATTGGAGTTATTGATAAAGAATATTTTTACTTTGTACCAAAATTAATTAGTGATCAACCACATAGGATTTTCACTTCAATCATAACTCATGCAGATTTAAATCATTTATTAAGTAATCTCGGTGGGATAATCATCACTAGATATTTTTTGAAGAGACTAGGTATTAAAAGAAGATTTTTTTATTTGAAATTTATTTTAATTTGTTCTTTTTTAAATTTTTTAATTATCTGGGTTTACGAAAAGATCTTATCGTATTTTAATATCTTTCCGAATTATGCCGCTTTAGGATTTAGCGGAATAATTTATGCTTTATTTGGATTCTTACTATTAACTTCTTTTTATGGAAAAAAATATTTTTTAGGTAAAGAAATTGGTCTTAAGTCCAATTATGAAGTTCAAAAAATGTTGAAGACAATATGCCTGATAGGTTTTATTTTCTCTTTTTTCCCAAGTGTAAGTTTATTAGGGCATTTAAGTGGATTTATTGCAGGATGTCTTTTATTCTTAATCTAATTAATTTTAATTAATATTATTAAGAAAAAGATATTATTTTAATACTGTATATTTTGACTAGTGTTACATTAAAGGTGATTTTTTAGATTACTTTTTTGATAATTATTTTGAATAGTTGAACTTATATGTTTAAAAAAGATCATAATTTTAAATCAATAGTTTTTAAAGTCTTTTTTTCCTATTTAGTGATTTATCTTTTAGCACTAATATTAAAGTATAACTATGATCTTGAATTCTTACTAAATAATATTCAATACAAATATTTGATATTTTTAAACTTAATTTCTATATTTTTAGGGTTGCCTTTGTCAATTATTTTTGACTTTATGCTTATTAAGCATTTTGGTTTTAATTATATTTTATTTTTTTCTCCTGCGTTAACTATTTTAAGTGTAATTCAAGTATTCCTTTTGAGAAGAATTAATTTTAAATTTACAAGAAGTATATACTTTTATAGAAAACTAGAAAATAATTATTTTCTGAAATTATTTAAAAATCTTACTTTTAAGTCTTCTTATATACTAATTATAAGGTCTTTCCCAATTTTGCCTCATGTTTTAGGAAGTTATCTTATCGCCACTTCAAAAATCAACAAGAAGTTCATTTTAGTAAATACATTTATAGGATCATTTTTTTATTATGTATTTCTTTATTTAATAATTTGGAATGTATAGTTAATTTTAACTTGAGCAGGATGAAATAAATAGAAAAATTACCCCACTTTTGTTTTTAGAAAAATTTTTTTTATAGATTAAGAGGAAAAATAAAAGTATTTGAAATATTAATTTATTATAGGGAGACTTATATGATTTTAATGTATTTTGAAATAGACTAGTTAATAAGTGAAGTCTTCATATGAAGTTGATTTTTTATATATTTTTATTTAGTAATTTCTTAAATTTTCTTGGAGTCTTTGCAGAAAAAATAAAAGAAAATTCTTCTGGGATAAATACTTTAAATTGGAAAAAGGTGGAGGAAAATAAATCTAAAACGTTGAAAAAGATTATCTGGAAATCTTACAAAGGGGATGAAAATTATTTTGAAAATGTAAATAAAGAAAGTTTTTCATTAGATGAATTTTCAGAGTCAAAATCAAAATCCTCCAAGATTGAGTCTTCACTTTGGCGCAATCGAATGTTGCGTTTTTCATTTGAAGAAATCAAAATGCCAGATTCTGGCGAGTTCATGGGTTTGTACAGTATAGGGGCTTACGAACGACTTAACTCCTGGCTTTACGGCGGTATAAATCTATACGGTGCTGCAACTGGACGTCGTGGGGGGTTCTTTACTGGTGGCTACACCTTGGGTATGGAACATCGATTATTTGATAATTGGATTCTCGATGCCGGAGGCTACGTAGGCGCTGGGGGTGGCGGTGCCGCGGCGCAAGGAGGAGGATTAATGATCCGGCCCCATATCGGTCTCAAGTACGACTTTAGCTGGAGCTCGCTGGGGCTAAATTATTCCTACGTAGACTTCCCAAATGGAGATATTTTTAGCGATGCAATAGCTCTTTCACTGGATATTCCTTTCACCGCACCGTCACTCAATTGGAAAATTGATGGACTGACTGATGCTGATTACTTCGGAGCCGACTTAAACAATGTGAGCCTCCATCGATCGCACCTAGCTGCTCGTGTTCGAGCTTATTATCCTTCCAGCCACAGCAAAACAAACTCCGGTAGATCTCTTAATGATTCAATTGAGATAGTCGGTGTAGATTATTCTTATTTTCTTGATAGAAACTGGTTTGCCACCTTTGAAACTGCCGGTGCTATGACAGGTGGTGTAGGCGGGTACGCCGAACTTTTAGGAGGGATAGGCTATCGCTTGCCACTAACCAAAGACGATCGTCTGGCCATCCTCCCGGCTTTAACCATTGGCGGTGCCGGAGGCGGAGACGTGAAAACGGGCGGGGGATTTGTTGCTCGAGCAAATCTAGGTTTGGAATACCAACTCTTTCCTAATCTAAATATGATTGTTGACGGCGGTTATCTCACCGCCCCAGATGGCAATTTTGACACCCCATATGTAGGGTTTAATTTGGCATATGTAATGCAAAATTATGCTCGGGATCAAAAAGGAGCACCCTTAACGGAAACAGACCTTATACAAATTAATAAATGGCGTTTTCGCCCCGCATACCAATGGTATTTTGATGCACAACGTAAGAATAGCTCCCCACGCGATATGCAACTGTTGGGAGGTAAACTTGACTGGATGGCCGGAGATTGGTGGTACCTTACTGGACAAGGATTAAGTGCGTATGAAGGAGGAGCGGGTGGCTATTCAGAGGGGCACTGGGGGGTAGGCGTTCTCGGACCTAGATGGAAGAATTGGCAGCTTTATGGAGAAATGCTAATAGGTGCTGGAGGGGGAGGAGGCGTCGATAGCGGTAGCGCCTTAATATACAAACCTAGTATTGGAATAGAGTTCAATCTAAATGACGACTTCAGCCTTCAAACTGGCATGGGAAAAGTGATTTCTAAAGAAGGGAATCTTGACGCAAATACCTTGGATGTTAGTCTTGTTTGGCGTTTTGGTACCCCAAAATAAAGCTTTCCAACTTTGATTCTGTCTGGGAAAAGTTTTAATATTAGAGTAAATATAATTTTGGATAACTCCCCCAAGAAAAGAAATTTAGAATTGGATTTTAATTACTCAAGTTAAAGAAACAAAAAAATCATTCCTCCCAAAAAGGATCTGTAGTAAGAGAAACTTTTAATAGACTTTTTTTATTATTTTTAATTTCACTGATACAAGCCCTAACTGTTTCACCATTTACATCAATTTCACAGGCTCCACAACTTCCTGTAAGACAGCCAGTCGGTATCTCTAAACCTGCTTTTTCAGCAGAAGAGAACCAATCATCTCCTTCAGAAACAAATGTTTCATTATTATTTGACCATATAATTTTTATGTTTCTTTCTTTCAACTTAAAAATGATTTGAGATTTAAATGTTTATCGAATTCATTAGCAAGATTATTAATAATGGATTCTCTCTTATTTTTATAAGATATTGATTTTTTATTAAATATTGGTAAATTTTTGCTTTTCCTTATTAAGTTTATATATTCATCTCTCCAATTATCATTTTCAAAGATCCCGTGAATGTATGTACCTGCAATAGTTCCACCTTCTTTATTTTCTGCATACCATCCAAGATCTGTATCCTTAAAGATAGGCTTAATATTAAGGTAGTTTTGAGTTTTGTCCAATTCAGTCTTGCCATTATGAATTTCAAACCCATTAATTTCTGATTGGCATGGCCACATAGATTTAGAGTTGATTTGACGTGTTAATTTTTTTTTAAAGAAAGTCGTTTTTAATGGTAATAATCCAATACCTTTAATTTTTTGTTCAGAATAATTTTTGGAACCTTCTCTAAAATAAGGATCTTCAAGTGTAGTCCCTAACATTTGTAAACCACCACATATGCCAATAATATTTCCTTTGTTATTTGAATAGTCTTTTATATCCTGAGATAAGCCAGAATTTTTAAGAAATATTTGATCTTTAATCGTTTGTTTACTGCCAGGCAGAATAATGAAGTCATACTTACTTAGGTTTTGTGATTTTCTAATCCATTCAATTAAGATTGTTTCTTCATTTTCTAGTGGATCAAAATCCGAGAAGTTACTAATAGATGGTAATTTTATAATTCCAACTTTGATTTCAGGATTTTTAGAAAGAGGTTTTTTTTCTATTAAATCTAAAGAATCCTCTGGAGGAAATGAATCTTTTAACCATGGAATAATTCCAATAACAGGGATTTGAGTTTTATTCTCTATCCATTTTTCCCCATCTTCAAATAATGAAAGGTCTCCTCTGAATCTATTTATAATAATTCCCTTAATAAGTTTCTTTTCTTCAGGCTTCATTAATTGAAGCGTACCAATTATTTGTGCAAATACGCCTCCCCTTTCAATATCAGTAACCAAAATGCAATTTGCATTTAAATATTTAGCAACTCTTAAATTAGTCAGATCTCTATGAATCAAATTCATCTCTACAGGACTTCCAGCCCCTTCTATAATTAAACGGCAATTTGGATTCCGTGCGTAAATAGACTTTAAACTTTTTTTAATTACTTCCCAGCCTGGAATAAACCAATCTTTATAGTAATTTTGTGCGGTTGTGGTCCCTATGCTTTTGCCAAGGTGAATCACCTCGCTTATTGAGTTTCCTTGTGGCTTTAATAAAATGGGATTCATCTCTGCAGAGGGATTAATACCACAAGCAAAAGCTTGAAGTGCTTGTGAATATGCCATCTCTCCACCTTCCCAGTCCACCCAAGCATTGTTACTCATATTTTGTCCTTTAAAAGGTATTGGTTCTTCTCCTAAATTCTTAAGAATCCTGCAAATAGCAGTAACTGTTAATGATTTCCCTGCTCCACTGGAAGTACCTAAGACCATTATTGGTTTCCTTATTTCATCTGGTTTTGCTTCTAACTCCATTAGTAATTTATATTAATTTTAAAATTTATTAATTATTAAATTGAATTATAATTTGGTTAAAAATTTGTGTTAATTCTAGCCTCTGCTTCTCAATCTAGAAAGAAATTACTAGAAAATTGTCAAATTGAATTTATCCAAATATCAAGTGATTTTGATGAAACTACTATTCAAGAAAAGAATATATTTAATTTAGCTTTGGAATTATCTTTTCAAAAGGCTAATAGTTTATCTGAAAATATTCAAAACATATCATTGCCCGAAGAATTTAATTATGGTCCTTTGGAAATACTTGGATGCGATTCAATTTTTGAATTTAAAGGAGAAGCTTATGGAAAACCATTTAATAAAGAGGAAGCCTTTATTAGATGGAAAAAAATGTCTGGAGAATTTGGATTTTTACACACTGGTCATACTCTAATAATCGGAAATTTTGATTCAACTTCCAATACTTTTAAAATCAATGCAACCATTAAAAAAACAGTAAGTTCAAAAGTTTATTTTTCTAATTTGGAAGATTGGGAAATCAAGAGTTATGTAGATACGAATGAACCTTTATACTGCGCTGGAGGATTTGCCTTGGAAGGTATAGGCGGTAAATATATAGAAAAAATAGAGGGCTGCTTCAGTAATGTAATGGGATTAAGTTTGCCATGGCTTAGAGAAAATTTATATAGATAATAAAATTGAGCAAAAAAAAACCCTATCCGAAGATAGGGCTTTTTTAGTTGAAATAGAAATTAATCTAAATCAGGCATTTCTAGAGCTGGTTCACTCTTTCTGTCGATTCCTTTTTCGAAACCAGCAGCGGCTGCTCTAGCACGTCCAGCATGCCAAAGATGACCAATGAATGTAAACCATCCTAGGAAGAATTGAGCTGCAGCTAACCATTGTCTTAAATTAACGAAGTTAACAGCATTAGGCTCTGTAATGATTCCACCAACAGAGTTGATAGAAGCGTTTGGAGCATGAGTCATATATTCAGCTGCTCTTCTTACCTGCCAAGGCTGAATATCATTTTGGATTTTCTCAAGGCTCAATCCATTAGGTCCTCTTAGAGGCTCTAACCATGGCCCTCTGAAATCCCAAAATCTCATTGTTTCACCACCAAATATAATTTCACCAGTAGGAGATCTCATGAGATACTTACCTAGACCTGTTGGTCCCATTGTTGAACCTACGTTAGCTCCAATTCTTTGGTCTCTCACTAGGAAAGTAAAGCTTTGAGCCTGTGAAGCTTCAGCATTTGTTGGGCCGTAGAACTCTGAAGGGTAAGCAGTGTTGTTAAACCAGATGAACGTTGAAGCAATAAAACTTGCTACACAAATTCCTCCAAGGGCGTAACTTAATAGTCCTTCACCATTCCAGATAAAAGCTCTTCTTGCCCATCCAAAAGGTTTGGTAAAGATATGGAATATTCCTCCAATAATTGCAGTAATACCCACGTAAACATGTCCACCAACAATATCTTCGATGGAGTTAACGCCGATTATTGAACCAGCTCCTCCCCATGGTGATCTGAATAGATAACCAAGAATAACTCTTGGATCTAATGTTGGGTTTACAAGTCTGACTTCACCACCACCTGGTGCCCATGTGTCATATGCACCACCAATAAAACACCAGTTTACTGACCATGCTAGTGCACCTACACCTAGAACAATCAAATGATATCCGAGGATATTTGTCATTTGATTTTTATCTCTCCAATCGGTTGAGAAAAATGGAAAATCTTCCTCAAGTTTTTCTGGACCTGCTAATGAATGGTAAATACCACCAAAACCAAGTACAGCTGAAGCTATCAAGTGAACCACGCCTGCTTGGAAGAAAGGCATGATATCAGTAACTTCACCACCTGGGCCTATTCCATAGCCAAACATTGCAACGTGTGGCATACAGATTAAACCTTGCTCCCACATTGGTTTATCAAAAGTAAAATGATTAACCTCAAAGAGCATCATTGCTCCCGCCCAAAAGACTATTAGTCCAGAGTGAGCAATGTGAGCTCCTAATAAACGTCCAGATAAGTTGATTAATCTAGCGTTACCTACATACCAGGCATAGCCAGTTTCCTCAATACTTTGGTTTGGAGCTCTTAATAAATTATTAAAGGGCGTTTCCACGTGGAAGAACCTCCTCAGGGAATACAAAGTTTTCGTGTGGTTGATCCACAGAAGACATCCATGCTCGCATACCTTCGTTCAAAAGTATATTTTTTGTATAGAAAGTTTCAAATTCTGGGTCTTCTGCTGCACGGATTTCTTGGCTTACGAAATCATAAGCTCTTAAGTTTAGTGCTAAGCCTACAATACCAATTGAAGATGTCCACATACCCATAACAGGTACAAACAGCATCAAGAAATGTAAGAAACGCTTGTTTGAGAAAGCAATACCGAAGATTTGACTCCAGAATCTATTCGCTGTAATCATTGAATAGGTTTCTTCTTCTTGAGTTGGGTCAAAAGCTCTAAATGTTGAACTTTGAACCTTACCATCTGTGTAAATACTTGTATCTTCATACAAAGTATTTTGTACTGTAGCTCCATGGATAGCGCAAAGTAGAGCACCACCAAGAATTCCAGCAACACCCATCATATGGAATGGATTTAAAGTAATATTGTGAAAACCTTGAATGAACAGAATGTAACGGAAGATTGCTGCAACACCGAATGAAGGTGCGAAGAACCAACTATGCTGTCCTAAAGGATAAATAAGGAAAATACTTGTGAATACTGCAATTACTGCTGAGAATGCTAAAGCGTTGTATGGTCTAATTCCAACAAGGCCAGCAATTTCAAACTGACGAAGCATAAAACCGATTAGGCCAAATACTCCATGTAATGCAACGAAGTTCCAAAGTCCACCAAGTTGTAGCCATCTTACGAAACTACCTTGGGCTTCAGGACCCCATAAAAATAGAAGACTGTGTCCCATGGCATCACCAGGGGTGCTTACAGCTGCTGTTAAAAAGTTACAACCTTCAAGGTATGAACTTGCAACTCCGTGTGTGTACCAAGAGGTAACAAATGTTGTTCCGACAAACCAACCACCTATAGCAAGATATGCACAAGGAAGTAGAAGTAGTCCAGACCAACCAATAAATACAAAGCGGTCGCGCTTCAACCAATCATCGAGGACATCAAACCATCCTCTTTGTGGGGCGCTACCAACTGCGATCGTCATGAGAAATCGTTTTTAGCTTCGGGATACGCAGTGACTGTAACAAAGATTGAGAGTAATGTGGGGAAATATCTGTATATCTGAAATGCCTTGTAAAGCTTTCCTGACTTTTTTATTAAAAATTAGGTAAGAATACTCCCTTAGTTTGTTAAATTATCTGAATTAGGCTCTAAAAAAAGATAGAAATGAATTCAGACCTCACGTCATTCGATAAGATCGAACAAAAAATTGGTGGATCAAGAAAAATTTCAAATTATATTATTGGAGGAATGCTGACTATAGGAGGTATAGGTTTTCTTTTGGCCTCTATATCTAGCTACACAGGAAGGGATTTATTACCTTTAGGAAATCCTTCAACTTTGTTATTTATCCCTCAAGGAATAATAATGGGAGCATACGGAGTAATTGCTAATTTATTAAACTTTTACTTGTGGTATTTGGTTTACATAAACTTTGGTTCAGGAAGTAATTATTTTGATAAATCCTCAAAATCTGTAGAAATAAAAAGAAAGGGATTATTTAAAGATGTTGAAGTTAAATTAAATTTTGATGAAATTAAATCTGTTAAGTTGGATATAAGTGAGGGATTTAATCCTAGAAGAAGAATTGCTTTAGTACTAAAAGGTAGAAAAAAACCTCTCCCTTTAAGCGGAGCAGGTGAACTTAAACCACTGCTTCAGGTTGAAGAAGAAGGAGCTCGTCTAGCTAAATTTTTAGATGTTAATTTGGAGGGCCTAAAATAAAAAAAAAATATTTTTTAAAAACATTATCTTTTATACAGGTTTTGTTTTTGGTTCAAGCTTGTAGTTATAAAAGTAAGATTGATTCAAATTATTACTGCCAAAAACTTAAATTTAGTTGTATTCAAAGTGATAAAATAGTTAATTTTAAAACTTCAAAAGGTGATTTTGAGGTTAAATTATTTGGTAAAGATAACCCAGTAACAGTATCAAATTTTCTGGAAAACATAGACAATAATATTTATGACAATAAAAAATTTTATAAAATAATAAATTATCCCCAAATAAGGTTTATACATGGAGGCGTTAATCCAGAAAATAAATCTTATATAGCACGAAAACAAAACCTGAATAAGACAAGTCCAACAATACCTTTAGAAATAAAATTCAAAGAAGAAATAAAACCAAGATACAACTATCAAATAAAAAATCCTAGTGAAACATTGAATTTAGTTAATACTTTTGAGAGTGGATCAATCGCTATGGTTAAAAGAGGTAAGAATAAGTCTTCATCTACTGAATTTTTTTTTGTAACGACTAAGATCCCAGAACTAGATGGTAGATATTCAATTTTTGGAAAGATTATTAAAGGAATAGACGTACTCGAAAAAATCAAAAAAGAAGACTACATCGAGGCAGTCAAGGTATCTAATTAAATTTCTAGAGAATATTTATTTATTTTCAACATTTCTGTATTAACTCCTGAAGAGCGTTTAAGAGCTACCTTACCAGTCCTCGCTATTTCAAGGATGCCGTATGGCTCAAGTAATTTTTCTAGAGCAACTAACTTCCCAGGATCTCCAACCACCTCGAGAGTTAAGGCCATATCTGATACGTCAACAACTTTTGCACGGAAAATCTGAACTATATCAAGGATATTGCTCCTAGTATCTTCTTTCGATGAAACTTTTAGTAACATCAATTCCCTTTCAACAGCCGCGAGATTAGTAAAATCTACGACTCCCAGAACATTAAATAACTTATTAAGTTGCTTAGTCATTTGTTGAAGAGTTTCATCATCACCTTCTACTACCATTGTTAACCTTGAAATCCCTTTGGATTCTGCAGGTCCTACTGCAAGGCTATCTATGTTGAATCCCCTTCTAGCGAAGAGACCTGAGATTCTACTCAAGGCTCCAGATTCATCTTCTACAAGAACTGATAATGTATGTTTCATATTTTAAAAGGTTTTTAAATCTCTAATCCATTCATAAGAAATTCTATTGAATACTGAAGGGTCTTCATCATGGATACAATGCCCTGAATTGGATACTATTTTTAATTTTACCCATCTATGGAAATTTGCAATCTTTTTACCAACAAACAAAGGTATGAAATTATCTTTTTCGCCCCAAATTAATAAAAAAGGAACTTTTTTTGAGGCGCTAAGTTTTCTCAAAAGGTAAGAAGCTTTAAATTTTTCATCTCTAGAAGACATTCCAATACACATTGCTCTTAATGATCTAGCTGAACTTCTCCTTAAAACAGGTTTTGTTACCAAATCTATTAGTTCGCGATCAATATTATCTTTTTTAAAATAGGCAGAATTTAGTCCCAATTTAATAACCCCTAATTTAGTTATTAAAAATAAAATAATCTCCAAAGGGAAAAACAAAAAAAATATTGTTATGAATCTATCTTGAAATTTCTTAAATGATGATTTTTTTGTTATGGACTTTTTATCTTCTTGAATTTGATCTGGCAAAGGCGATGCAATAACTGTTGCAATCTGATCCTCTAATGAAACAGCACATGTTAAAGCAACTAGTGATCCAAGGGAATTGCCAATAAGAATTACTTTCCCAGAATTCTTTGGTCTTATTATCTGTGCAATAAAGTCTTTCACTTGATCACACCAAATCTCATTATTTAATTTTCCAATTTGTCTAATCCCAGGTTGATCTGAATCCCCAAATCCTATTAAATCCAAAGAATAAGAGGCAAAATTCTTTTTCGCAAAATACTCTAAATTGTTTCTCCAATGTTTTCGACTTGCTCCAAATCCATGGAGAAAGATAATTGGAATCTCATTTTCTTCGCCTGTAACACTCCAACAAATTTTAAAACCATTCCAATTCCAGTAATTAGGAATGTTTATATTTTTTTTTAAATTATTATTCATATATTCAAAAATTTTCAAGATATTTGAATTATCTACATTTTTAACAAATAAATGTATTTTGAATGTAAATTATAGTAATCATTCAATTTTACTATGGCTAAAGAAATTTTTAGTATTGCAGCAGTTTTTTGGATACTGATACCAATAGGATTAGTTGGGGGCGCTTTGTTATTAAAGTTTCAGGGAGACTGATTCTCACGGATACATCACAATTTGAGTTATGGTCTTAAAGTTAAGTAAATCTTAAGTATGAAGATTCTTTTAGTAGGAGCAACAGGGACACTTGGTAGACAAATAGCAAAGCAAGCTATAGAAGAGGGACATGAAGTAAGATGCTTTGTAAGAAATCCAAGAAAAGCTTCCTTTCTACAAGAATGGGGTTGTGAGCTAACAAAAGGTAATTTATTAAATTCTTCTGATATCGAATATGCATTACAAGATATTGAAGTAGTTGTTGATGCAGCGACTAGTAGGCCAGATGATCCTAAAAGTATTTATGAAATTGATTGGGATGGAAAACTTAACCTATTCAATGCTTGCGAATCTTTAAACGTAAAAAGGGTAATATTCCTTTCTATCCTCCTAACAGAAAAGTTTAGAAATGTTCCTTTAATGGATATTAAATTTTGTACTGAAAAACTTCTTGAAAAATCTGATTTAGACTATACAATCTTCAAATGTGCAGCTTTTATGCAAGGAGTTATTGGTCAATTTGCAATCCCAATCTTGGATAGTCAAGCAGTGTGGATGAGTGGGACTCCAACTAAAATTGCTTATATGAATACACAAGATATGGCAAAAGTTGTTGTAGCAGCTGTAAATAATCCAAAAACTCACAGAACATCATTGCCATTAGTAGGTCCCAAAGCATGGGATTCAAATGAAGTTATATCTTTATGTGAAAAATTTAGTGAAAAAAAGGCGAAAATTTTTAGAGTTTCCCCCTTCCTTATTAGCGTCACTCAAAAAGTAGTTTCCTTTTTCCAAGATTCTCTTAATGTTGCTGAGCGATTGGCTTTTGCTGAAGTAACTAGTAGTGGTGAATCATTAGATGCTGACATGAGCAAAACTTACGAAATATTGGAAGTTAAAAAAGAAGATATGACCTCACTAGAGAGCTATATAAAGGAGTATTATCAACAAATACTTAAAAGATTAAGGGAAATGGAAGCAGATCTTAATATTGAAGAAAAAAAGAGATTACCTTTTTAATATTGCAATTTTAGAATTAGATAGTATATTTGTACTATATTAAATAGTATTGACCTATGTCTGTTTCTAAGTCTAAAAACCTTGAAAGAAAACTAGATAATTTTGCAAAAGAAGCAAAAAATGAATTGAATAATGTCTGCGGATCTTCATTATGGGAAAGCCTTGGGTTTGTTTTTTTTGATCAATTAGAAGATTCTGAAAAAATTGCGAAAGCAAATTTTTACTATGGACAACTTCAAATAATTAATGAAATTAAATTTTCAATTTGAATTGAATTGCATATTTTTACGTATTTAATTTTTTTTAAATCAATTTTGGCCAATCTTTTTCTGATAATATGTACTTAGTAAAAGATTAATTAATGATTGAAACTTCAGGTGTAATAGAAAAAGAGCAGGGGAATGGATTTTATTTGGTTACCTTAGAACAACCTGAAGGACATCAATGTTTATGTAGAGCTGCAGGTAAATTGACTAAATTTAGAATTAAATTATTAGCTGGAGACAAAGTGTTAGTTGAGATAAGTCCTTATGATCTCTCTAGAGGGAGGATAACTTATAGAGAGAGGAATGCAGGCAATGCCAGACCTACTACTAATAAAAATAATCCCAAGAGAAATAATAAATAAAAAGTTACTTTAGATAATATTTTTTATCGCTTCTTTAAACTCACTTCTTTGTTTAACACCTTGCCATTGTTTTTTTAATAATTTTTCTTTAAAAAGTTGAACTGTTGGTGTGCCATTAATACCAGCTTGTTTTGCAATATCTTGATCTTTATCAATATCTATTTCAACGCCAAGAACTGCACCATCAAGTTCTTTAATTACCCTTTTTAACTGAGGTTTTAAAACATGACATGGGCCGCAACTTGGAGAACTAAAAATTACTAAGATAGGTTTTTTACTCTCGTGATAAAGTTTCCTTAATGCATAACTGCCTTTTTGCCATTCAGAATTTGAATCGAAAGTATCTTCATTAACTTCTTCTTCATTAAAATCTGATGAATTAAGTTTTTTTTCTGGTTCTGGTGTTTCTCTGACTATAGTTTTTGCTAAGTTATTCTCGGCTAGCCACCTTTCGGTAGCTAATGCTGCCATGCACCCAGTTCCTGCAGCGGTAACTCCTTGTCTCCACTCAGAATCTACAACGTCACCTGCTGCGAAGATGCCTTCAATGGATGTTTCTGGCCTTCCTGATTTGCAAGCAATATATCCTTTATTATCTAAATCAATTTTGTTGCCTAAGAATTTCGTATTTGGTGTGTGCCCTATCGCGTAAAAAAGACCTTTTATAT
The DNA here is from genome assembly GCA_000634415.1 of Prochlorococcus sp. scB245a_519A13. Taxonomy (GTDB): domain Bacteria; phylum Cyanobacteriota; class Cyanobacteriia; order PCC-6307; family Cyanobiaceae; genus Prochlorococcus_A. The sequence goes on along the minus strand of JFNH01000118.1, from coordinate 52,096 downwards.
TGATTTCCCCTTTACCTTCTAGAGAGTGAATAGTTTCTATTTTCTCAAGCCATTCAGAGCCATCTGCTTTATTAACTTTTGTGTTCCAATGAATTTCTATCTTTGGATTAGCTTTTACTCTATCTACCATTGCTGCGCTAGCCCTTAATTTTTCTGATCTAACAATCAAATGCACTTTGCTTCCATACTTTGTGAGATATGCTGCTTCTTCACATGCAGAGTCGCCCCCTCCAATAACAGCTAATTCTTCACCTCTAAATTGTGGGGTCGCTCCATCACATATTGCACAAGCACTTATTCCTTTACTCCAGAATTTATCTTCATTTGTCACGCCTAATCTATTTGCACTTGCTCCAGTTGCAATAATAATTGAGTTAGATTTTATAGTGCCTTCTAAAGTTTTTAATTCAAAGGGATGTGAATCAGTATTTATTGAGACAACATCACTTTCGTATAAATTAGTGCCCCATCTTTCGGCTTGAGCTTTCATTAGATCCATTAATTCAGGACCAAGTACACCATCTGGAAAACCTGGATAATTTTCAACAAATGTTGTAGTCATTAATTGGCCACCAGGAATTCCACCAGAATTAAATCCTGTAACAAGCAATGGTTGAAGATTTGCTCTTGCTGCGTAAATTGCAGCTGTATATCCTGCAGGACCTGAACCAATAATTACAACATTTTCTACATTCGAAGTGTTCTCTTTATTCTCCATTTATTTACTAATTTCAATATTAATAATAGTAAACTAACCCAAATAATGTAGGGCGGATTTCACTCGATAGATTTATTACTCAATCGTTGACTTTTTGATCTAATAACTTTTTTAATTCCTTTGGGAAGTTTAAAACAGAATCTTTTAAATTTTCGTTCTTTTCTCCAATATGTAATATCCACTCTCTAAATTCTTCTGCGATTGCATAACTGTCTTCATACCTTTCTAAAGTGTCCATTGCAGAAATTCTATTGGTTGCCCAACAGGTCGCTATGTCGATCCTTTTTCTAATGAAATTGTCCATTCGAAGATTTAAGTTGTATATAGATAAACACACCAGAGAACCTATGTATTGTCTAATAAGTTACAACTTTGTACTTCCAAACAATAATTTAATCTTTAATTTATATTTGAGCCAATTTTTTGGTCAATTATAAAGCAAATATAAAGAAATAGAGTTAGACTGCCTCACTGTGGTTTGCAAGTAGCCTTTCAACTTCCTCAAAACCCTCTTTAGCTGAATTTATTGCAAGTTCCTCGCTAACTTTTTCTTCTGATATTAATTTTGCGGATATTTTCTTTAAAAGAGTTTCTTTCTTTTCTCTTAGTGAAATAACAATTTCTTCTTCAATTATAGATTTAATTGCTTTAGAAATTATTTTTTTATCATTTGCTTCCTCGAATGTGCCCTGAACTAATTCCTGAATAAATAATCGATGAACCTCACTACTCCTTAGAAAGCTTTCTGTAGCATTAATAATTCCTTCAACAAGAGCTTCATCAGGTTCAGAATCATTTTCTGCCAGCTTAAATTCCCAATCTAAATGTCTTCTTTGCCAACCTGCCGAGTGGAGACTGGGCATGACTGTCTGTGAATAAGTATCAACTGACATTTCATAAATTCTCTCTGCTAATTTCTCGCACCAGTCTTTACCATGCTTTTCTAGATTTTTCTGCATAGCTTGCCTTGGAACAGCATGACCACCATGATGACTGTGGCACACTCCATCAGGACATTCGATTGCTTTTATACTCATTGGATTATTTAGTACTTATATATTCTAGATAGCTATTTTTTATAGAAAAGAAAATATATTTTTAACAAAAATCCAAGACTTTTGACTTTCTGCAATTTATATTTAGTATGTTAAAAAAATAAATAAATTGACAAAGATACTTATTCCTTCCGAAACAAGCTCTGGTGAAAGGAGAGTTTCAGCTACACCAGAAGCGGTAAAGAAATTAAAAAGCCTTGGATGTGATGTTTATATTGAAAGTTCAGCAGGGAAATTATCAGGATTTAGTGACTTATCATATGAAGAATCGGGCGGAACAATAATAAACAACTTAGATCAAAAAATTTGGGGTGAAGCAGACTTAATATTTTGTGTTCAAACTCCATCAGAGGATAATTTAACTAAGTTAAAGAAGGGCGCTGTTCTTCTCGGTCTTCTTAACCCATATGGTAATAAGGAGCTTCTAAGGATTATAAATAGTAATAAGATTTCAGCTTTATCACTAGAGTTGCTTCCTAGGATTAGTAGAGCTCAATCTTCTGATGTTCTTTCTTCACAAGCCAATATTGCTGGATATAAAGCAGTTCTTTTGGCTGCGAGTGAGTTAGATAGATATTTTCCAATGCTTATGACTGCAGCTGGAACAGTCCAACCTGCCAAAGTAGTGGTTCTTGGTGGAGGCGTTGCAGGATTACAGGCAGTAGCGACAGCAAAAAGACTTGGAGCAATAGTATTTGTATCTGATATTAGACCTGCTGTTAAAGAACAAGTAGAGTCCCTCGGAGCAAGATTTATAGAACTTCCTGAAGTTGAGGAAAAGCCAGGAGAGGCAGGAGGTTATGCAAAAGCTGTAACACCCGAATTCCTCTCAAAACAGAAGGCAACTTTAACTAAATATTTATCTGAAGCTGATGTTGCTATATGTACTGCCCAGGTTCTAGGTAAAAAGGCCCCTGTTTTAATTGACTCACCCATGATTAAAAAAATGAGGCCTGGAGCAGTAGTTATTGATTTAGCAGTTTCTCAGGGAGGGAACTGCGAAGGAACAAAATCAAATGAAACTATTATCAAAGATGGGGTAAAACTTATAGGAGCGGGGGAATTACCCTCATCAGTTCCTTATGATGCAAGTTCACTTTATGCTAAGAACTTAACATCTTTGATTACACCATTTATAAAAGATGGTCTAATTAAATTAGATAAAGAGGATGAACTCATTTCTGGATGTTTATTAAGCGATGAAGGAGTTGTTCTTCAAAATAAAGTTTTTGAAAATTGAGGTTTTAAAATTATGTCTTTTATAAGTCTTCTTTGGGTTCTTTTACTTGGTAGTTTATTAGGCCTCGAGTTAATTGGAAAAGTTCCTCCTACTCTTCACACACCTCTAATGAGTGGAGCAAATGCAATTTCGGGAATAACAATGCTCGCAGCCTTGACTTTAATTGTAAAAGCAGAAGGTAACGTACCACTTTTAATCATTGGTTCAGTTTCTCTTGGATTTGCTCTTTTCAACGTTGTAGGCGGTTTCTTTGTAACTGATCGAATGCTCGCAATGTTTAGTCGTAAACCATCAAATAAGAAGTAATTTTAAAAATGAATCTACCTGTAATCATTAAATTCGTTATTGACCTTCTAGCAGTACTTTTACTGGCTTTGGGAATAAAAGGATTGTCAAAAGTAAAATCAGCGAGGGATGCCAATAGATTAGCTGCATTTGCAATGTCGCTATCAGTAGTAGGATTGCTTTCTTATTATTTAGGCACTTCTGGAATTGCTATTCAGTCTTGGATTTGGATAATAATTGGATCAATAATAGGTAGTTTATTCGGAGCAATTCTTGCAAAAAAAGTACCTATGACCTCCATGCCTGAAACAGTGGCATTGTTCAATGGTTGTGGAGGAATGTCATCGCTTTTGGTGGCCTTAGGAGTAGCTATTTTCCCTATTTCTAATAGTGTAGAAAATCTTGATTTTTTTAAGTCACTGATTAACGAAGTTTCAATATCTGTCTCTATATTTGTTGGTGCCATAACTTTCACAGGTTCAATTGTGGCGATGGCAAAGTTACAGGGTTGGTTGTCAACTCCAGGATGGACTCAGAGCAAAGTTAGACATTTTGTAAATATTGTTTTTGCAGTTGCATCCTTGATAGCCTTTTTTGATTTGATAAACGGCAATACAAGTTCTATTTGGCTTTTAGTTATAGTTTCTTCTTTATTAGGTATTGGAGTTACTTTGCCAATTGGTGGAGCTGATATGCCAGTCGTTATATCTTTATTAAATAGCTATTCAGGGATTGCAGCAGCAGCAGCAGGTTTCGTTGTAGATAGTCAGCTTTTGATAGTAGCAGGCGCAATGGTTGGAGCGGCAGGTTTAATACTTACTCAAGTAATGTGTAAGGGGATGAATAGATCATTGGTCTCAGTTCTTTTTGGAGGATCTTTATCGGCACAAAGTACAGCCTCTTCTGGTTCAGGAGAATATACAAATATAACTTCTTGCAGTGTTGAAGAATGCGCATTGACTTTAGAGGCAGCCAATAAGGTAATTATTGTTCCTGGTTATGGTCTAGCAGTAGCTCAAGCTCAACATACTTTAAGGGAAGTGACAAAAAAACTAGAGCAAAATGGTATTGAAGTTGTTTACGCAATTCATCCTGTAGCAGGGAGGATGCCTGGACATATGAATGTACTTTTAGCAGAAGCAGATGTTCCTTACGAACAACTTAAAGAGATGGACGTTGTAAATCCTGATTTTCCAGCAACGGATGTTGTTTTAGTTTTAGGAGCGAATGATGTGGTTAATCCTCAAGCTAAAAATGATAGCTCTTCTCCTTTATATGGCATGCCAGTTCTTGATGTGCAGGAAGCAAGAACAGTATTTGTAATTAAACGTGGTATGAGTGCAGGTTACTCCGGAATAAAAAATGATTTATTTGATCTGCCAAATACCTCAATGGTCTTTGGTGATGCAAAAAAGGTACTGAATGATTTGATTGGAGAATTAAAGGATCTTGGAGTTGGGGAGAAGTAATACTATATCTTTTAGTTTTTCAGATTACGTAAAAAATAAGCCATTTCGAGAAGTCTTACCTTGGATAGGTGGCGACTTACAAACTTTGAGAGATACTTTTGTTATTGATTTTGGTAAATCAAAAAAAAATAAAAAAATATTCTTTCCGATTAATAAAATTCTTTCTAAAAAATTTGAAAGTGATTATCTTTTAGGCTTTTTAGAATTACCTGAAAACTTAGACTCACTTAGGGGTTTTGTATTCGTTACACATGGTTTAGGGGGCTCAACTAAACGGTTTGGTTTAAGAAGAATATCTAGGAAATTAGCAAATAATGGTTTTGGAGTTCTTAAATTAAATCTAAGAGGATCAGGATCAGCGAGATATTTAGCTAAAGGAAATTATTGTGCTAGATGCTCCAGTGATGTTATTTCAGCAATTAATTATTTTAAAAAATTGATTAATTTAGAGTTCAAAGATCTTATGAAAAGGAATAATAATCTTCCAATTTACGGAGTTGGATTATCTTTAGGCGGAACAATTCTTTTAAATGCCTGCCTAGATTACGATGAAAACAAAGGAGAAAAACTTTTAGATGGCCTTGCCTGTGTGAGTACCCCTTTAGATTTATCTTCATGCAGTCTCTGTATTGAAAAACCTAGAAATTCTATCTACCAAAAATGGTTACTTCACCGCTTAAAAAATCAGTTATGGGAGGGATTTAGTGATGAAGGCAAACTCCTTTATAACGAGAAATTAAGAATAAAAATTAGAAATTTAAAAAGTATAAGAGAATTTGATCAGAAATTTACAGCTCCTAGTTGGGGATTTAATTCTTTAGAGGATTATTATATTAAAGCTTCTCCATTATTTAGAATCCAAAACTCAATAAAAAAATTACCTCCAATGCTTTTTATTCATGCCAAGGATGATCCCTGGGTTCCATATAGGGATACTTTGAATTTAAGAAAAGAATCTATTGATAAATTCACTATTTTTATAACTGAAAAAGGAGGTCATAATGGTTTTCATTCAATTAATGGCTGCTGGTCAGACGAAGTCGTAAAGAACTGGTTTATTAGTATCTAGGACTATTTAAAAATGGTGTTTTTTTGAAAATCCATTTTTCTATTGGCTTACCGTTAATAATATGTGAGGTAAAAATTTCAGAAATTTTTTCTGGAGAAACTTTCTCATACCAAATACCATCAGGCCAAATAAGAAGAATTGGGCCGTTCTTACATACCCTCAAACAGTCAGCTTTTGATCTTAGTATATGAACGTTTTTTGTAGAGGGATCATTCTCAAATTTTTTTAAAGTGTTTTTCAGACATTCCCATGTTTTTTGACCTTCATTGCCTTTAAAGCATTTCTGTTTTGTGGGTGTTGCGCATAGTAGAAGATGTTTTTTTATATTCACTTTTATCCAATACTTACGTATTTTTTCCCTTTTTTAATTTCTTGCTTAACAAAAAGTCTAGCCCAATTGTCTACTTCAAGAATATCCTCCAATTCGGGACTCAAATTCAAATTCTTCATATGTGATTCACAAGCTTTACTTATGAATGTTGGAATTTCTTGAAAAGAAATTTTTTCTTTGAGGAATTGTTCAACAGCCATTTCATTAGAAGCATTTAAGACTGCAGGCATAGTCCCAGAAGATTTTCCTGCAGCATAGGCAAGTCCCATGCATGGATATTTAAACTCGTCTGGCTCTTTAAAAGTTAATTTACCAATTTCACTTAGGTTTAATCTTTTCCAATTTGTTTTAAATCTTTCAGGCCAACTCATCGCATATAAAATGGGTAGTTTCATATCTGGCCAACCTAATTGAGCTAATACTGAAGAATCTTCCATCTCAATCATTGAATGAATAATACTTTGAGGGTGGATAACTATTTGGATATTTTCGTAAGAGGTCCCAAATAAATAATGAGCTTCTATAACTTCTAATCCTTTATTCATAAGAGTTGCAGAATCTACAGTTATTTTTTTTCCCATATCCCAATTAGGATGTGAAGTCGCATCTTCCACTGTGACATGCTTTAAATCCTCAACTGCCCAATCTCTGAAAGCACCACCAGAAGCTGTTAAGTGTATGGCTTTTAAACCTTTAGGCATCTCTCCTGTTGAAAAATCTGCATTTTCATAATTAGGTAATCCTTGTAAACATTGAAAGATAGCAGAGTGTTCTGAATCAGCAGGTAAAAGCCTACTATTATTTTTCTTTAATGCAGGAATAACAATTGGTCCTGCCGCAATTAAAGTTTCTTTGTTAGCAAGTGCAATATTTTTCCCCGCATTAATTGCTGACATTGTTGGAATTAAGCCTGCACAGCCTACTATCCCTGTTACCACAGTATCTGCCTTATCCCATGCTGCAACTGCGTTAATCCCCTGCTTTCCACCTAAAACCAAGGGGGCATCATCTAAATCTAAGTTATTAATATTATCTTTTAAATCTTCTATAAGACTTTCATCCTCAATTGCCACTACCTCTGGTTTATGTGTTTTAACTTGTTCAGTTAATAAATTAATATTTCTTCCTGCAGAAAGAGCTACGGCTTTAAACTTTTCAGGCTGCTCACTAGCTATTTCGAGAGTTTGAGTCCCTATTGAACCAGTAGAACCGAGCACAGTAATGTATTTCAAATTTCTCTGATATTTCTAATATCTTCCCATTTAAAGGTGTATTTAAAAAACAAAAATTTCAAATTGGTTTTTTTCTTAAAATTTAGACCCTTATCCATTTTGTTACTTCCTTTGATTGATCAATAAGTTCAATACCTTTTTCTTTTAACAAATTTCTTATTTCATCGGCCTTCGTATAATTCTTTTCCATTTTTGCTTTCAATCTTTCATTAATAAGAGATGATATTTCTCCTTCTGTTATTTTACTTTCTTTTACTAAAAATTCTTTTTTAAGACCAAGTACCTCAGTCAACTTTACAAGAGTTTTGAAATTTTCAAGTAGAAAGAATTTTTGATTTAGGTCTATTTTAAAACCTTCAACCCTTTGAAATTGGTTTAAAAAGTTTTTTAATGGTTTCGCTAAATCGTAAATAATTGCAATAGCACCTGCTGTATTGAGGTCATTTCCCAGAGCCTCAGAAAATTTAAGCTTTTTTTGGGATAATTCAAAACTTATTTTCTCTTTATATCCTTCTTCGATAGATTCATCTTTATCAATAGATCTAAAAACACCTTTTGTAAGATCCATAAAAGAAAGGGCTACATTAATATTTTTCCAAGCTTCTGAAGCACTCCTTAAAGCTTCTTCAGTAAAATCAAGTGGTTTTCTATAGTTCACAGTCATAACAAAATATCGCAAAGTCATAGGGCTTATACCTGACTTAATTAGCTCTCTGATAGTTTTAAAATTTTTAAGGGATTTACTCATCTTTTGTCCATTTACATTGACCATCCCATTGTGTAACCAATAGTTCGCTAGCTTCTTGCCATTAGCTGCTTCTGATTGGGCGATTTCATTCTCATGATGTGGAAAAATCAAATCAGAACCACCTAAATGGATATCGATAGTATCTCCTAATTCATCTTTAACCATCGCCGAACATTCAATATGCCATCCTGGTCTACCTTTACCCCATGGCGAATCAAAAAATGGTTCATCATCTTTGGCTTTTTTCCATAGCGCAAAATCTTGCGGATTAAGTTTTTTACTATTTTCCTCATTAACCATTCTTCCTTGCTGATTGATATTTTGTTCTTGTAAATTTTGATTACTTAGCTTTCCATAATTTTTATTTTTGAAAACAGAATAATAAACGTCTCCATCCTTAGAGTATGCATAACCTTTGTCCTCAAGGATTGTTATGAAGGAGCAGATATTGCATATATGATTCGTTGCTCTTGGCATGCTATCCGGACGCATTATCCCTAAAGAATCCATATCTTTATGAAATTCAATGATATTCTTCTCAGATACTTCCTTCATTGAACTGCTTTCTTCTTTCGCTCTTTTTAAGATCTTGTCATCAATATCTGTAAAATTTTGAACATACTTCACTTTGAAATCACTGTAAATTAAAAATCTTCTCAATACATCCCAAGCGATATAACTTCTGGCATGACCAAGATGACATAAATCATAAACAGTTACCCCACAACAATAAATTTTTACTTCATCATCAATAGGCTTAAAAACCTCAACTTTTTTGCTTAAAGTATTAAAAAGTTTGATCATCTTAAAATAAGTATTTCATAAGGTTTATTTTGTCTCCATCCAATTGTCTCCAATTCCAATATCAACTAAAAGAGGCACATTTAATTTTACACAATCTTCCATAGTCTTCTTTACTAATTTCGTCGTAATTTCCAAAGAATCTGGTTCAACTTCAAACAATAATTCATCATGTACTTGTAAAAGCATTTTTGCTGGAAGATTCATTTCTATGAATTTTTTATTTAGTTGAACCATTGCAATTTTAATAATATCTGCACTTGAACCCTGAATTGGGGCATTGGCTGCGGCTCTTAGTGACTGTGCTTCCATGCCAGCTCTTCTTGCGGATTGCAAGTCAATTTCGTAAGGATTTTTTCCTATTAGTCTTCCAAGTCCATTTTTATCAAACTTAAATTCTCTCTTTCTACCAAAAATTGTTTTTACATAACCTTTTGATAAGGCAAGCCTTTCTTGAAGTTCAAGAAATTTGAAAATTTTTGAATATCTTTCTTTGTACTTTATTAGGAATTCTTTTGCTTCTGGAGTACTTACTCCTGTAGAACGTGCAAACTTTTTAATTCCCATACCATAGATAACTCCGAAATTTATTGTTTTCCCGACTCTCCTCTCATCAGAAGAAATTTCTTCTTTCTCAAAAATTAATCTTGCAGTCAAAGAATGAATGTCATCATTCTTATTAAATGCATTTATTAGTATTTCTTCATCCGCTAAGTGTGCGAGTATTCTTAATTCGATCTGAGAATAATCAGCTGATAAAAGTTTCCAATTTTTTTCAGGCAAGAATGCTTTTCTGATTCTCCTACTAAATTCAGTCCTAATCGGGATATTTTGAAGATTAGGATTGCTACTACTTAGTCTCCCAGTTGCTGTAGCAGCTTGATTAAAGTTTGTATGAACTCTCCCTGTCTTTTCGTTTATAAGATTTGGAAGAGCATCAATATAGGTGCTAAGTAATTTGCTTAGAGTTCTGTGTTTTATTAAATGTTGGATTATTTCATGTTCGTCGACTAATCTTTCAAGAACTACTGCATCTGTACTCCATCCTGTTTTTGTTTTCCGTGATTTTTTCTTATCCAAATTTAATTTTTCAAACAAGATCTCACCCAGTTGTTTTGGTGAAGATAGGTTAAAAGTCTCCTCTGCTAATTCATAAACTTTACTTTCAATATCTCCTAAGGTACTTTTTAGTTCTTTTGAGAGTTTATCTAAATAAGGGATGTCAATGGTTATTCCATTCATTTCCATTTGAGACAATACCGGCTCTAAGGGCAGCTCGATTTCTTCGAACAATTTGATTAATTCATTTTTTTCTGTTGAAAATCTTTCTTTAAAAATTTTGACAATCTTAAAAGTTAGAAATACATCATAACCGCAGTAAATACTAGCTTCATCAATATCAACAAATGAAAAGTCTTTATTTTTCCCAACTGTTTCCTTAAATGAAGGAGGTTTAAATCCAAATAATCTAAAACTAATTTCACCTAAACCATGCTTCTCCTGATTATTTAGAAGATAGTCTGCTAATAAGGTGTCAAAGGTTACGCCTTTAAGATCAAGTCCATGATTAAAAAATATTTGCCTGTCAAATTTAGAATTTTGGAGAGCCTTTTCTTTTTTTGGATCTTCTATCCAAGTTCTTAGTTTTGAGAAAACATCTTCAATCGATAATTGATTTGGGGTCTCTTTTTTGGTTTGATGACCAAGAGGTATATAAAATAAATCATCAGTTTCTTCTCCAAGGCATAGCCCTATCCCAACAAGTTCCGCATCGATTGGATTTAAACTATTTGTCTCTGTATCTAAAGAAACTATTTGATTGGTCTTGTCTAATCTTTGAATTAATTTATCAAGTAATTCAAAATCATCTACAACAGTTACTTTGATTTTAGGGATTTTATTTTCACTATTTTCTAATTCATTATTGCCTGCGATTTTTGGTGCCTTCTCCTCCTCTTTAGCTACATTATTTTTGTCAAAACCACCTTTGCTGAAAGTTGAATCGAAAATATCAATTTGTCTAAGTAGTGTTGATAGTTCTAATTTTTTCAGTGACTCTGAAAGTAGTTCTTGATTTATATTTTTTAATTCATAACCGTTACTTAAAATTAAAGGCACCTCAGTATTTATTTTTGCTAAATCTCTAGAAAGAAAAGCATTATGTTTATCGTTTCTGAGCTTTTCTATAACTGAACCTTTGATGAATCCTTTATATTTCTTATCGTTGTTCTGCTGAATCTTGTCCAAAGCCTGATAGATTCCATCAAGCGTATCGTTCTCTTTTAGTAGATTAATTGCAGTTTTTGGACCTACTCCTTTAATACCTGGAATATTATCAGAACTATCCCCGGTTAGGGCTTTGAGATCAACTACTCTTTCTGGCGCAACACCTAATTTTTCTTTTACTCCATTTTCATTCATAAGAGTTGGATTTCCACTTTTCGCATATGGACCACCACCCATATAAAGTACATAAATATCTTTTTGATCATCTACTAATTGAAATAAGTCCCTATCTCCAGAAAGAATATTCACGCACCATCCTTTAGAAGAAGCATCATTTGCAATTGTGCCTAGGAGATCATCTGCTTCGTATCCTGGAGATTTAAAAATTGGTAAATTAAGGCTTTCTTCTAAAATGATTTCTAGTTGTTCAATATCCTGAAAAAAAACATCTGGTGCTACATCTCTATTGGCCTTATAATTTGGATCTAATTCATGTCTGAAAGTAGGTTTTTCGGTATCAAACGTAATACAAACACCCTCAGGACTAATATTTTTACAATTATCCAGAAGGCTTTTTAGAAATCCATAAGTGACACTTGTTGGAAATCCCTCTTTGGTAGTTAAACCTCCATCAATCCCTTTGCTAAATGCATAGAAGCTTCTAAAAGCAAGTGAGTGGCCATCGACTAAAAGTAAAATTGGTTTTTTAGAGTTTTCAGATTTTAAACTCATTTTCTCTTCTTAGCCCAAGGTGGAATATCAATAAAGATTTGTTCTCCAGGTTCTAATCCATCAATTACTGAAGTTTTATTTCCACTACTAATACCAATTTCGATTTTTTCAAATTTGGGAGAATTATTTTTATCAACTTTCAAAATTCCTTTTTCACCTTTTTCAGTGACAATAGAAACTGTTGGTACTAAGATTTTTTCTTCATTACCTTCGACTCTAAATTCAAGATCTGCAGTCATTCCAATTTTAATTTCTTCAGAAATATCTTTAAAATTTAAAGTTACTTCGAATGAGGTTACATTATTATCTTTTACAGCTCTTGTAGCTATTTTTTTAACTATGGCACTATATTTTTTTGAGGGATAAGCCTCAATTCTTACTGAGGCTTCTTGACCTATTTTTATTCTGCCAATGTCACTCTCAGGAACTTTAGCAACAATTTCTAGGCCCTCTGATAGTTCAAAAATAAAGTTTTTGGTTTTAGGGTCTGAACTTAAGTTTGTACTTGGTGTGACATAAGATCCTATCTCAGCATATTTTGCAGTTATCTTTCCTCCATAAGGAGCTTTAATTAGATAGAAACTTTTTTCAGCTTTTGCATCATTAAGTTTTGCGCTACTAACGTTGTAGTTATTTTTATAACTTTCATAGTCTTCTTTACTTACTGCGCCTTCTTGATATAAATATTCCCTTCTTAAAAATTCAGATTTTTGTTTTTCTACATTTAATTCAAGTTCTTCAATTTTATAGATAAAATCTTCATCATCAAGAGAAGCTAAAACCTGATCTTTTTTTACAAGATCGCCCTCATCTACTTTGATTTCTTTTATTACGCCTTGCTTCCGAGGCCCAATGTTGCTTGTCCTTATTGCTTTTACTTCACCACTAGTATTAATTGAATCTGAGAGGATTCCTTTTTCGACTTGAACTACAAAATCAGAAATATCTTTTGATTTATTTTTCTTGAAGGAATTGGTTATAAAAACGAAAAATATAGCTAGAGAAAGCAATATAATTCCACTTCTTAGATTTATATTTTTTTTTATTAAATCAAACATTTCTTTTTAAAAGCAGAATTAGAGAATATTTAGGAACTAAATAAATAATCAAGTCGATTATAATTAACTTATCCAAGATTGGTTAAGTAAATACTATATTACTAGAAGATGTTTTCTTGATAATTTTTCCATAAGTTTTTTCAAATGTTAAAAGCAGGTATTATTGGATTACCAAATGTTGGAAAATCAACTCTATTTAATGCACTTGTAGAAAATGCTAAGGCCCAAGCAGCTAATTTTCCCTTTTGTACTATAGAACCTAATAAAGGCATAGTTTCAGTCCCAGATCAAAGGTTGCAAAAGTTAGGTAATTTAAGTTCTAGCCAAAATATTATCCCAACAAAAATTGAATTTGTAGATATCGCAGGACTAGTAAAAGGAGCTAGTAAAGGCGAAGGTTTGGGAAATAAATTTTTATCAAATATTAGGGAGGTTGATGCAATAGTTCATGTTGTAAGGTGCTTTGAAGATAGTGATGTAATTCATGTTTCTGGAAAGGTAGATCCCCTGGATGACATTGAGATAATTAATCTGGAATTGAATTTAGCTGATTTATCTCAACTCCAAAAAAGAAGAGAAAGAATTAAAAAACAGGTTAGAACTAGTAAAGAAGCAGCTAGAGAAGATACCTTACTAGAAAGAATTGAAGAAGAGCTAGAGAAAGGCCTTTCAGTTAGATCAATATCTTTGAATGAAGAAGAAAATTTAATAATTAAGCAATTAGGCTTCCTTACTGCTAAACCAATTATTTACGCAACTAATTTAAATGAAAATGATTTAGCTGAAGGTAATGATTTTTCATCAACAGTTCAGAGTTTTGCAAGCAATGAAAATACAGAATGTATAAAAATATCAGCGCAAGTCGAATCTGAATTAATAGAGTTAGAACCAGAAGATAAAAAAGACTACCTTATTGGCTTAGGAGTAGAAGAAGGGGGATTAAGTTCATTAATTAGATCAACATATAAATTATTGGGATTAAAAACTTATTTCACTACCGGAGAAAAGGAGACAAAAGCTTGGACAATAAAAGATGGGATGACTGCGCCACAGGCAGCAGGAGTAATTCATACTGATTTTGAAAAAGGATTTATAAGAGCTCAGACTATTTCGTATCAAAATTTAATTGATTCAGGTTCAATTGCCAATGCAAAAACTAAAGGTCTTTTAAGAAGTGAAGGTAAGGAATATATTGTTAACGAAGGTGATGTAATGGAGTTCTTATTTAACGTTTAGTAAGTCTCTTAAGGCTTACTATTTTGCTTTTTGAATTTAAATTCAAAAAATGAAATTAATAAAATTAAGATACATCCTAAGCAACTTCCTATTAACCCAAAAACAATGGTTGTAAAGCCATCATCGTAGCCATATTGTAGTTGTGGTAAGTGAGGAGGTATTGGCATTATTTTTCAACAGAATTTTCAATATCTTCTAGTAAATGTTTAGTTGATCTACTAAAACCATTAGTTTTTAAATAGTTTTGAGCCTCTCTAAATTTTTCAGCTACCCTTTTTGCATAAGGAGTATTCATGGAATTTTGAGTCATGTTGAAAATGTGACTCATTTTATAATCTGATTTAGGTAACCCCTTGATAAGTATTCAAAAATACAAGAATATAAAAATAGGATTTTTTACTTACTAAGAAATTTATTGTGAAAAGTTCTTGATTCTCCAAATAAAGTTTTTTCAAATTAGAAAAATTGACAATGACAAATATATTATTAATTCTTTTTTTTGTACTTTTATTTTTATTACTTTTTTATTCAAAACGAAATAGAGGGTTATCCCAAAAAACAACAATTAGTCCAACTTATGTACCTTTCTTAAAAGAACAAGAATTTAATCCTGACATAAGTACTGATAATTGGGATTTACACAAACTTAGATTAGATAAATTTAAAAGATCACAATATAAGGGATTAACTTTCTTCGTAAGTTCAGAAAATAAAATTTACTATCTTTCTGAAGAAGGGGATAAGGTTTATTGCTAACAGGTGAAATTAATTTTATAAATAAGAAAAGCCGATAGAAATTAATAATATTAATGAAGTATTTTTTTTTATTATCAGAAAAGTTCTATAAGTTTATCGAATGGGAGTGGAATACTTTAAAAAATCTAAGAAGAACAAAAAGAAAGAATTTTTTTCTAAGAGGATCATTTGCGTTATTTAGTTTATTCTCTATTCTTTTTTTAATATTTTCTCCTCCCATAGCTTTTGGATTGTTATTTGGAGAGGGATTGAAATTTAGTACTTTTTTTATTTGGATATGGATTTTAAATTTGAAGTTTTTTTGAAAATGTATAATTTATTTCCCGAGATTATTTAAAATTAATAATATAAAAAATTTATTTTATGCCAAAAATATTCAAACAAAATAAGTTCGCTTTGTTGGGAGCAAATATATTAATAATTTTACTTTGGGTAACTATATCTTCCTTTTTGATGAATTTATTTGAAAGTGAAAATGCCCCATTTTATATGTATAAAATTTCTTTTTTAATCAGGTTCCTTCCTCCTATTTGGGTTACATGGTTCCTTTGGATAAAAAGAGGTGGTTTAAAAAGATAAATTACAAAAGCATTTTTACGGATTTACTATAAAAACAAATCAGTTAAGATCTGAAAGCTTACTTGAAATTTTCATGTAAGAATTAGGTAATTGAGAGATTGTTTTTAGCTAAGAAACAATCTCTTTTTTTTACAAATATTTTTTCTCATAAAAAAGTGTTTGTCAGTATCCCTATTGACAAACACTCATGACGATCATTTTTAAAAATTAAACAGGCAATCTATTATCAATTTCCACTACTCCAGAATCCATAAGACGGCCGATTTTAATAACTAAAGCCATATCTAACCTTGAAAATTCAGATTGATGGTTAGTTATCCAATCAAGTTCAGAAAGAGTTATTACTCCCAAAGTATTTACTTTAAGAAAAAGTAAGCCTAAATTCATTTTAAAAAATTCCTGGGATTATCCATCCGAATAAGCCATAATTTACAACTAATGCAAATAAGCCCATCATTGCCATTCTTCCATTAGTTCTCTCGGCGTTTTGCCAATAAGTTGTCTTTGAATTTTCCATTTTTTTGATTTGTAGAAATGATAAATAGTAGGTTTTTAAACGAAACCAGGAATTATTTGACCTGTTGTTAGGTATGCTCCAACAGCAGCAATTAATCCAAGCATTGCGAATCTGCCGTTAAGAGTTTCAGCAACAACTTTTTCTTTTTCGATTGTTTTGACTTTTGTGTTTGTGTTTTTCATTTGATTAGAAGATGAATAGTTTAAATTTTCGTTTTGAAATTGCTTAGTTAAATAAGCAACGAGGATGGCTGTAAAGAATACAATTACGGCTAAGAAACCTGAAAGTGGACTCATTAAAAAATGCCAGGAATAATTTGTCCGGTTGAAACGTAAGCACCTACTAACGCAACAAGGCCAATCATTGCCCAACGACCGTTAACTTTTTCGGCATTTTGTGGGTAGCTGTCGTAAGAAACAGACTCATCTATGTAAGGACGTGTCTCAGTAGGAAACATATTCTGTCTGCCACCTGATTCAGTAGTAACGTTTGAATTAGTCATTAAAGTTGTGTAATTGTTAACTAATGTAACACTACTATTAACAAATGTAAAGTATTGAGCCGAAATTAAGTTATTTTCAAGATATTTACTACATAACTGTTACAGATCCGTGACATATATATTTAAATAGTTGTTTTTTCGGCTTGCTACGCTTTACATATTGGCTCAAAACTATTGAGAGTTCAATTTGTTGTTTAAATATTTATTTTTAAATCCTTAGAAAGATATCAATTTGGTAGAAAAAACTACATCATTCTGAAATTTGAATAATTAGTTTTTAGATATAAACTATTTCACTTTATTATGGAATTCGCAAAAAAAATCATGACCGAAAAAGCTGAAAAGCTCAATGGTAAAGCCGCAATGCTTGGAATGTTTGCTCTTGTAGGAGCTTATTATTTTACTGGTCAAATTCTTCCAGGTATTTTCTAGTAAAAATCCTTTTTAAATTTTTTTCAGGGCTTTATCAAGCCCTTTTTTACTGGATTATGACCTTTTTAATTATCTAATAATTCAAATAATTTACTTATTAGAAGCTTTCTTTTTGAAAAAGTTTTATCAATATATTTTTTATTCTCTTCTTTTAAAATTTCCTGACCATTTGAGCCTAATCCCTTAAGGACAAACTCTTTATCTTCTTTAATCCAGTTATTTATCATTCTCCCCGTCGTCTCTATATGGAATTGTAATCCGTAAGCAAAATTACCAATCCTAAAAAACTGTTCCTTACAACGCGCACTACTAGCAATGAGTACTGCTTTATCAGGTAATAAAATCCTATCTCCATGCCAATGTAGTACATGAAAAGGTTCTTCAAACAGTGCTTTAAAGTCTTTATTTGATTTATTAATAAAAATTTGAGACCATCCAATTTCTGGTAATGCTTTTGGAGGTGATCCACATTTAAGAATTTCTACATCTCCTCCAGCCGCACTCGCAAGCAACTGAGCACCTAAGCAAACACCGATTATAGGTCTCTCATGTTCTAATTCTTTTTTTATAAAATCTCTTTCTAACTTAAGCCATGGATATCTTTCGCTTCCAATATCTTTAACTCCCATTGGTCCACCCATAATTAAAATTAAGTCACCTTTTTTTGTTTGCGGCAGAGCATTTTTGTTATCTAAACGAATAATTTCTATTTTTAAATCTCTTTCTTTAGCAAATTGTTCAAAAAGACCTGGTCCCTCTATTTCTAAATGCTGCAAAACTAATAGGCGTCTTATTTCCTTCATTCACTTTCCATTATTTCAGCTGATTCAGAACAGACATTAACGCTAAACCACTTCATTGCGGACCAAGTATCTTCTTGGTATGTACCTGCTGCAATGCTTACAAAACAATCATTTTCATACCAACTTCGATAACTGGGAGTTACTCCCGTTCCTTTTAATCTATTTTCTAAGCCTTTTCCATATTTTTTAATAACAAGATTTATAGCTTCATTCTCAATTTCTCTTTGCTTTTCATCAGCAAAACCTCCTAGTGGAGTAAAAAAAAGAATTGATGCAATAAGTAAACGTATCATTGAGTCTTTAGTTTATATGTAGCTGATTTCATATCGATTAATTAATTTTTTAAAATCATCTACTCTCTTTTGTCCATTTTTTAATGGTCTTGAGGAGTCAAGAACGGCTGCACAACATAATTGCCAGCAAGATTTTTCATCTAGTCCCAATTTCTTGCATATATTTTTTGGAGCTTTGATAACTGTATTTATTTCTGCAATATGTTGAGTGGTTTCCCATAATTCTCCTTCAAGAAAATCAATTTCAATACTTGATAATAATTCTGTAGCAACGTAATCCTTTATTAGCTCAGTTAATTCCACGATATTTTATTAAAGCAGATAAGTTAAATAATCTCTTAGTATTTTTATAGCAGGATAAAAAAAAAGGAACTAGTTTCTACCTCATCTTGAATATCCTGTAGATTTTAAGAGACTACATCATTTCGTATTGATCAAGTTTGGTTTTTAATTTTGTGGCTTGTTTAATCAATGACAAAGCTTCTTTTCTGCCTGTTGAATTATTAGCCTGGACTATAAGATCGGCGTATTTCTTTGCGATTTTTTTTTCCATAATTAAAGATATATAAATACCGTTTTTGAATCTTGAAACTAGCGAGTCACAACTAGAAGTAGATAAGGAGTCAACGGTTAAAACCTCAGAGTCAACAAATTGGAACGGGTTAACTCGTGTTTTTAATTTATAATCAATTAATAAAAAAGCTGTTGGTATCTACGATTACATTGTTTTCAAACCCTGATTTAATTTATAGTTATACATGAATTGGATTGAAAATTTTCAATCATCTTTCTCCGCCTTTTGCTTTTCAATCTTATTTAATTTTTTATCATTTAAATAATATTGCATATTAATTTTTATTCTTTTATTCTTATGAGATTTTAGACAATTTAATGTTTCCTCATATACAAATGTCAATAAATATTGATTATTTATTTTTAACACCGAATTCCATATTTTAGGAAACTCTTAAGCTCATAAAAACATAAAGGCTTTTTCTTGGCCGGATCATTTATCCATAATTATGAGATACTTCTGTCCACCCTTTTTGGTGTAGTTCGTGCCACTTTTCCCAGGCTGAATCTATGTTGAGTTTTTCAGAGGATTTGTACCCTCCAGGTTCTCCAAGGTGATTTGTGTAGAAAAGATGAGTATGAATTTTTAAATTAGGTTTCGGAGAATTTTTGCATTCTTCGAAAAAGATAATTCTGCTGCCTTCGGGATTAAGTAGGCATCCGTTAGGTTTGCTAGTGCTACAACCAAATGAGTACTTAGGATCCATACTTTACCTTTAATCGGCAGGTTAATTATTGATACGTTTGTACTATAAATTATATCCTCCTTGTTTTGCTGTCAATCCTTTTAAGGTTAAGTACTTATTTACTAATAAATTTTTTGTTTTTTAATAAATAAGATAATTTCTTTAAGTTTATGAATTACAGGGAAGATCTAGAAATCAAACTACAAAAAGTAACACTTGCAATGCAGGAAGTTGTAGATGATATCCATAAAACTGAACCTGAGAAGCAAAGAATAATTTCCAAACTTATTGAATTTAAAGAAGCAATCATTTCAAAGGGAATTGAACTTAACATTGAATTAGAGGCAGCCTAGAAATATTTAATATCTCATGAATGTTTTATAACTTTTAGAATAATGTTATTAACAAAGAAGGGTTATTTATCAAATGCAGCCTGGTACTTTTGAATTATTGATCCTAGTATTTATCTTTTTAGGTCTTCAAGCCTGGTGGATTATCCCAATAGTTATTAAGAATAATAAATTAAATAATAGAGGTAAGGATTTAAGAGAGGAAATTAAGCAATTAGAAAAGTTATATAAAAAATAAATTAGTTAATTATTTTTGCAAACTACCTATTATTAATGAAACTCAAATATCTAATGAAATTAAAAAAAATTATTCCAGTTTGCTTCCTTTTTATTGGGACTTTAGCTTTACCAAAACCTTCTCTTGCAGAAGAAAAGATTGAAGTTATACCTATTATTCAAAGTTCAAAAGGACTAAGTGGTAAAAATTTTAATTATCTCGAGGGTAAGCCTGAATTAAGACTCTTAAAAGTAAAAATTCCAGTTGGCTTGAAAACTCCAATTCATACTCATCCTTCCCCAATGTTGATTCATGTCACCAGAGGAAGATTAAAGCATGTGAGGGGTGAAGAAATTAATTTCTTTAAAGCAGGTGATGCATTTATAGAGAGTAATAATGGGGGCCCCCACTATGTGAAAAGTGTTGGGAAGAAGCCGGCCATACTTCACGTGGGAGTTGTATCAGTAGTTGGAATGCCTACGGCCATAAATAAATAAGATTTTTCTCAAAGTTGTTCTATCAGTATGAGTATTAAACTTTTATGAAGAACAGCTGTAGTGAGATACTCCTCCATAGTTAAAATACTGGCTTGGCTTTAGTCGATTATATTTTTGATCTATTTCTGAGGATTGTTCTATATATGGATTGCTAAAGACATCCTGTAACTCTTTTATTTTTTTGTAATTTCCTTTTTCAGCTTCTTCATATGCGGGAACGACCATCCATTCGCGCCAAGTATAGACTGGATTAAGGGATTTCATTGATGCTGATTTCGCTTTAATATTTCCCTCTTTCTTCAAGATTGATTGCCAGTTTTTAAGCCATACTTCCCATTTATTATTGAGCTCATCATTAATTGGAAAATAGAAACTGTCTTTTAAAGAATCTAAGTTATCAGGTATTTCAGAGAGTTTGCGGAACAAAATTGTATAGTCTGCTTTTGAAATGACCATGAGATTAAAAAATTCATTTATTAGACTTTCGTTGTAATGTTCTAAACCAAGCTTGTTTGCCCACATTTTCTTCAATTCTTTGTTCATCAATTCTGAAAAATCCTTTTCGATTTGATCTAACTTTTCTTGATCTTGTTTGTTTTCTGAAAGTAACGGACTAAGAGAGGAACAGAATGTTTTAAAGTTGATTGCCGCAGCAGAAGGTTGGTTGAAAAATGAGAAATGTTCACCTCCACCTGTCCATGGTTGAAATCTTGGATCAAATAATTCACAGAATCCAAAGGGGCCATAATCCAAGGTATAACCACCAGCAGCACAATTATCACTATTGAAGTTACCCTGGCAATAACCAACTCGCATCCAGTTGGCTATTAGTGATATAAGTCTTGATCTGTATAAAGAAGCCAGTTTTATTATCTTACTTTCAATTGAAATCTCATATTCAATTTCATCTTTATAATTTCTATCAATAAGATGTTGGACTATCATCTTTAGTTCATTAAGTGCCTCATCGTGCGCATTATTACGAACTCGTCTTGCAAAAAGTTCAATCTGGCCTACACGTAAAAAAGATGGAGCGACTCTCGTAGTAATTGCCGCTAGATTATCAATCATGATGTCAGGCTCAAAATACCTGGACCCTTTGGAATACCATGGTCTTCTAACTATTTCTGAACGTGAGACATAAAGTGTTAAAGATCTTGAGGTAGGGACTCCCAAGGCATCCATTAATTCCTGTGCGAGAAATTCTCGAACGCTAGATCTCAAGACAGCTCTACCATCTGCTCCTCGACAATAGGGAGTTGGACCTCCTCCTTTAAGTTGCATTTCCATTCTTTTCCCATTGAATAAACCTTCAAAAACAGAAATTGCTCTGCCATCGCCATAACCATTGCCAGTTCCAAAAGGACATTGTTGGGTATATTCAGTCCCGTAAATTGATAATGCATAACCGGTTGCCCAACCAACAGGACTCATTGGATAATTAGCAACAGAAATATCCCCTGAGAAAAAACGACAAAAATTTTGGTCTTTAGTAAGATCTGAGCTAAGATTTAGTTCTTTAAAAAGTTTGTTGCTATGGGAAATATATTCTGGTTCTGGAATAGCGGTTGGAACAACTGGTACGTAATGACCTGAATATACTGAACGCGGCTTATGATCATTTCCATCTTTTGTTGATTGAGGATCTGCTTTAAGAGAATTTATAAAAGAATAGTCAGATAGCTGAGAAAATTCAGAAAAATTTTCTGTAAGCTTTCCATTTAGTGAATCAGATTTTGTTGACATAAAATTTGTTATCTATTCTTGTAGGCGTTCTAATTTCTTTAAATTAAACATCTAAATGTATTTTATATAGATTCTATTAGGGATGGTTTTTGCCGACACGTTTGAGATTAAATAGAAGTTAAAATTTAATACTTCATTAAAAAAAGGTTCTGCAGTATATTTATTATCTTGAAAAAACTTTTTGCCTCTGAAAAATTTCAAAAGGAAATTTTCATAATATTTAGCCTTTAATAGAAGTCATTGGTAATACTTGTTTTTTTGATTAAATTTTTTTTATTTTGCTCAAAATTCTCAATAAACATATAAGAAATTTAATAGCTTAAAGCTTTGTGCCTACCCCCCCTATTTTTGCACTATATCGCAGTAAATTAATTCAATTTTATACATTATTATTTTAATATATTTTTAACTTACCCAGCCTTTGAGCAAATCAAACACACTAATAAATAGTCCAAAACCAATAATTGGGGGCGCAACCCACCTTGTCATGAATTTCAAATAACGTGTCGTTTTGATGCCTACTTTTGAATCACTAAGTTCTTCATTAAACTTTCCAGGTACTACCCATCCCATAAAGAAAGTAACCAAGAATCCACCAAAGATAAGTAATACACCTCCAAAAATCGAATCAATAGTTCCAAGAATGTTTAAGTTCAATGCAGAAGGAATGCCTGCTAAAAATAGGAAAAGAGTTATCAGCCAAACAGATTTTTCTCTTTTAAAACCAAATTTATCCATTAAAGAGGAAACTGGAACTTCCAATAATGAAACAGAGGAAGTTATTGCTGCAATATAAGCTAGTGCAAAAAATGCAACAGCTACAATTCTTCCAACCGCTCCATATGAACCAAGGCCCGTAGGAATTGATATAAATAATGCACCAACTGTTGATTCAGAAATAGCATCACTTAAACCAAATGTTAAAACAATAGGAAAGGTAATAAGTCCTGCCATAAGACCCACCAAAGTATCCAATGATGCAACTCCAACACTTAGTTTTGGAAGATTACTCTTTTTATTCAAATAGGAAGCATAAGTCACCATAACTCCAATTCCTAAACTTAAAGAAAAGAAAGCTTGTGTAAAAGCATTTCTTATTGTTTGAGGGTTCCTCAATTCATCAAAGTCAAACTTAAACAAAAATGTTTTGTATCCTTCCCATGCTCCTGAAAGTGAAATGGCCCATATTGCTAGCGATAGAAGAATTATAAAAAGTATAGGCATAAAGAATCGTGTCACCTTCTCGATTCCTTTTTTTATCCCTGATGAAACTATTATGGCTGTAAGAACAAGACTTAATAGGTGCCCCAATAAAACACTGCTACCACTACTAATTGAGCCAAAGAAAGTTTCTGCTTCACTTAAATTTTTTGGTAATCCAAAAAATAATGAATGGAACAAGGTATCTGCGGTCCACCCCATTATGACTGAATAATATGATGCTATTCCCAAGGGAGCTATAAAGAAAAGAATTCCTAATGGATACCAATTTTTTCCAGCTAACTTTACTGGTGCAAGCAATGTGCTGGCAGTAGCGTTTCTTCCTAAAGCCATTTCAGCAACAAATACTGGAAGGCATACAATTAAAACGATTAGTATGTATAAAAGTACAAAAGCAGCACCTCCACCTTGAGAGGCTCTGTAGGCGAAACCCCAAAGGTTACCAAGACCTACTGCGCTACCAGCAGCTGCAAGAATGAATCCCAACTTACTAGTCCATTGTTCTCTTGGAGAAATTTTTGAGTCCAAAATTAAAATCTGTTTTTTATAGTTGATTTATAACCCATAAATAAAAATTAGTTAATACATTGCTTAATAAAAACTAATCTTTATTGAATTATTTTTTTTTGCAAAAAGATTTAAAATCTAAAAAACATCTTATTACTGCTATGACCATTGAAACGACTATTCTAGATTTTCAACTAAGTAATACGTTCGAGCAATATGAATCTTATATGAATGCTGAGGAACAGCAGTCGATGTTTAAAGAAATGGGAGTTAAAACATTTTATATTGGTAAATCATTAGATGATCCTCAAAGGGCAACTGTAATTTTTCAAGGACCAGAAAATGTTCTATACGATATTTTTATGAATCCTGAAACAAAACCTATTGTTGAAGCTTCAGGGCATATTTATGCGGGTACAAAAATAACTCGATGGATTTCTTGAAAAATAAATCTTTTATGAATTATCAACTTTTAATTGAATCATATTCTTTTGGGACATCCCTTTCTGAGCAAGAAATAGAACTTTTAAGTCTGGAACTTGAAACTCAAATCATGAACATTAATATATCAACAGATTTTGGCTGTTTTAAATCGGCTCCCACTCATATTTGCGAAGGTCTAAATTTAAAAAAAGATACTTATTGGATTATGTGCCTTGCTGAAATATTAGATTTACATAAGCCCCCCAAATTTGGGAAAACGAAAAGTGTGGAGGTTTTCGATTTACTTCTTGAAAAAGGACTTGTTATCGGTTAATTATTTAATTATTTGAGTATTAAAAAAATAAGTTGTTTTTCTTTATTCTGATAGCATTAACATAGGCTCAGATAAATAAATGAAAGATTCTAATGAATTGATATTGGGAAATATTATTAAGCTAACTAGATCAAGTGAGAAGAAATTTAAACAAGAAAATTTTAAAGGGGCAATAGATGACAAAATAAAGGCTAATGCAATTTTAAAATCCAAATCTTGTGATGAAAAAATTATTGAAAAATATAAAGAAGAATTATCTAGATTGTATTCCTCAAAATTTGATCTTATTTTCGATCATAAGCTGAAAATTGATGAAATAAAGAGAAATCAAATAGTAAAAATGCTGGAACAAAAAAGTGAGGAAAAATTAAAAAGTCTTGATTATAAAGGAGCAGTAAAAGCCTTTAGGAGGGCTGAAAAATATTTATCAAATTAAAATCAATCTAATTCTCAGAGATTTTATAAGATAAATTAAATTTCTAAGTTTGAGAATAAAAAATGATGAAAGGGTTGATTTTTTTTCAGAATTCGTTTCTCTAAAGATATATCATTTTTGGTACTACTCATGGTTATGCCCCAATCTACCTTGGAAAGCTTATTATTTTTTTTGATACTTTCTCTTCTTGCAACGTACATAGTTAATTTAAAGTATTCTTCGAAATTAAAAATACAGAAGTAGTTTTTTTATCTATCTTTTTTCTTTATTCGATTTATTTCCTTGGATCACTCCAAGTCTCTTTGTATAACCAGCTCAAAAAGGTAAGAGTAAGTATATTCCCAAATGCATAAGTTATTCCTAATAATGGGTCGTAAATATTGGCAATAATCGTCGACATTATAAAGATTATTAACCCTGAAACAACCAAATCCTGAATAGGCAAATGGTTAAAATTCACCGAATTTATCATTTGATAATTGTTTTTAATAGATTAAATTAATTATAAAACCAACAAGTACCTTATTTTTTTATAAGGCAATATCATTTAAGGTATGAATAATTTTAGGATTGCTAAAATAATTATAGTTTTTTCATCATTATCGTATTTGAGTGTTTCTTTTTTTAGAAATTATAATTCTCCAGAAAATATAGAAAAAAGGTGTATTCTTAAATTTGAAAAAGATTTTAAAAATAATTTGGAAACATCTCATGAAGAATGGAATCAAATTTTAGATTTAGCTGATAACAATTATTTAAAATGTATGGGAATACCTAAGTATTAATTATGGGAGAGGCAAAGAGAAGAAAAAATTTAGGTATTCCGCCTAGAGAAAAAACTGAAGATATAAAGTTGCCTCAACTTGATAAAAAAGCCATACAACAAAAAGTAAGCTCTACGTTGTATAAATATCCAGTTATCCCTTTTCTTTTTTATGGAGCTGCAATATTGATCCTAATCGGAGGTTTATTTTATGTTTTCAAATCCTTCAATATAGCTTAATTAAAAGTATTATTAATTTTGATATTTATGATTTTTTGGCATCATCAATTAAAAAAACTTGAAGGATAATAGATGAGCAATTTTTATTGTGCAAAAAATAATCAAAGAAATAATATATGAGAATTATTTACAGTTGACACCATCATAGGGTGTTGTAATTTTAGATTAAATTAAAACTATTTATGAAGAAAATAAATAAAAAATATTATGAAATAATGCGTCAAGCTGATAATGCAGTTGGAAGAAAAGAAGTAGTTAGTTTATTAAAAAAAGCTGCAGTAATTAAGTCTAAATTTGAGGAAAACTTAGCTGCTTAAATTAAAAAACTATTTTATTAGGATAAATAAAACACCATAAAGAATGATTGATGAGGATGCAGCCATAATGATAAATGGTAATATCATGCCTGAGTTTAACCATCTTAAAAGTCTAATTTTTTTGTTAATTACTCTTGGCATCTTTTCTGATTCCCTTAATTACAAGCTAACAAGTAAATAAATGGTGTAAATGATTAATTAATCTTTTTAAATATCATTCTTTAGCTATTTTGGAATTAAATTTTCTAAAGAAAATTATTTTAATTGCATCTGGATTTTTTATCTTAAGAGAAATTTTTAGGTAATTAATACCTTGTATTCTTCAAATTTCTTATGCAAGATTTAGAAACATTAGATTTCTAAATAATGATTAAAAATTTTAAAGAGGGCCCTAAAGAATTTAAAGATTATGATTCAGAACTGTTACTTAAGATTCTAAATAAGACATCACTGGAGAATGAAAAAGGCGATGATAAAGAACTATTTGTAGATGAAAATTGGAAAATTAATTCAAAAAATATGAGTAATATAATTCATTCAGATAATTCAAATTTGAAAAGAATATTATCAGATATTTTCCCTAATAAAAAAATAGTGATTCAGGATAATAATGATGGGTCGCAAACAATTTTCTTATCCTAATTTAGGAAATATTAGAACCTTATTTATACTATTTATTCAATATTTATTTTTTTGAGAAAAATTTAGTAAAAATTACTCTCGCAGAATTTTTTTTAAGATGTTATTGTTCATTTACGTTCATCCAAGTTTATATCTCTGGACGCATGAAATGGGAGTAGGGAACGGGATTCTCATTAACTGCAAAAGACCATGAATAACCTCTTACAAATAAGAGAAAAAATCAAAAGAGCCAATAGGCTATATGAAGCCCAAATTTTGGCTACTAAAAGTGGAGAAGTAACTCCATACAGAAGATCCGTCTTTGAAGAAAGAATCAGGAATACACAAAAAGAAATGAAATTGAAAGACTCAAAAAATTAAATTCTTTTTTGAAACTGATCAATTAAGAGGGGGTTTTATACCTCTCTTTTTTTTTAAAACAACATAATTATATATTTATTTTTCGATTATCGATTATTAAAAAGAACATAATATTGATACTTTTACTATTGATTTAAATTATATAAATGGCAAATTTAATTCAATAATTAAGAGGAAAGTAAATATGTTTAAAAAGAAAAATAAACAAATTAAAACTTCACCTAATAAATCAAATTTAGATCAAGTTTTATGGTTTATAGAAAATTATTTGCCCCAAAAGAAAGATCGAGGTGTTCCAAAAAAAAAATTGTATATGGATAATTTAGAAGCAGAGACTATTAAGCTATTTTCTAAATTAGCCTCTACACGTTCTAAAACATTATTACCAACTACAAAAAATAAGATAATCTCTTTTACCTTTGGTAATTGGGCCTTACCTTATCTGAAATTGCTTAAGAAAATAGGAATAGCACAGTAAGAAAATTCTTATCTGTTAGAACTAGATTTATCCCGCAAATAAAAATAAATAAAGATTAAAAAGTCACAGAAAGTTCTTATCGAAATTTAAGGAGGAATACTTACTTTACATAAAAAATACAATTGCTAAGTTTAAAATAAGAGATCTATTGATTATGTTTCTAAATTATCTGCCCAGTGAAATGGTTGAAGTTGTTGGTTTGACAATGATTTTTTCATTTCTCGTTGGAACTATATTAATTTTATTATTTACATCAGATCAGGCAAACACAAAGAATCTATATTTAAAGAAGGCTAAATAAATTTCAAATAATTTGTTTATCAATAAAGGAACTCTGTTTTAAATTAAGTTAACTCGCAGGTGTAGAACATAATTTTTAATATTGATACATAAACAAATTTAAGATTATGGGCGAAGCTAAAAGAAGAGAAGAATTAGGATTACCACCTAGACAAAAAAAATTGAATTAAATAAATCTGATAGATACCTTTCATGGCTCCCAATTACTAAATCAAGAATTAAGAAGTACCCTTATATGGGTGTAGCAACAATGGCAATAGGAGCGATAATTTTCTTAGTAAGTGGGGGCGCAAATAGTATTAATTAATTAGATTTTGGCTTGGCTTAGAAAATATTTAAGATTTTTGTTTTAATAGTTTAACGCCAGATATTATTGAGATTATTGAGGCTATACCTAAAAATATCGAGTAAAAAGGTTGCAAATTAATAATGCCAAAATTACCTGTATGCCATTTTATCAACCAAAAAGCATCTACTCCCAGTGGCTGAAGAATACTATAAATAGTCCCAGATACAATAGTAATTAGTAAGGGGATTGCTGAAATTGCGGTTATTTTTCTGTGAATTTTTCTTTGATTTGTTTTTAATTTTTTCATCTATTTCCTCAAATAGATATGTAATTCTTTTTCGTTTTTGCATGGCATCCATTTATCTTGATTCTTATGTATTCCTTCGCAACCAAGTTCTAAAGATCTATTTTCGGCGTCCTCTTCAGAAAGAAATGTACCCCTCATATGTGCATGCGAATAACTATTGAAATTTAGAGATAAGAAAAATAAAAAATTAAAAAATTTAAAATTTCTAAGAAAAATATGCATTATTTCAAATAAGTATTTGTATTAAGGAGAGATTTTATCAAATATTTTTGTTTTGCCAGTTTTATTAAATGAAACTACTTTGTAGTTCTCATAATCATGAGAGTGCGAGTCGTGAGAATGCATTTCCATTCCTGGAGAGCCAAGTGGCATGCCAGGAACTGCTATCCCATTGATATTTGGTTTTTCTCTAAAAAGTTTGTTGATTGATTCAATCGGGATATGACCTTCAATCGTATAGTTAGCTATTTGAGCAGAGTGACATGATCTCAGGTTATTGGGAATTTGATATTGGTTTTTAATTACTGAAACATCCTCAACTATATTATCAACAACTTCTAATCCATTATCTCGTAAATGATTTATCCATTTTTTGCAACAACTACATGATGATGATCTGTAAGAAATAACTTTTGGGATATCTATATTTTCTTGAGTTAAAGCAATACTCCTATTTGGATTAATTATATTTGTAAAAAGAATTCCAGAAAAGATTAGATAATTTAAAAATCCTCTTTTCATAAATATTTTATTAAATGCCATACTAATTACGACGATTAAATTCTAATATTTTAATTAACCATAAATGAAAATTTATTAAAACGCTATTTAATTAAAATTAAGACACTCATAATTGCCATTAAAAGATTTTCGATAAAACTAATAATTCCCAAAGGAGTTTTTGCATAACCACCAATACATGCACAATTTAATTTTAATTTATCCAAATAAACAGCCTTAAATACAGAAATCATTCCAGAAATACCTAAAATTAGGGCAATAAAAATAATTAAAGAGGGTGGAGAAGATTTAAGAAAACTTATTCCAATTAATAATTCGCAAAAAGGATAAATATATATCCAACCATCAAATTTAGAAGATATTAAATCATATTTCTTATAACTTTTTCCAAAAGCTTCAATATCCATAAGCTTGAGCATCGCTAAAAGACAAATTGATATGCCCATAAAAATTTGGAAACTTTTAAGCAATGAAATGGTTATCAGAAATGAAGTACCAAAGACTGCAATTAAGGGAGTAAATGACTTAATCTTCATTTTTAACTTTTGAGGATAGAGTCACAAATACTAGATGGATTTGCTTGTTTAATTATTTTTAGTCTTTTGATAAGTTTGTCTCGATCTATTTGATGTTTCAAATATTTAATACATAAATTTTTTTCCTGATATACCGCTGCTATTGGAGCAATCTTTAGAGCAATAGCAAAAGTACAGATAACTAAAAGCATGTTTGTAGCTAATCTAATATTTGGTCGAAAATTTGATCTCATTCGTATTCTTTATTTCTGTCAATAACTTCCCTTAAATATATATCTTTTAGCTCGTCATTGTATCCATTTTCTTTTGCAAATTTCTCTAATTCCTTCAACTCTTTTTCTGTCATTAAGCAGATTTTGATATATTGTTTTTCATATCTTCAATTTGGTTGATTAATTGATCTAACCATTCGGTATTATTTTCGGATCTTTTCTGAAGATATGTAATTTTAGGTTGATTTATTTCTAGTGTCTCATAATCTCCACTCATAAATTACCCCTAAATTTATACTCTGCATAATTTATCTAGAGAGATTAGGCACATCAATAGGTTCTATTACTTATTAGACATTTACTATGAGTAAAAAGTTGTTTTTTAATAGTATAAATATGAATGAATTTATTTTTATAAAATATGGCAACTAATGAAGAACTAGAAAAAAGAATTGTAACTTTAGAAAAAGAAGTACAACATCTAAAAGCTGTTCTGCAATATCAAATGAGAAATAAGAAAAAGTGATTCTTATCGCATAGCAATGACTTTTGGTCAGATAAGCATTTTCTCTTGGTTGTTTTAGGTACTTAATGAAAAAGCTAAATATTAAAAATTAGTCCATAATTAACCACTTTTTAGAAAAATAAATTTAGTCATTGATATTTAGAACATATTTGTTTTTATATATATAAAACTACTTGATATGATTAACTCAATAGCTATTACATTGTTATTATTAGGCTCTTTAGTCGTTTACAAAAGACTCAAAAGAAAGAAACGGCAATTTCACGCGCCACCTACAAATCAGCTTCCTAGTTGAAGATTAAATTCCGTCTTCGTCTTCTCCAAAAGGATTGTATCTAATATCCCAGATGAGAACTACTGCTATAGATAAAAGCAATAGTCCAAAAATAACTTGAGGAGGTGGGAATATCATTAATGAAATATAACAATTATCAATAAACTTTGCTTATGAAAATTTTAAAGGGTAATCAATATTGTTTGGTTCTAAATGTTTTACATAACATGCTGTAGTGCAATCTACTCCCTCACTATTGATACTACAAGAAGTTATACATTCAAAAAAACTTTCCAAAGCATCTGAATCTTTAAAATTCGAATAAATGTCATTTTTCATGTTTAATTTTCCATTCTGAAGCTTATCTAGCAATTAATATTTAATAATGTCAAATTTAAGGTAAAGTACCTATTCACCATTTTTTATATTCTTTTCTCGCTTCTTCTATAGATTCAACCCTAGAGCTTTCATAACTGGCTTGCTTGATCGCTTAAAAACGCAACCATAAGAGATTAAAATTGCATTAATCATAGAAGAGTTCTTAGAACTATCTTCAAAAGGTTCGAATACTTTTATCCTCGATCTAGCTTTATTGATTAAAGTAAATTTTTCCATAAAAAAAGGGCGTTAGCTTCGCCCAAATTAAAAAGCGGGATAATCCCCATCACCCAACCTTTTTTAAATCTTAGCACTACATATGGTGTTTGTAAGTATTTAAAATTACCTATTGATGGGGTTGTTTGTTTCTGTTTAATTTGTCATTATAGGAGTCCCCATCACCTAGGCTCGTAAGAGTCTTTTTTTTTGCTATTTTTCCTTCTAGGCTTAAGCCCTTTTTAATTAGTGTTTAAAGACTTTTCATTTAATTTTTAAATTCGATAATTAATAATTAAAAAAATAATTTTATTCATGCAAACTTACATCGTTCACTGGCAATTTCCAGATCAAGAAAGTCATATGCAAGGGGCCGAAGCTTTTGCGGGTTTTGTAGAAGGAGGATGCGAAGGTGATGAATTTGATGGGTTTAAAGTTCTTAATCGAGTAGTAAATCCTGAGGGAGCTAATGGTTGGGCAATAGTTGAATCTTCAAACCATCAGAACATTTGGAAATGGAGTAGTATATGGGTCGATAATTTTGGCGTAGAAATTGAAGTTACACCAGTTCTAACGGACAAAGAATTTCTTTCCGTCCATAAAGAAATTGGAGCAGCCTCTAACTAATAGTTAATCTTTTGTTTGTTTAATTGTTGATTTAATATAAAAGGGTAGTACATATTTTTTATGGGAAAATTTTCTTCTGAAGAAATTGAAAGTCAATACAATTTAATAAAAATGCTCTTAGCTGAACCTGAAAAGTATAGAGATGCCATTAATGCAATAAAAAAAGATATTGCATATATGCCAATAGAGCTTAAAAAAAAACTTGAGGAAGAAAATATTATCTTATGAATGAATCGCAAATCGCATTAAACATAATCGTAAATTTTAAAATTAGTAGATAGCCATTCTCTTAAACTAACCGAGAGAGTCTAAATCTCTCCGACGGTGAACTGTATTAGTGTAATCTTGTGGAACTTTCTGTTCTCTCATTAAATCTGCAATTGTTGGATAATCTTTTGCATTATCAAGATCTCTTTCATTTTTGTCTTGAATTGCGATTGGTGATCTTTTTAAATTCATAATTAATTTCCTCAATATTTTTGTTGAATTCTGACTACAGATCCTGGGTTGTCGTGTACGTAAGTGTTGAATTCTCTCGCAAGCATTAGGCAATCGTATGCATCGCGAGCGTAGAAGCCAACTTCATGTGTCTTATTTGTTGAATCTTTATAACTCAACACATATTTATTACAAGATTTTATCGGAGTTGAAGGCATTTAATTTATCTTCGTTACCATTAAGTTCTAACTAGGCATGCTTATCAATCGACTAATAAAAAATGTACGGTTTAAGGCACAAACATATACGGATAGAGGACCAACAACCTAATTTAAAAATTAATATAATGTTCAAGTAGTTTTTTGTAAAAAAAACAATATTTCCGGCACAACTATAAAACAATTTTAGTTGTAACCTGTTTTTTCAAGATACTTTTTGAAGGAAATTTGTTTTTATAAACAAATAACTATCTTGCTAAATAAGTTTGTTCGAGATTATAAATATATTTTTCTCCATCATCATCACCATCATCATCATCATGGAAGAAGGAGATTAATACATAAACGCCTCCAAGTCCCAATAACATAGATAAATAAAGAATTGGATCTGTCATAACTCAATTTTGAAACATTCAAATTAAATTTGAGGAAGCTTTTCAATATCTATATTTTCTTTTAATTATTTGGATAAAAAACTTTCTAAGATCAAAAAATTGTTTTTGCTTTGAGAAAACTGAAAGTAGATCTAAAATAAGGTAAATTTACTGTTTTTTTAAGTGAGTTTTAAAAATCAATGTGCGGAAGATTTGAGCTGAAAACTAAATTTGAGAAGTTGCCAAAGGTTTTGAAACAAGACTATCCAAGTGGACTTGATTCTAAATTTGATACTCAAAGTTTAATAAGGCCTAATGATCCTGTTCTTGTAATTAAAAACGAAGGAAGAATTAAAACTACTTTTATGACATGGGGCTTTATTTCTCCTTGGGCCAGAGACCCATTTGATAAAGAGAGACCAAGACCATTTAATGCAAGATCAGAAACCGTAGAAGAAAAAAAATTATTTAGTGGAAGTTGGAAACATAAAAGGTGCCTAATACCTGCGAGCGGTTTTTTTGAAAAAAAATATCGTGTTCGAAAATCTAATTATGAGACTTTTTGGTTGGGCGGAATTTGGAGTAAGTGGACTTCACCAGATGGAGCAGAACTTGAGAGTTGCTGCGTTTTAACAACTGAACCAAATGATTTAATTAAACCTTTACATCACCGCATGCCTGTGATCGTTCCTAATGGATATGAGGAACAATGGACAGAGCAAGTTAAAGATGCAGATGAATTAAGAGGATTATTTGCAATCATGATGAGTTGGTCCCCTGATGGTTGGCTAGTAGAGGATGTAAAGAAAAAAGAAACTGATCAAATTAGTTTGTTTTAAATGGAACGTTTACTAATTCCAAGGTTAGATTAATGGATAAATCTTATTGGTTGATTAATTCAAATAGTTCAGAAGTTAAAAGATTTATGAAAAACGATAAGAGTATTGATGGAGTTTTTGAATATATGTTTATTGATACTGGAAAAATAGTAGGAGGATTAGGAAATCAATCACCAGTAATGACAAATACAGTTTCTGTTGAGATAGATTTAGCTAGAGAAATTTATGAAAGATTACTTTCTAAGGGATGGAGGAAAATTGAAAAAAATTGGAATTAAAAAGAGAGTTAGATCTGTGCGTTACAAATTACTGATAAAAATAATCTGAAATTCAATAATGAGAATATTAACTAAAATTGACATCCGATCTAAAATATTAGGATATTAGTAAATTATTTTTTTAGTGCAGATAAAGTGAAACATCCAAAATGACTACCAGAATAAATAAATATTTAAGTGAAGTCGGTTATTGTTCTAGAAGAGAAGCAGATAGATTAATCCTAGAAGGAAAGGTAACCATTAATGGCAAAATTCCAGAAATTGGAACTAAAGTAGAGGATGGTGACCAAGTTGAAGTTAAAGGTCAAAAAATAGAAAAATCAAAGAGACAAAAAAACATATACTTAGCCTTTAATAAACCTGTAGGAATTGTTTGTACAACAGATAGAAAAGTAGAACCTAATAATGTCATAGATTTCATTAAATACCCTAAAAGAATTTTCCCCATCGGAAGATTAGATAAGCTCAGTGAGGGATTGATTTTCTTAACTAATGATGGAGATATCGTAAATAAAATACTAAGAGCAAGAAATAATCATGAAAAAGAGTACATTGTAAAAGTTAATCGTCCTATTAATAGCGAGTTTATTAAAAATATGAGTAATGGAGTTGAAATATTAGACACAATAACTAAAAATTGTTTCGTAAAACAATTGGGTCCAAGAAATTTTAAAATAATACTCACACAGGGACTTAATCGTCAGATTAGAAGAATGTGTGAGGCCTTAGGATATAGAGTACTATCATTAAAGCGTATAAGAATTATGAATATTAAGTTAGACGTGCCAACAGGAAAATATAGAGAACTTAGTAAAGAGGAACTCATGGAATTAAAAAGATTACTCGAAAACTCCTCAAAAACATATGAATAATCAAAAGGCAATAAAAGTTATTGGGAAATTTAAGTTAAATGGTCAAAATGTATAGCAAATAAAGTTACAACAAACGCAGCATATTAAAGCAAATGTGTTCCAAATTTATCTAAACCATTTTTGTCAAAATTAGAATTACTCATTTAAAGGATTGGATAGGCTATCCATCCGAATAAGGTGTAGTTAATAATGACAGCCATGAAACCTATCATTGCAAGCCTTCCATTGGTTCTTTCAGCAATAAACCAATAGTTATTTGGCCATTCAAAACTTCCTCCTATATTAGATTTTTGATCTTCTATAATTGGGTCCTCTTTAGGGGCATTATCTTGGTCAAGATAATAATTACTATCTGGGTAAAAGCTTTCACTTGAAAAGTTATCTTTAAATTTACTCATAAACTATTTAGAGGTTTAATTTCTCATATATTAAAAAATAAAAAAGTTAAATAGGTTAAATAAGCATTATTTTTTGAATCGCGGCATAATCGCTAAGTCTTATATTTTTATACAAGTTAAAAGTGGTTTATTTTACAATATTAACAATATAAAGCTACTGTTTGATCTAAATCCGCAAAAGGTTCAATAGTGAATTCCAATAATTCTCTCCAAGGACTCCACTGTTTCCAAATAGTTTCTAAAGAATCAGCATCTACAACAGAGTACCTATTGCCATGTTGAGGTAAGAAAACCAAGATTTAACTTCATAACCCTCTGGTCTATTTTGTGACCCTCCTTTGCTGTAGCATTCTTTTAAAATTTTGGATCCCTTGTTTTAGGCGCCTGCATCAGTGAATTTATAAGAAATTAGAAACAGCATAAAAAAGGTGCTAATTTCCTCTTATTTTAGTTTGAATTTCAATTAAATTTAGCTTGAAATAACAGTTGAATCGTTCATATGGCCTGCACTCTCAATTAATGGTTTCACTAATGGATCTTCAAAAATGGGCAATTAAAATTATTTATTTTCAGTAATTATTTTTTTTGCTAGTAATAGAAAGCCAATAAAAATTAAAAAATAAAATGCTTTATGTTCAGCATTGGTCATTTAAGGCCGGATATCATCAAAAAGGTGCAGAAAAATTTCTTGGTGGTGGGGGAGATTATCCTGGAGTTGAGATGATTGGAAGATATCACGCACCTGGTTCTTTAGAGGGTTGGATAGTTTTAAAGACTGATGATCCAAAAGCAATATATCAACATGCCGCTGAATGGGGTGAATTTCTCAATTGGGAAACCACACCTGTATTTACTGATGAAGAAGCTGGTCCAATAGTTGCCAAAGTCTACTCATAGAACAAGATTGACAGCCGATCTAAAATAAGGGGCAATTAGCTCCTTTTTTTAATGAATACTCTCATCATTTCAACTTTTAGCTGTACATTTGAAGAATTTAAAAATGATGTAACGACATTATTTCTTGAAGAAATGTGCAAAGAGTTTGTAACTGATTATGAGTTTGTAAAAGTGAATGAACACAAATCTCATTTATTAATGTACTGTACCGACTTAGAAAAATTAGGTGCAGAGATGCAATCTCCTTTCGCAAAGGAATGGGATAAAAAAAATAATTGTAAGGATGCAGTATATTCGATCAAACTTGTTGCGTGAATATAATGCTTACTAGTTTTCTATAGCACCCGCTACTTTTCCTTCCGCTAGTCGTTTTTTTAGAATTGAATAATTTTGTGAAGCCCATTTTCGAGAAATATCAAATTCAGTATTTAAACTCTCTATAAGTAATTTGAAAATTTTAAATACTTCTAGGAAGCCTAAATAAATTATTACCAGCACCTTAGTTATGTTTACTGCAACAGCTGCTATTTTTTCAATTTTTTGATCTTGCATTTGAATTTGTTGAAGCCCACTAAAATTAACAGTTGTAAGAAATTATGCAAATTAATTAGAGAAAATCATATGGATGTTATTCTCATTGGGCAATAGCTATGAAGTATTGAAGTTATTTTTAAAGGAGCTTTGGCATAATCACCACGACCCATACCATGCAATTTATGGAATAGTTGGGGTAATAGTATTGCTGGTAATTTATAACCGATTACTAAATAAATATCAGTAACAAGAAACCCTTCCAGAAATTCCAACTACTGAAAGGGTTATTAAATCGATTCGCAACTATATAGAATCAATTTATGTCTTGCAGCAAACGTAGAGTGTGCTGACGAGGTTTGGCCTCAATTAATTCATAGCAAAAGAATATCAAATAAACTTATTTAAACTTCCCAATCTATGTCATAGTTCTCATCAATATCTTTTTCATAAACCCTCCCAAGTTCTCAAAGTAAAGTTTTTACTTACATATCTGTCTCCAGATTGGGCTTGTAACTTGGTGTAAATTGCCTTTAGTTCGCCATAAGCTTGTTCTAGCAATATTGTTTTTTGATCTGGATTTGCCATTTAATTTTTGTCAACTACTTCTCCGCCATACTCTCTTGCTATTACATCTAAGCATCTTAGAATATCCTTGTTTTTTAATAGATCTGTTTGTTCTAAATAAATTAAGAAGAGTTCTTATTTGTTCGATAGTATTTTCTTCCAACTCCCTCATAAGTCTCTTTCTACTAACTCTATCTTATATCTAATAGTAGCTTCTCCGGACGATAAGACGGTTGAGCTAGTTGCATTTTTTTTTCAGTCTTTCGTATCCAACTATTAAAAATCTCACTATAAGGTCTTCTAAAAAATTGGCAGTTTTAATGAAATTTGCTTTTATGATTGTAGAGTTATTTTTATTATGCAAATCTCATTTTTTGCAAAAGTAGTTTTGTTTTTAACTCTTTATTGTATTTCTGATTTATCAATTAAAAATAATATTTTAAGAAAAGTCATGAATAGAGCTCATAGAGCTAAAAAAATTTAAACTTCCCAATCAATGGAATTGTTAACTAATTTTTGGAATAATCAACCCACTACAGTTATAGGAGTAGGTGTAGCAATATTTGTATTATTAGGAATTTATATATTTTTACTCCAGATATATCAATGAACTAGCTAATTATTTTTTTAATCTTTTCTAGATTCCATTTATCAAATATTAATTTCATTTCTCTTTCGTAGTATCTTACTTTCTTCGCAAAAGGTAGTTGTTGAATGATTATCCCAAAGGGAAATTTAAAAAAAGAAGAGACATAAACAATATAAAACTCGACAAAAGAAGGTTTTGGTGGGAGCGGTAAATTTTTTATATATGCCCAATTAATGCAAGGTTGTAGTTGCTTATCACTAGCGATAATATTTTTTTTACATCTCCACCAAGAGAATAGATAAATGCAAATAAAAATCGGTAACGGAAGAAGTCGCAACATTAATTAAAAAGGTATTTCTTCAGGGATTATTGATTTAGGATAACCAAGCCTTAATTTACCTGCGGTGCAAGTATTCAGCTTTTTTATTCCTAAGTTTTCATATCAGTAGTTCCTTTTGATCTTTGCATCCAGGCATATTTCCATGTACCGTTTTCATTTTTAAATATGTAAGTGTCAGTTGAAATATCTTTATTTTGATTCCCTTTGTAACTGAAGATTTCATTCAAAGTGAAAACTGAGTATTCTATTTACCGTAAATTTCGATTTTGTGGGTTTTGATTAGTTCTGAGGATTCTGCAACTATGTCTTTACTATCAAACATTCCAACTAACCCCTACGCATAGATTGGTTTTCCACTTGGCATTACATCCAAAAAAATTCTTCAGTTGCATTCGGTACTAGAAAAGAAGAATCTTCACTGATTGCATAACCATCAATTAAATTTTCTATAGCTTGTGTACTTGACATTAAAAAAGTAGATAATTGACCTTATTGTAGATCGGCTTTCAAAAAATAAATTTTGGATAACTGAAATTTTAAGTAAATCTCAAATTTACGTCAAATTTACATAACGAGAGTGATGTCAATTTCCCATTAAAAAACGAGTCTGGGTAACTCGCTAGTATGACTTGGTTTTTAAGAGTCGGGGCGACAGGATTCGAACCTGCGACCTAGTGCTCCCAAAGCACTCCTTTGATCATTTGAGAATATCCAATAAAATGAAGCTATAACTATATTATATCTAGGTAAGTGGAACTGATTTGAGACAGCATATTGAACTATTTATGTACTTATATTTAGTTTGTACATACATCTAGCGCTCCCCTTAGCGCTCCCCTCTACGACATAGTGCTCTCTGTTAATTAGGTCTTAGGTTTGACAGTTTTTTTGGAAAATTCGATCTATAAAATGTGCAATTAACAATATTTTTAATAATTAGCAAATCTTTCGGCAACAATCATTTCTTTATAAGTATCTAATTCTTCAACTTCTTTTAGAGAAACCTTGGCTCTATCGTCCCATTTCCTTAATTGAATTGCGTCTTTAAAGTAGATATTATTTTCCAGTTCAATAATCTCTTTTTTTTCTAAAGCTCCACCTTGAACCACAAAGCTTTTTTTAGATGATTTAGCTAATCTCTCATAATAAGAATTATCGATTGAGCATAAATATCTTTTTGCGACAACGTGTAAGCGGATACTTTCCGTGATTTTTTCAGAGAAAAAATCTTTTAAAAAATTTGAAGCAATAATTTCATGGTTAAGATCTTTTATTTTTTTTGCGTCATTCTCTTCAATAAAAAGATGACCTATATCATGCAATAAAGAAGCAATTACTATATGTCTTCTGCCATCTTCAGTGCGAGCGAGTGATGCTGTTTGGAGAGCATGTTGTAATTGAGAGACAGATTCATCATAAGCAGTTTTTCCTTCCTCCTTAATAAAATCAAATAATAAATCAGCAAATTCATCGTTATCAGAATCTTGTAATTTGTTTTTGAAATTTTTTATAGTTTTGTATTTCACTTAATTTCATTAAAAACAAAGTGATATTAATTGATTTGAATTAAGAAGTAATTAAGAAATGAAAAAAAAAGTTTTTGTATTTTTAAAAATTAATCTGAACTTAAACTTTTTTTAAATTCCCTCTAAAAAAAACATAACTTTAAAAGATGAATATTCTTTATTCTTTGGGTATCAACTACTCAAAAAATGTTAAAGAGTTTTTTTTCTAAAACAAAAGTCCTTGCTATAGGGATTCTAGCGTCTTCAGCAATGTCAGTCTCTGCAATTGCACAAGAAATTATTAATTTCGCAATTACTGACCTAGAAGGAATGGAACAATTGCAAACTGAGTTTGGTCCTTTCAGAGATAAATTGATTGAAAAAACTGGATTAAATATTGAGTTTTACCCTGTTCCGAATAGAACAGCTGCAGTTGAAGCTATGAGAAATAAAAAGATTGATTTAGTTTTAACAGGCCCTGCAGAATACGTAATTTTTAAAAATAAGACAGATGCCCAAACTCTCGTAGGGTTTTCAAGACCAGATTATTTTAATTCTATTGTCGTAATGGCTGATGGTCCAATACAAGATGTAAAAGATCTTAAGAATAAAAAAGTTGCAATGGGATCAGTTGGCTCCACCTCAAAGCACTTGGCTCCTTTTCAAGTTATGAAAGATGCAGGGCTAAATCCTTTAAGAGATATAAAGCCTTTTCATACAAGCGTTAAAGTTGGTTGGGAAGCACTCAAAAGAGGTGATGTCGCTGCATTTGCTACAACCAATGATAAGTTTTTGAAATTAAGATCAATTGATAAACAGTATCAACCAGGTGCATTTAAAGTTATTGCTAGAAGTCGAGATTTGCCTAATGATATTTTGCTTTATAGAAAAGGTTTAGATAAAAAATCCGTGAATAAAATAAAAAGTGCTCTGTCTAAGAATTCTGATGAAATGATAAGTGCAATACTTCTTGGAGAAGATAATAAGAAATTTACTGGAATGCAATTTTTACCTAATACAAAAGATAGCGATTATGATTACGTGCGATCAATGTATAAAACCATTGGAGTAAATAAATTTAATAAATTTTTGTAGATTAGAAATTTCTTTATTATTTTTTTCAAGAGAATCTCATGGAAAAGTTTACAAAATCATCTATTCTAAGAGATTCTCATGAAATATTAAAAGTAACTAATTTAAGTAAGTCTTATAAAAATAAAAAAGTTTTAAGAGAAATAAATTTAAATGTAAGTTATGGAGAATCAGTTGCACTAATTGGATCTAATGGTAGTGGAAAATCTACTTTAATCAAATGTCTTTTAGGTTTAACAAATATTGAAAAAGGAGAAATTTATACTAATCAGATACGCTTGAATATGAAAAATAATAATTTACTAAAGTTTTATAGACGAGATATTGCTTTTATTTGGCAGACTCATAATTTAGTACCAAGGTTGAGCGTTTTAAGTAATGTTATTCATGGATCTTTAAATTCCCACCCAAATCCTAGATTATGGTATCAGGCATTTGCTCCCTCTGAAATTAGATCTAGGGCTCTGAATTGTTTAGATCAAGTTGGATTAAAAAATTTTGCAAAGAATAACGTTAATACACTTTCTGGAGGGGAATCTCAAAGGGTAGCAATAGCACGTGCTCTAATGCAAAAACCCAAGTTAATGATCGCTGATGAACCTGTCGCAAGTCTAGATCCAAAGGTTGGAATTGAAGTTATGAACCTTCTAAAAGATCTCACTTTAAAGCAAGGAATTACGCTATTTTTTACAACTCACGACCTAAAGCATGCTGAACATTATGCAAATAGAGTAATTGGTTTGAAAGATGGAGTAATCAAAATAAATATTAAATCTAAAGAACTTAATGAACTTGATGTTGATGAATTTTATGCTGCATAAAAATGAAAAATAATTATAGAGATTTACCTCCAAGATGGGATAAAACAAATAATTTAGTTTATTTCTCATACCTTTTAGTTCTATTGTTTTTCATTTGGTCTAGTAAGCAAGTTGGTTTATCACCTCTTGAGTTGTTAAAAGGTGTGCCATATATGATTCGTCTTCTTAGTGAAATGCTACCTCCAAATTTTTCAAGGATTTTCCCTCTTTTGAAATCGATTCTTGAGACTTTACAGATAGCATTTGTAGGGACATTTGTAGGAATATTGGGAGGATTTTCTTTGGCAATATTTGCGGCTAAAGAACTAAGTCCAATTCCAAAATTGTATAAAATTTCTAGAGGCTTAATTGCATTTTTCAGAACGATTCCAGATCTTATCTGGGCAATTTTCTTTGTTGCGACTATTGGACTTGGTACCTCAGCTGGGACCCTCACCATAATTGTTGATACTATTGGATTCTCTGGGCGTTTCTTTGCAGAAGCCATGGAAGAGATTGAAAAAAAACCTCAAAAAGCATTGGAGGCAATAGGTATTTCAAAAATAGCAATAATTTTTTGTGCAGTACTCCCTGAAGTCTTACCTTCATTTATTAATACTTCATTATTTAGTCTTGAAAAAGCAGTACGTTCA
Source organism: Prochlorococcus sp. scB245a_519A13 (assembly GCA_000634415.1). Lineage (GTDB taxonomy): Bacteria > Cyanobacteriota > Cyanobacteriia > PCC-6307 > Cyanobiaceae > Prochlorococcus_A. Next base: position 9,427 of record JFNH01000118.1, on the reverse strand, counting down.
TCTGTAGTTTTAGGATTAGTTGGAGCAGGAGGAATTGGTATTGAATTAAAAGTTGCAATGGAAATGTTTAATTATGATCAAGCATCCACAATATTAATTTTAATTTTTATCCTTGTAATTATTGTTGAACAATTAAGTGTGAATATTCGGAACAAATATATTAATAATTAGAGCTTAATTTCTACTTAAATCATATTTAACCTAAGGAAAATAATTTAAAAAAAATAGAATTTAAATGCTAGTTGAAAATCAAAGATGTGTCATTGGGATGTTAGATGGTTTTGGTCTAACATATCTTGAAGGAACTAATTTACCCGTAATAAAGAATAAATTAATTAAAGAAGGGTTATTTAAAAAAGTATCAGGATGTTATCCAAGTGTCACGAACGTAAATAATGTAGGCATCGCAACCGGTTCATGGCCTAAAGATCATGGAATCATTGCAAATTCTTATTTTAATCGCGAAAGTGGTACTCCTGAGTACATGAATGACAAAAACCTAATAAAGGTTGATTCGGTTTTTATTAAAGGAAAAAAGCGTAACAAAAAGGTAGCAGTTTTAAGCTCCAAAAAGAAATCAACTGAGCTTTTTGGAGATTCTGCTGATATCGCAATAACTGCAGAAAATCCACCGAAAGATTTAGTTGAAGCTATTGGTGAACCTGCTCATATTTATTCTTCTGAAGTTAATGATTGGCTTTGGCATGCAGCAATTTATTTATTAAAAAAGGATAAATCTATCGACTTAATTTATGTGCACATAACTGATTATCCGATGCATAGATGGGCTCCTGAGGAAATAGGCTCACAGTTACATCTTCAAAAAATGGATGCAAGACTTGGAGAGATAACTGAATGTGCTCCAGATGCAGCCATTCTTCTAACAGCTGACCATAGTATGAACAAAAAAACTAGATGTTGGAATTTAGCCAAAGTCTGTGAAAACAGAGGTATACCTTTGTTATTCGCATTGTCTCCAGAGCGAGATTACTATATAAAACATCACAAAAACTATACTGGGTGCTCTTGGATATGGCTAAAGGATCCTGAAGATAAAGAGCCTGTTAGAGATATCATAAAATCTCTTGAGGGAGTTGATGAAGTTTATGATAGTAAGTATATTGCTGATAAATATAAAACTAGTATTCATCATATTGGTGATTTGGTTGTCGAAGGTGATAAAAATACTATGTTTGGAGAAGCAGATGAAGAATATGAAACCTTAGATGAAGGTTATCGCGCCCATGGCTCATTACATGAAATGGAATTGCCAATGATTATGTACAACACTAATCTTGAAATTGATAAATTTAATGAATTGACTCATAACAAAGATTTGACAATTCATCTATGGGATAAATAATTTCCTGTAAAAGTAAGGCACAAGTATATACAAAGTACATAACCCTAGCGCTCCTTTCTCAATATAAGACTAACTCGAATATTTGTAATCCATTGCTATAACTGATCGGGGCGACAGGATTCGAACCTGCGACCTAGTGCTCCCAAAGAACCCGCAAAAATGAAGCTATAACTGAGACTTATGTTGCTATCAGTACTTTTAGAGAAGTAAGTGTAGCCTAATTCGGACTATTAAACCTTGATTTGCGTGAGTTTTGCGTGAGATTTAATTTGACAATCGATCTAAAATAAAGGGTAATTAGCTACTTTTTGTTTTGAAAAAATTTTTAATTCTGTTTTTAGCTGCTTTATCTTTACCTTCTTCTGTAAACGCAAATAGTATGGTTAAAGATGCATTAAATAATGCTGATCAACAATTTAAATTAGGTATGGATGGATGCACTATGGTGACATTAGCAATACAAGCTGCAAACTGGCCTGAAGCATATGGTGAAACTTCAAATAGTCTCAAATCAGAACTTAAAACTTATGCCAAGAAATGTAATTTAAGATATTAATGAAGCTCTTACTTCTTGCACCGCTACATTAAATGAGATTGAAAGTTGATTTATTGCATCTTCTAAAAGATTTCAATATAAAGAATTTAATAATTCATATATTCTGAATTTTTTAATGCTAAAAGATAAATAAATTTAAATATAAAAATGTTGAGTAATTTTGAAGCTGCTGTTGAAGCAGCATTAATTAGAAAAGAGATTTCAAGCAAAGAAATAGCTGATGAGAATAAATCTGGACAAAGAGGGAATAATTTTGAATTAAAAAATTCAAATGGGAAAGTAGTTAGCAGAATATCTATGGAAAGAGTAGAGCAATTAAAAGATCCAGAAAAATTAGCACAAGCAAAAGAAGCCGCAAAGCCAAAACCAGTAATACCAAAAGAAGAACTTGAAGCACAAGCTCAGGCGGAAAGAGAAGCCTTAATAGAAAAGAAAAAAGCAGAGGAAGCTGCCTTCCTCAATACGCTTAAGGAAAAAGGTATTAAGCGATGGGACTATAAACATTTAAGATTAGATTACAAAGGAAGGGGTATAACCCAAGAGATAAATTTACTTGATATTGATGGAGAAAGAATTAGAGGCTGGTCTGATAATTTCTCCTCTAAAGAAGTCCCATCATTGCCCGAAATCTTAAACAAATTAGGAGATGATGGTTGGGAAATGATTTCTCACGTAGTTAATCAAGATTTAGCTGCAAACGGAACCACGATGCATTACTACAACTTTAAAAGAGAAAAATTATGAAGGATGATTTCAAAGAATTTGTGGATAATTACAAAAAAGATCCCGAAAAATCTAAACAACAAAAACAGGCAAAATTAAATAGAAAAAAAAATAAACCAAGTAAAAATTTTTTTAATTTCAGATTTTGGGAATGGATGGGATAAATGAAACGCTTACTACTTGCACCGCTTTTGTTAGCTATGGCTATTCCCGTAAACGCGAATAGCCTTTTTAAGGTAAAAGACACTTGTGCAAAAGTTTTTTTTGAAATTAGTCCTAAAGAAGCATTTAAAAGATTAGGTTTAACAAAAAATAACTATGAGGGAATTCAGTTTTATACCGACGAGTCTGCACGAATTGTTTTTTACTGCAAAAATTTTATTCCAGATTATAAATATCCTTTTTAAAGAAATGAAAGGGATTGTAACTGTTACTGGAGCAATTTTAGGACTTATTGGAATTTGGTGGTTTTTCCCTACAAAAGATGATATCTGCCATAGATATCTTGACGGCAGATATTCTTATAAAACAGCAGAAAAAAAATGGATTGGACGTGGTGAAAGATACGGGAGTGAATTTGGTTTAATTGATAATTGCAGAGATAAGATCCCATACGTTGATCCAGATAAACTAATAACTAATAAGGAAGGTTTTTGGGATACTTTCCATAACAAACATATTCAAGGATTAGACTAAAAAAGGGGCGACAGAAAACCCCTTGAAAGTTACGCTAAGTCGGTCAAAACCAAATACTAGATTTTAAAGTTATGCCAATTATTCTGGAGAAAATAACTTTTGCGTGAGTTTTGCGTGAAGTAATATTTTGCGTGAATTAGGTATTAGCTGAGACTTACTGCTATAACTGATCGGGGCGACAGGATTCGAACCTGCGACCTAGTGCTCCCAAAGCACCCGCGCTACCAAGCTGCGCCACGCCCCGCTCATAAGATCTTAGTTCATAACAGACATCTATAAAAGACCAAATTGCTAAATATTTTATAAAAAATCACTTTTGAGGCTAGAAAATGATTTTTCGTCACTATTTTGTCACTCTCGAAGTTAGTGTTTTGTCGCTTGAATTTATTCTTTTTTAGCGACAAAAATTAGAGATGATTTTTGTTAAAACTAAAATTAATTTTTCAAATTTCTTTTTTTTTACTAAAAATTTTCAAGTTGAGGATATTATTCAATCATTTTTAAGCTCAAACTAAATTTACTCAAATGAAAATACTGGTAAAAATGGACCGCTACCGAATGATGATGGATGAATTCCACTACCTTTTACAACCCATAAACCTTTGTCTTCAATATTCCAAGTCAATCCATATGTTTTGGTGGTTGATTTAATGGTTACTGGAGTTTCTAACTGAATGCTCCCAATAAATCTTGTTGCTGCATCACATTCAGCCATATTGCCAGCAGTAATTAGACTACTATTCGCCAAATATGCTTTCGTAGTTCCATAACCTGTAGTAGTAGTAGCAGGAGAATCCCAACAGCCAGAACCGTTACTAAGCTGTGCAATGTCAAGATCATATTTTGCATAGCTACTCATGTCTGGATCTCCTGCAGTGTTTGTTCCATTACCATCAGCAGTTGTAAAATAAGTTAGACCGTTAAAATCTGACTTTCCTTTTAATCCCATTACATTACTAATAACTACGTAAGCATATTGATAAGTACCTGCAGAAATCTTATAAGTCCCAGAACCAGCTAAACCTTTATAAGAAAAAGCAGCTAGATCAGCGGTTTGTCCAGTGCTCGATTCCCATACTTTCTCACAATTAGTTCTATCAAAATTTGCTCCTGCTAAGGGATCGGATGATTTGCAGAATCCCAATTCATAAAATGTAATTTCCATTACTTCAGGTGTAAGGAGACAATCGGAACTCATTGGATTTGCATTAGGGCTTGAGGGACAAGTTGGAATACCTCCCCAAGCCGCATTCGCTTTCTCGGGTGTATATAAAAGTGAACCCAAAGATATCGCTGTACTGCTGACTGCAGTGGTTAAAAGAAAATTGAAAAGATTTTTAGAATTCATTGATTTAAATTAGAGTTTTTTTGATTGAATAATTAAGTCGATTTTATCCTCCTCTTACCTGAAAAATAATTCCAGAACTTCGTTCTAATAGAACATCATATTTACGTTTAACCGGTTGTGTCATTTGAGTGATCATATTTTTCTTATAATTTGCTGCCTCAAACTTCACAGGATTTCCTGTTATGTTCATCCTTAAACCAAAGAATGTTTCATCTGTTCCTGGTAGAGAAGTGTTTAAGGTTGTAGATGCGGCTGAAATCTCATTAGAGACATATGCTTCTAGGCCTACATGAGGGGTGGCTTGCCAGCTAACAGACCCTTCTAAACCTGAATTGTCTTGAGTATTTTTATAGTCCCAATTGAAACCTCTTACAAAAAAAGCTATCTCTGGATTATTAGGCAGTCTGTATCCCAATTCAACATCCCATCCATCTACAACTCTTTCTTTATATGAAACTCCCTTTATTGATATATCTTTTTCATCAGTAATTGCCATGTACCAGTTATTTCTAAACTCAAAATCTTTCCAGAAATATTCTCCACCTAATCCAAGCCTGCTATGGGCGTCACTATAATCTGTCATTCTATAATCCCAAAAAGCATTGGCACCTATCATTGAAATGTCATTTGGACGATGTCTAATTCCTAAACCTAAGTTTGTTGTTGAACCGTCTGAATTTGTTGCATTAGCAAATCTAGCTTGAGAAAATGCAAGAGTTTTGATATCTCCCTCTTCATCTTTTGCAAGTTCCCCAAGCTTCATCAAACTATTTATTGAGAAGATTGTATCTGAGTCTGTTCCTCCCGATATGTTTATAGAAGTCTGAGCAAAAAACGGGATTTTTTGTATCAAATCATTTGCATTTGCATTTGCTAAATCAAATCCAGCATCGACTAATAATTTTTTAAAATCATTAGCCATAAGGTTTGTATATTCACTACCCTCTGCACCATCATTCATTAATGGAAGAAACTTAGTTGAATAAGTTGCCCCCTTAATTATGTATTTATCCAATTTATCTTTTGGCTTATACATATATTGCTTATTTTCTACTTGATCAAATTTGAATTCCTCAAACTTGTATTCGTTAGCAGAAACAGAAAGAACTGAACCAAAAGCTATTGGGATTAGGCTTAATGCTTTAATAAATCTCACTTAAATAAAAATTTTTTTTAATTATTGTTTCTTTATTCAAAAAAGTCTAGTTATTCCTTGAAAAAGTGTACATTTTAAGAAAAACTGAGCCTTTTACTAAGGCAAGATCAATCTTTTTGAAATTTAAAGGTATTAATAAAACTTAAAAAAATCTTTAATAAAGCGGGTGCTTTAATGACACGCGCGTTAATAAAGTTTTGTCGCTTTCCCTCGCTTTTTATTCTGTAATAAAAGTAAGAAAGTCAGTTATTGCAATAGTTCTCGTTAGTAAAAAGGTATGCTCCCAAAGCACCCGCACTACCAAGCTGCGCCACGCCCCGCTCATAAGATCTTAGTTCATAACAGTCATCTATAAAAGACCAAATTCCTAAATTTTTTATAAAAAATCACTTTTGAAGCTAAATAATGATTTTTGCCGCTTTTTTGTCACTAGAAAAATGTGTGTTTTGTCGATCGAAATTAGTCTTTGTAGCGACTGAAATCATCCCTGAACTTGATTGAAACTTTAAAGCGATATTTTATAGTTTTTCTAATCTCGCTAAAAGTTTTAGGTCAGAAATGACATTAGTTAATATTTTTTCAAAAAAAAGATTAATTATATGAATTAGTTTATCCAAACCTAGAAATTACATTACTAATAAGTTGGTTTTGAAATTTTTTTAAATTACTACATATCTATGATATAGATTGAATCCCACAAGGATATCCATCTGAATTGTTTTGGAGAATTAAAAGTATGAAAAAATTAGAAGATTTGATTCTCACATATAAGGATTTTCCAAAAAAAGGTATTGATTTTAAAGACGTTCTAGAAATTCTTCAATATCCAGATATTTTTAAGGACATTATTTTAAAAATGTCTTCAAATGAGTTTTTAAAAAATGCTGAAGCAATAATTTCTATAGATGCTAGGGGATTTATTTTTGGTTCTGCAGTTGCTCTAGAATTATCTAAACCAATGATAGTTGCACGAAAACCTGGCAAGCTTCCAGGACATCTATTAACAAGAGAATATGATTTGGAGTATGGAAAAAATTCTCTTTCAATACAAAGCAAGGCCCTTAAAAAATTCAATTCTTTTGTAATCGTAGATGACTTGTTAGCGACAGGAGGGACAGTTAATTGCGTTTCAAGGTTGCTTCAAGATCAAAGGAAGGAAGTTCTAGGTTTAATAACCGTTATTGAATTAAGTAAATTGAAAGGTAGATTAAAAGTTGATTTTCCTGTCAAGTCAATAATTTCGCTTTAAATTAAGTAGAAGTAAAATTTAGACTATTGATTAATTATTTCTTACAATTTTAGTTAACAAACTATGTAATTCTTTGTTTAAATTTGACGAAAAAGTTAGAGATGAAATTGAGTTAACTTAAATGATTCCAACTGACCCTGCTGTAAAACCTACTGCAAGAAAAAAAACAAATTCTAGTAAATCTCTAGGTAAGGAATTTACTATAAGATTAAGGTGAGTCATTTGACCTTGTGCTCCTCAGGTATAAATTTAAAAAAAATATAACTAATTATTTTTTCCGTTGAGGGAAATAAAAGTTTTTTTTCTTTTTTCTAAAGATTTCATGAAAGTAAAACTTCAAAAGAAAATAATTTTCAAAAGCCTATTAAATTTTTAACCTAATTAATTTGATGCTCAAATTATTTTTAGATGCTATATTTTTTTTATTAAAGTAAAAATGTTGAAAATTTATGGATTATAAGAAAAAATCCCTAAGTAAATTAAATCAAAAAGAAAGTTACGAGGAAATTGACACAAGGTTAGCTTCCGGATGGTACGTAGATTCAGTGGACACTAAAAAGAAGAAAAAATATAAAACAGATAAAGTTTCTTTCAAAATTTCCAAAAAACTATAAATTTGAAACTTATAAATTTAGATAAATATTAAAAATAAATAAACTTATAACAAATAAACTGACTGTATAACTTTAGAAAGTGGCATAAATAAGTCAAAATGTATCCACTAATACTTGATTTTGTATCTCAAAATACACTATCTTAAAGTGTCCTTTAAATTTCGTGTGAGGAAATTTATGAAGCTTTTCAAAAGCTTGCTAGTAGCACCTGCGACTTTAGGCTTACTTGCGCCTTTGTCTGCTACTGCAAACGAAGTTACTATTAATGACTTCAACCCTGCTGAAGAACTTGCTGTTACCAACAGCCGTGTAGATGGTTTAGAAGCAAGACTTAACAATTTTGAAGCTGGTTCTTTCTCAGAAACAACAACAGCATCATTCTCTACTGACTTTGCGATTGGTTACCTTGATGGTAAAGGTATTTCAACTGGCGTAACAGATGGAGACGAGGATGTACAAGCTGTATACAGTTTCCAGATCGACCTAAACACAAGTTTTACTGGTGAAGATTCACTTGATATCTCTCTTGACGCTGGTAACGGTCCTACCGCAGCTGGTGCTTCAACAAGTCCACTTGCTGAGTTTGACCTAAACAATACAGCTGATGCTTTAACTGTTGATGGTGTTGCTTACACTTTCCCAGTTGGCGATAGCTTGACTGCAATCGTTGGTGACAACACAGACGGAAGCGCTCTATTCACTACAGCTTGTGCTTATGGTGGACCATCTAACACATTGGATGATTGCGGCAACGTAAATGCTGGAATCACTAACGGTGGAGCTATGGCTGGAGCAAGCTATGACTTTGGTAATGGTATAACTGCTGCTATTGGTTATGCAGGTCCTGAAACAGGCATCATGACCAAAGAATCTATGGATGCAGTCGGTGCTAACGTAGCGTACACAGCTGATCAATATGGTCTTTCTCTAACTTATGGATCAATTGAAACTAGTGCTACAACCGAAAATACATTCACAGCATTAAACGGTTACTATTCATTCGATAACGGTTTAAATATCAGTGGTGGTTATGAAATCGGTGATATCGGAGCTAATGCCGTGACTGCTGACGAATCAATTAACTACTTCATTGGAGTTAATGGAGAAGTAGGTCCAGGAGAACTAGGTGCTGCTTTAGGTACATCTGGTGGTCAACTCGAGAACCAAACAGAAGAGCTAATGTATGAAGCTTATTACTCTTACCCTGTAAATGATGGAATGACAATTACTCCACTTATTTACGTCAAGGAGCAAGCAACAGTTGGAACTCCAGATCAAACTGGTGTTATGGTTAAGACATCATTCAGCTTCTAAGTTCGTATTTAATTTAGAAATCTTACACACATTAAAAAGACCTGCTAAATGCAGGTCTTTTTTTTGTTTAGACAACTTTTTTTTTGTCTACTGTGACTTGTTAATGATAGTTTTTTAAACTATTTTAAAATTACTTTAATTGTGTGAGGACACTTTAATGAAGCTTTTCCAACGTTTGTTGGTAGCTCCAGCTGCTTTAGGATTATTTTCACCTATAGTTGCAAATGCTACTGAGGTTAACCTCAATGATATTTCAAATTACTCTGACGTAGAGAGTATTGATTTTGCGAACTCTTTTGATAATGATAAATCAACTAAGAGTCCTTTACTCGCAGGAGGTGAAGGGTTAGTTGATAGTTATGATGGAGGTTTCTCTCCAACAACAACAGCATCATTCAAAGTTAATAT
>JFNH01000117.1 GCA_000634415.1 Prochlorococcus sp. scB245a_519A13 | reverse complement strand
AAGTGAATTTATCATCTAAAAAATCATGAAAAAGCTACTGGTTTTATTTATCCTTATTATTACTTCTTGCAGTACAAAAGATGAATTATCCATTACCCAAGATGATTTATCCATTACAAAAGATGAAATTTCGATCACGAAAGGTGAATCATCCATTACTGATGAAAAAAAATTATTTTATGTAACTAAGGAAACTGCAGTTC
>JFNH01000116.1 GCA_000634415.1 Prochlorococcus sp. scB245a_519A13 | reverse complement strand
GATAAGGGAACAGGTTTAAAACCATTTAGAATTAAAAAAGATCTTGATGGCAATAAGTATCTTGAAGTTACAGTGAAGCATGGATGGAATAATGATCCTCTTAAAGAAGGTTCAGGAAAAGAAACAGAAAGAGCAATATTTGAGACAAAGCAAAGAAGCACTTTAAATAAAGAAATATGGATTGGTTTTAAAACAAGACTTCCTAAAGATTTTAAACATACA
>JFNH01000115.1 GCA_000634415.1 Prochlorococcus sp. scB245a_519A13 | reverse complement strand
CTAAATGCAGGTCTTTTTTAATTACAGATTAATTCAAATTTGTAAAAACTATTTATTTATAGTTTGAAAGAAGAAAAACACGCAAAAATTGATAAAATTACAAATATATTTGAAATCTTATTTATGTCGCCAATATTCAAGTGTTTAATCTGTAGAAAAGATATTGAAAGATCTACTAAAACTTTTTGGGTTAAAAAAGGACACTTATTATGTTCTACTTGTTTGGATGATATGGATAAAAAAATTTTTGAACTATCAAATTAACTTAAATCCTCTTTTAATCAAGGATTTCACTAAATATAATTTGAAGCTTACCATATAAATAAAGCATATTTTACTATCAATTCAATAAATCCAATCTCTGCAAATTACTAAATGGCTCTTTTGACTATAATTTAAGAAATTTTAGTTAATTGATAAAACCTCTGACAATTGAAAAATTTAAAAAAATCCTCAGAATAGAAATAAATTGAACATATTTCTATATCGTGAGGATTTTTAGATAATAATTTATAAGGCAAGGGTTTGTTTCCAAAAAAATTAAATATTTTTTGGGGCTTAGAACCAACCAGGAATGATTTGTCCAGTAGTTACGTATGCGCCGACTGCTGCGACGAAACCTAACATTGCTGCCCAACCATTAAAACGTTCTGCTTCAGGTGTCATGATAATTTAAGTAAGATTTGTAAATGATTGTAACAGCTTTTATGAAGCTTTGTAAAGTAATTTTTTGTATTTTTTTCAAAAGACATTTTTAGCTAAAACAAATTGCCTTTATGTAACAATATTGAGTCATAAATGTGTTTTTATATTTATTCCTTTATCAATTAAACGCTCTTAGGGTTTATTTCAAAAAAATCCAATATTATTTTGTTGCGATCATATCGACTATTGGCATGTTGGGGGGGATAATAACCAACCATTGAATGCTTGATAAATTGGGGATAACTTTAAAATTAAGAGTATCTTTTGCTTTATTTAAAAAAATGCAAACAATTTAAAAAATGTGGGTCGCCTGAGATTCGAACTCAGGACCAGCCGGTTAAAAGCCGGATGCTCTACCGCTGAGCTAGCGACCCATTTTGTAAAATCGAGTACATATGAAATTATCCCTTTTAAAGGTAAAAAAAACAACTTTTTATCTCAAGATGAAAAATAGAAAAACAATTCTTAACTTATGAAATAAAAAATTAAAATTTCTCTCTAAATTTACTGTTAAAAGTTAAAATAATCTAATAATTAACAGAATTTCTAAAATGCTCAGAACAATCGTAGTTTTCGCACCCATAATCGCTGCTTTGGCTTGGGTTGTGTTTAATATACAAAAACCAGCAAGAGAGCAATTCAATAGGGACTTTTTGGGCAAGGATTAATCCAGATTGATAGATAAAGAAGTAATAGTTATAGGAGCTGGTCTTGCAGGATCAGAAGCTGCTTGGCAAGTAGCAAATTCTGGTATATCAGTTAAATTAATTGAAATGAGACCAACTAAATCTACTCCAGCTCATCATACTGGTGAGTTTGGAGAATTGGTTTGTAGTAATAGTTTTGGTGCTCTAAGTCCCGATAGGGCTGCAGGTTTATTGCAGAAAGAACTTAGATTTTTTAAATCACTAATTGTTCAAACAGCAGACAAATTTGCTGTCCCAGCTGGAGGCGCTTTGGCTGTTGATAGATCCAAATTTAGTACAGCTTTAACTGATGCTTTATCTAATCATCCTTTGATTGAAATTAAGAGATTTGAACAGTTGGATCTCCCAAGCAAAGAAAATATAACGATTCTCGCAACTGGTCCATTAACTGCCGATGAATTGTCCTATAAAATTCAATCTTTTACGGGTGTCGATGAGTGTCATTTTTTTGATGCCGCTAGTCCTATCATTTATGGAGATACCATTGATCAAGAGATTGTTTTTAAAGCTAGTAGGTACGACAAAGGAGATCCGGCATATCTTAATTGCCCAATGGATAAAAATGATTATATCCATTTTAGAAATGAACTAATAGAAGGAGAACAAGCTAATGTAAAAGACTTTGATAAAGAGTCAGCTAATTTCTTTGAAGCTTGCTTACCAATTGAAGAAATTGCTAGAAGAGGAGTTGATACAATGCGATACGGACCATTGAAGTCCATTGGGTTGTGGAATCCAAAATGGGGAGATTTATTTGATAGGGAAAATAGATTGAAAAAGCGACCTCATGCAGTTGTTCAATTAAGGAGAGAAGATTTAGAGGGAAAATTGTTAAATATGGTAGGTTTTCAAACTAACCTCAAATGGTCAGAGCAAAAAAGAATATTTAGGATGATTCCTGGTTTAGAAAAGGCTGAGTTTGTACGTTTTGGGGTAATGCATAGAAATACTTTTTTAGAATCTCCAAAATTACTTTTACCAACATTGCAATTTATAAAAAGAGAAAATCTTTTTGCTGCGGGTCAAATAACTGGGACGGAAGGTTATGCAGCTGCAGCAGCAGGGGGATTGCTCGCAGGAATAAATGCATCATTATTAGCTAAGGGTAAAAAACCAGTAAGTTTTCCTGATGAATCTATGATTGGATCTCTAATGAATTTTATCAGTAACAAAAATCAAATATTGTCTAATCAGAAAAAGTATAAATTCCAACCAATGCCTGCTTCATTTGGTTTAGTACCAGAACTAACTAAAAGAATTAAAGATAAAAGATTAAGGTACAAAGCTTATCAAGAAAGATCTACAGTAGCTATGAATGACTTTAAAAATACACTAGATTCTTGTTTTAAAAAAGACCATTTACTTAGCAAAATTTACTAAGATTAGTTATCAAAGATCCAAAAAATGGAATTCAGTAAGGAAAATTTCGATGCAATTATTATTGGCTCAGGAATTGGAGGCTTAGTAACAGCATCACAATTAGCTGCTAAGGGGGCACGAGTATTAGTTCTTGAAAAATATATTATTCCGGGAGGAAGTGGGGGCTCTTTTAAGAGGAATGGCTATACCTTTGATGTTGGAGCTTCAATGATATTTGGATTTGGAGATAAAGGTTATACCAATCTATTAACTCGTGCCCTAAAAGATGTGAATGAAAAATGCGAAACTATTCCTGATCCTGTGCAATTGGAATATCATCTCCCACATAATTTTAATATTTCAGTAGATAAAAATTATGAGCAATTTATAAATAAATTATCAGCGAATTTCCCAAAGGAGAAAAAAGGTATCAAGAAATTTTACGATACTTGTGCAAGTGTATTTAAATGTTTAGATTCAATGCCTCTTTTATCAATAGAGGATCCAAATTATCTTTTTAAGGTTTTCTTTAAATCCCCATTATCTTGTTTAGGTTTAGCTAGATGGTTACCAGTAAATGTAGGAGATGTAGCCAGAAAATTTATAAAAGATCCTGAACTTTTAAAATTTATCGATATCGAATGTTTTTGTTGGTCTGTTATGCCAGCTCTCAAAACTCCTATGATCAATGCTGGAATGGTTTTTACTGATAGGCATGCTGGAGGTATAAATTATCCAAAAGGGGGGGTTGGAACCATAGCAGAAAAGTTAGTTACAGGTATACAAAAATTTGGAGGCAGAATAAGATACAAAGCTAATGTAACTGAAATCCTTTTAAAGGATGAGAGAGCGGTAGGAGTAAAGCTTTCAAATGGGGAAAAAATATATTCGAATATTATTGTATCCAACTCCACTAGATGGGACACTTTTGGATTAAAAGATAATACTAAAGGATTAATTTCGAGTAAAAAAGTGCCAAAAAGTGAATATAAGTGGTCAGAAACTTATAAGCCCTCACCTTCTTTTGTTTCGATTCATCTTGGAGTAGAAAAAAGTCTAATATCCGATCATTTTAATTGTCATCATATTATCGTTGAAAATTGGGATGAATTAGAAAGTGAAAAAGGAGTAATTTTTGTTTCTATACCTACTTTGCTTGACTCGTCACTTGCTCCTGAAGGTAGACATATCGTACATGCTTTTACTCCTTCATCAATGAGTGAATGGGAAGACCTGTCAAGGAAAGAATATTTGGAAAAGAAAGAAAAATATTTTTCATTTCTTATTGAAAAAATATCAACTATTCTTCCTAATCTTGAACAAAATATTGATCACAAAGAAATTGGTACTCCCAAAACTCATAAAAAGTTTCTTGGTAGATATGAAGGTAGTTATGGGCCAATTCCCAGTAAAAAGTTGCTAGGACTTTTACCAATGCCTTTCAACACAACAAAAATTCACAACCTTTATTGTGTAGGGGATTCATGCTTCCCTGGTCAAGGCCTTAATGCAGTTGCTTTTAGTGGATACGCATGTGCTCATAAAATAGGTGCAAAGTTAAACATAAACAGTTTTAAATTGCCCGACTAAAAGGATTCTTCTGAAATGATAGAAAAGTTCAAAACTCTTTTTTTTGTAAAAAGTTCTTTAATTTCTCTTTATTTAGCTCTTACAATTCCTTTGCCATTTATTTCAACTGAAAAATTAAAAATCCCCGCCATTATAATTTTTGCTTTAGGACTTTATTTGATAATCAATATCACAAGTGATTATGTAGAAACTTGCAGTAATAAAATTTCATATAAAAGTAGCTTTATTTCAAAATTTTTAGGTAAAAAAAATTGGGAGATTTCTTGGAAAGATATCAAATTAATAAAATCTTTGCCAACTAGTCAAGGTAGCAAGGTTTATTACTTTAATACTTTTCAAGGTGATAATTTTCTTGTCCCACAAAGAGTGGAAAACTTTGAAAAATTATTATTAATTGTTTCTAGTAATACTTGTATTTCTATTGATCAAATATCTTACATATCACCACTTTGGACATATAAATTACTAACATTACTATCGGTCTTAATGATTATTGGTGAACTTTTTGCTTTTCTAAATTAAATATTATCAATACTGAATCGATAGCCTTGTTGTCTAACAGTGGTTATTCCTCCACCTTCTCCCAATCCAGCCTGTTCTAATTTTCTCCTCAATGTTAATACCTGAGTATCAACAGACCTAGGTCCACCACTGAAGGGCGGCCAGGCCATTCTTAAGAGCTCTTGACGACTTCTTACCATTCCAGGTGGCATTAACAGAGCGCAAAGTAGTGCGAACTCCCTAGGGCTTAATTCTACGGGCTTCTCGCTAAGAGTAACTTGTCTTAAAAGAAGATGAACCTCTAAAGGTCCAACCTCAACTTTCTCTTGTAATCCTATCCTTCCTCTTTTTAAAAGTGTTCTGCATCGTGCTGCTAGCTCTTCAAGTCCAAAAGGTTTTCTAAGAACATCATCTGCCCCATCATCCAATAGATTTACTAATGCTTCAACACCTGATCTTGCTGTTAAAACAATGACTGAAGACCCCAGCTGTTGGGCTAGTCTCATTGCAGTATTCTGCTCGAGTATTTCTGCGCTAACTAATAAGTCAGGTGATTGTTCTCTGCATAAGTCAATAGCTTCTGCAGCTGTACCTACTGCTGCAGCTAAATGGCCATCTTGGCGAAGCCTTTGCACAAGTACTGTTCTAAGTGTGGGGTGAGGTTCAACAACTAGAACTCTTGAGGGAGTTTGAGAGCTCGTGGGCAATTTTGAACTGCCAGGAGTTGAAGCTAAGATTTGCTCAGTTGATTGCATTCTTATTTACTGTTTGGCCAGGCAATTTTGGGTCGTTCTTAATAAGGTATAACAAATGCAAAATAAAAATCAGAATTTATCGAATTATGACATCATTTGAAAACCCCAAAGCAATTCGTCACTTTCAATCAATTTGCGATAGTTGCCAGGACTTAGTTACTCGTTTTCATACCCCATCTGATCTTAAATTATATAGTGATGGTTATCTCCAAGCATTAAGGAATTGCAGTAGTTTAGAGCAAAAGGATCAAGAAAAATTAGAAAGATTAATGGAAAGATGGATTTTAGATCCGTCAAGTTTTATTGATCCAGATGGAGATGGAAATAAAGGTTTTTTTGATAAAAAAAATTTTTAAAATATTAATTTTTATTAATCAATAGAGTATTTATACTCACTAATTGTCTTAAGACGCTAATTCAATTTCTATTTTTTCTTTAAGAGATCCAGAGTTGTACATCTCAATAAGAATATCTGATCCACCAAGAAATTCTCCTTTTAAGTAAACTTGAGGAATTGTTGGCCAATCTGAATATTCTTTGATACCTTCTCGTATAGCAAAATCACTTAAAACATCAAACGTACCAAATTCTACCCCTAAGGAATTAAGTATTTGAACTACATTGTTGGAAAAACCACATTGAGGCATTAATTTTGTCCCTTTCATGAAAACCATCAATGGATAAGAATCAATCAGTTTTTGTATTTTATCTTTTGTTAGGTTGTCCATAATTTAATTTGGAGTTTCTGTTTTTAATGCCAGTGCATGGATAGCCTCTGAAGCTAATTCTTCCTTCAAAGCTGAATATACTAGCTTGTGTTGTTTAACTAATGATAATCCATTAAATTCAGATGCAATTACAGTTACTTGTAAATGATCATTTCCCTTGAGGTTTTCAACAAAAACATGGGAATTTGGAATTTTTTTAGTGATTAATTTAATGACGTCTGTTTTCGTTATCATAGTAAATTTTAGTTAACCTTTATATTTTGTCTCAACAAATCCTAGTTGGAGCAATCTTTCATAAGATTCTTTACCTTCTGGACTATTAGGTGACATTATTCTAATTGTTTCAACAAGTAAGGGTACTGCAACCTCAGGCTTTTCAGTTTTTATGTACAAAGTGGCTAATCTCTCATTTGATTCTGCCAAAATTTGTAACGTTTGCTTACCTTTCCTTTGCATTTCATTTGGTATTCTCGCATCAATTCCTTTGAAGGATGAATTTAGATCGGAATAAAAAGAAGCAAGTTGCTTTGCTAATTCTCTAGCGTCTAAGTAAAAATCCTTAGCTTTTTCAAAATCCCCGTTTTTAATATATTTATCACCTTCTTTTATAAAATATTCAACATTTGAGATGGAAAGCTTTTTACTTTCATTTGAGAGTACCCTAAAGTCTTCTGGATTCTTTATATCTGCATGAACTTGATTTTTGTAAGGAACATTTCCAAAAAATATAAATAAGATTGG
>JFNH01000114.1 GCA_000634415.1 Prochlorococcus sp. scB245a_519A13 | reverse complement strand
AAAAATATAAATAAGATTGGGATTAATTTGAAGAATTTCATTTTCTTTTTCAATTATTAAGATTTATAGTAACTTATTACATATTCATCTACCTACATTTTTTAATGCTTTTTCTTCCTCTTGAGTCATTTTTTCATATAGAAATTTATTAAAGTTCTCGACAGTAAAGTTTGAGTAATCATTAATTGTTATTGGTTTACCAAGGGATAAACAAAATTCGCCTCTAAAGTTCGGAGGTATTTTGCTGTAAGCAATTCCAATTGGAACAATAGTAATAGAATTTGTTTTTTTGGTAGCTAATCTAGCTAATCTATATAGTCCTTCTTTGAGAACTAATTTTTTTCCAAATTTATTAATCTTTCCTTCAGGGAAAACAACTAGTTGCTCTCCTTTTTCTATAAGATCAATCGCATATCTTAAAGCTGAGAGAGATGGCGATAATTGATTTATTGAAAAACATCCAAGTCTTTTTAAAAACCAACCTTGTATTCCTCTCATTTCGGATTTAGTAACCATAAATCTACAATCCTTTTTTGTTATTCTTCTACCCATTGCCATTGTGAGTATTAAGCCGTCCCATCTTGATCTGTGGGTCGGAGCTAAAATGATAGAGGAATTTATGGGAATCGAAAAACCATTGTTTAATATTTTCTTTTTTCTAAAAAAGAATCTCAAAACAACGTCCTGAGTAACGAACATTGCAATAAATCCCAATACGGGGTTGATTTTATGCCAAATATTTAAGGAATTCCTCTTCAAGTTCTATTTACTATATATTAATAATTTAAGTGTTTGCCTTTTTTTATTAGCTATTATTGGGCGGTTACTAGATTGTCTAGAAACTAAGATTTTCAAAATTATGGCTACTTTAGGTGTAAACATTGATCATATTGCAAATGTAAGGCAAGCGAGGAAAACTGTCGAGCCTGACCCTGTGCAATTTGCTTTTTTAGCTGAATTAGGAGGGGCAGATTCCATAACAGTGCATCTAAGAGAAGATAGAAGACATATACAAGATAGGGACGTATTCCTTCTGAAAGAGACTATAAAAACAAAACTCAATTTAGAGATGGCTGCTACAGAAGAAATGTTAGAAATTGCCAAAAAAATTCTTCCCGATTATGTAACGCTTGTACCCGAGAAAAGAGAGGAAGTTACTACTGAAGGCGGTTTGGATTTAAAAAGTAATGTGCAATACCTTAAGAAGGCTGTTGGGAATTTAAAGGATTCCAATATAGAAGTAAGTGCATTTATTGATCCTCTTGGTGAACAGATAAATTATTCCAAAGAAATAGGCTTTGATTTTATAGAATTACATACTGGAAAATATGCTGAACTATCGGGATCTGAACAATATAAAGAGCTCCAAAGAATTATAGAGTCTACACATTTAGCAAATGACCTTGGATTAGTTGTAAATGCTGGTCATGGCCTTAACTATAATAATGTTAAAAAAATTGCATCAATTAACAATATGAACGAGCTAAACATAGGACATAGTATTGTTGCAAGGGCTTTAGCTATTGGATTAGAAAAATCTGTACGTGAAATGAAGTCCCTAATTTCATCAAATTAAATTTCAAAATGACAACATATTTTTTCGTCGCGGCAAGTGAAAAGTTTTTAACGGTTGAAGAACCAATTGAGGAGATTTTGAAAGAGAGGATGAGAAACTACAAAGAAAATAATAAAGAAATAGATTTTTGGCTTTTAAAAAATCCATCATTTTTGCAAACTTCCCAATTTGTTAATCTAAAAGCAAAGATTCCTTCGCCACCTGCAGCTATTTTATCGACGGATAAAAAATTTATAACTTTCTTAAAGCTGCGTTTAGAGTTTGTTGCTGTTGGGGAATTCGAATGTCCTAATGCAGAAATAATTGATCCATTTAAAGTTGAGTAATATAACCATTTAGTAAATTGCTCAATCTTTATAAGTCAAATAAAATTGAAGTAATTAGTGAGCTGTTAGCAGAGGAACTAAAAATATGTCCTCCGCCTATAAATGAGAAATTAGAAATAGTTGTCCCCAATTATTTTTTGGGGAATTGGTTACGTGAACAAATAACTATAAAAAACAAAATAAGTGCTCTTTATGAATTAAAGACAATATCAACGTATACCGAATCTTTATTGACAAATTTTTTCCCTGCAATTGATATGAGTGCATGGAATTTTGAGTCAATTAAATGGGCCATTATTGATTCCTTGGAAGAATTAAATAGCTTTAAAGAATCATTTCCGCTTAGAAATTGGATTAATAAATATTTGGATAATAAAAAGACAATTGATGGAGACATATATAATCTGACAAAAAAGATCACGAATAATTTTATTGATTATCTGATTTTTAGACCTGAAATGATTGCTCAATGGAATAGATATAAAATTAATTCATCTAATCTATTTAAGAATTTAAACTCAGATCAATTTTGGCAACCTATTTTATATAAATTATTAGAGGGAAAGATATCTGAAAAGCCATCATGTTTATACATGATTGAAGTAATAAGGAATTTAAGAAAAATTAAAAACATTCAATTTCAAGTACCAAATCAAATTTATATTTTTTCAGATAATAACTTATCTAAACTACATATTAATTTTTATTCAGAACTTTCAAAATTTATTAAGGTAAATTTGTATTTATTATCTCCTGGAGAAGATTTATGGAATAGAATAAATTGTCTTGAAGGTGAGTTGGAATTTGATGATAATGAAAGTAAATTGAATTTAAATAGTACAAATATAGAAAAAATATTTGGTAAATTTGGAGCAAACTTTCAGAAATTAATTGATGAAAATATTTATAAAGAAGGTATAAATTTAAAAAATAATCTTATTTATCTCGATCCAGTAACTAACTTTCATCATAAGAAAGATATTCCTCTTCTTAATCAAATACAAAAAAGACTAATTGATAATAATAGTGTTGATTTTATAGTAAGTGAAAGGGATGATTCAATATTACTTTGTGAGCATTTTAATCAGAATAGTCAATTTGAATATTTAAGAAATAAAATTATAGAAATAATAAATTCTTGCGAGAATATTAAATATAGTGATATTGCTGTTTTATCTCCACAAACTAATTTAATTAAACCTTATCTAAGGTATATCTTTAATAATGAGTTAATTAATGGTGAAAAGATACCTTATTTTCTTATTGATGAGGATAGTCATGACTCTTCAGGCATTTATGAATTTCTAATTGACATCACTGAAATAGCAAGTGAAAAAATTACAATTGAAAAAATAGATTATATTCTTTCGAAAAAAGCAACTCAGAACATTTTTGATTTTAATATTAATGAGAAGGATGAAATTATTTTCTTACTTACCCAAGCGGGTTTTCATTGGGGATTAGATGATAAAGAAAGATTAGGTGAAGAGAAAAATACTCTAGATTGGTGTATAAATAGAATTACTTTAGGTTTAATTTATGACAAAGAAGTAAATTTAAGTACTTTTAATTTAAAACCATTTAGCTACAAAAATATAAGTTTAGATTTGAATAAATGGGTTAAAATATTAATTCATTTAAAAAAATATATTAATTTGATAAGGGGATCTTTTTCTTACTCGAATTGGGTTGAAAAGATAAAGATTATATTAAAAAGTATTGCTGATTCTAATACAAATTTTAATTTAGAAATAAGTAAAATAAATAGAATTCTTGATAATCACGCAATACCTTTAATACCTGATGATCTTATCTTGTTAAAAGTTTTTAGAGAAATATTAATTTCTTGCATAAATAAAGCTAAATATCAAAGCAAATCACGATTAAACAAGATTCTAGTAAGTGATATTGAGAATTCAAGGCATATTCCACATAAGGTTATCTTCCTAATAGACATGAATAGTGTTAATTATCCAAAATTACCAAAGAGTGAAAACATTAATTTATTAAAAAACAAATATCATTTGGGTGATCCATCTGTTTTTGAAAGAGAGAAATATGCATTCTTGGAGTTGTTAATTGCCTGCAGAGATAAATTTATAGTCACTTGGGTAAAAAATGATAAAGACAATAAAAAATTAGATGTTTCTTTTCCTATAAAAGAGTTAATTTCTTTTTTTGATAGTTTCTTAAACCAAAGCCAAAGAGAAATAATAATTAAAGATTCTTATTTAAATAAAAATGAAATAATTGATCTTGATAAATCTAAGATTGTTAAAAGTAATTATTCTTTAGTAAAAGATATAAATTGGAATGAAAAAAAATCTGATACTAAAAATTATAAATTATCAGAATTGATTTATTGGTTCAAGACTCCACAAAAATATTGGCTTAATAAAAACAATATTTCTCCCAAGGAAATTTTTATTCATCATCCAGACGAGGAGTATGTAAGCAATCTACAAAAGTCGCAACTAATTACAAAAATAATCCAGCAAGTAGAGATTGATAATCATAATATTATTGATGATTTAAATGAATTAAATATTAATGATCAATTGGCTGATAATGGGATTATTATCCCCAATAATAGTATTTTTATAAAAGGAAAAGAAATCAAAGATTTATTAGAAAGTCTATCTAAAAGTTTGAGTCAACATAATAAGATAAATAGAATTTATGTTAAATCAAAAGAAAATAAAGAAGAATATTTTATAGATGATGACACCGTAATTGAATTGATTCATGCGAAGCTAAGTTTAAGTCGTTTGACTGAGGCTTGGATAAAATTACTCTTTATTTCTTCTTTAAAGAGGAATATAAAAAGAACTAAAGTAATTTTTAGAACAGAAAATAGTTATAAATCGCAAATTATTCAATCACCGGGAGCAACTGAATCAAATCTAATTTTGGAGGAGTACATAAATATTTTTAAAAATTATTCTGAA
Organism: Prochlorococcus sp. scB245a_519A13; assembly: GCA_000634415.1. Classification (GTDB taxonomy): domain Bacteria; phylum Cyanobacteriota; class Cyanobacteriia; order PCC-6307; family Cyanobiaceae; genus Prochlorococcus_A. Next base: position 12,533 of record JFNH01000114.1, on the reverse strand, counting down.
AAATGTTTACCTCTTCCTCCAGAAAGTGCTTATAAATATGTAGAGGCAAAATTAAAATCAAAAAATGAAAAAAAAGCTTTTACAGATAAATGGATCGGTAATAAAAATTTTTCGAAAGGAGAAAGAGATAATATCGAAATGAAAATGTGTTTTGGTAATGAAAAAGAACCAGATTTCTTTCTTGGAAATAATAATTTTGATCAATTATCATACAGATTATATGGTCCTCTAATTAAAGCATTAAAGAAATAAAAAATGTCTAAATTTCAGTTAAAAAATTTTTTTAAAGCTGCTTATGATCTAATACTTGTTTTTTCACAGTTCTTTATTATTAGTCTTCATTTTTTTCAATGGGAATTTCTTTCACAAAAACAAATAATTCAAGCGAGTCCTTTTTCTTATTTGCTAGGTATTTTAATTATCATAATCTCTTTCATAATAATGTTAGTTTCAATTAAAGATTTAGGTAGAAATTTATCCCCTTTCCCAAGACCTATAAATAATAGCAATCTAGTAACTACAGGTATTTATCGATTTACGCGTCATCCTATGTACTATTCTTTAATATTTATTTCCATTGGAGTTTTTATAATAAAATTATCTATTTATTATTTATTTTTGACAATAAGTTTAGCTTTAATAATTAAATTTAAGATTGCCTTGGAAGAGAAATATTTAATGAATAAATTTAAGAATTACTTACTTTATAAAAATGAGGTCAAAGTTTAATTAAATAAAGAAATGGATATTAATCAAATTAAATTAGATAATAAGTTTAAATTAGTAGAAGCAAGTGCAGGAACTGGTAAAAGTTTTACTTTGGCTCACATAGTTTTAAGAAATGTTTTGGAGAAAAAAGTTAAACCAGATGAGATACTCTTGCTAAGTTTTACAAAAAATACTTGTTCTGAATTAAGAGATAAAATACTCTCTAGATTTCATAATTTAAAATTATATTTGAAAAGTCATGATGAAATTAAGATAGATAATACTCTTAAGGATTGGTATCTCAATTTTAAGGATAAAGAAAAATCTAAGGAAAAAATAATTTCCGAAATTGATAATTTTATAAATCAATTCTATAAGTTAAAAGTAACTACTTTCCATGCTTTTTGTAAAAATCTTATTGATGAATATAGTATTGAAATAGGTGTAACTCAAGACCCATATATTGAGAATAATATAGATAATTTGTATAAAGATGTAATAGATAATTTGTGGATTGATGATTTTCTGAATCTTAATCATGATCTTATTTCAGCAGTCAACCAAAAAAAAATAAGTTCTAGATTTGGAAGTAGGATTAATAAGTCATTTTTTGTGGAAATTTTAAAAAATATAGATCAAGAAAATATCTGTAAATTTCAAATAAATAATAAATATAAGATTATTGATTTAAATAATTATTTTAATGAATTTTTTTATTTAAATTGGAACGAGTTTTGTTTTGAATGGAATAAGAAAGGAAAGGAATTATTTTTACAACTCATAGAGTTGGGAAAATTAATTAAGGAGAGTGGTGGAAAAAGTCTGATATATTCTGCAAAACCAAGAAATGATAAGTTTAATCAAATAAATTCTTGGATTGAAGAGATTAACAAAAGACTTAATTCTAAAAATGTTATTGATTTTATATATGATATTTCTAAGGATGATCTTCTATCTAAATATTTTTACATTGAAAATATATCTAAAGAAATTAATAAACATAATCTAAAATTAGATTTTACTAAATTTAATTTATTACAAGATAAAATTTATAAAATAAAAGAAGGTTTTTTTACTGAATTTGTAAGAATATTTACACAATTAGCTTATATAAAATTAATTGAATTAAAGAAAAGTTTTTCTATTTTTAACTTCAATGATCTTATAAAGACTGTAGAAAATACATTTCTAGATTCGGAAATTAGTAATAGTAATACCTTATCTAAAATTCAAAAAAGATTTAAATGTGTCTTAGTTGATGAGTTCCAAGATACAGATATTTCTCAGTGGAATTTAATAAAAAAGTTCTTTAATACAAAAAATCATTTTTTACTTTGCGTAGGTGATCCAAAACAAGCGATTTACAAATTTAGAGGTGGAGATATTGAAACTTACTTAGATGCAAGATCTAATGCAATCGAAGTTTTTAATCTTACAGATAACTATAGATCCTCAAAAAAGTTAATCGATGTTCTTAATAAACTTTATAAGAATGGACTTAAAAAATCAAAACTAGACTATATTAAATTAACATCAAGAATTAATGAAAATATTAATTCTGAATTTAAATTTAAAGATGTATTTGAAATTGTAGAATTTTCAAAAAAAGAGTCTGATATAGAGGATCTTGTAACTCATTACATAGTTAACTTTATTTTAAATAATAAAGAAATTGATATTAATAAAATTGCGATTCTTACATTAAATAATTCGCAATGCTTAGATTTTAAAAAAAAATTAAATCAGTTTAACCTCCCATGCAAAATTCAAAATAAACAAAATATTTTTGATACAGAAGCAAGTTCTATACTATTTTTATTAATTGAATGTTTATTAAATCCGAGATCTTTAAAAAATATAACTTTGCTTGCTACTTCAAAGTTTGTAGAAATAAAAATAGAAGATTTACTTGATCATGAAATTAGTAGTAATATAGAAATCTTAATTAATAAATGCATTACTTGGTCCCAAGAACTAGGAGAAAAAGGTTTTTTAAACATTGTTAATGAACTACTTATAAGTTACAAGTCATCCTCGATTATTCACGATTCAGATTTAAATTCAAATTTATTTCAACTTTCAGAAATTGTTGAAATAGAATTAATAAATAATGATTTTGATCTCAATATAGTCTTCAACTGGTATAAAAATCAGTTAGATCATATTTTAAGAATTTCTACTGGTGAAGATTTTTTGACGAAAGACTATAATCTTCAAAATGGAATAAATCTTTCTACCATACATAGTAGTAAAGGCCTCGAATTTGAAATAGTCCTATGTCCATATCTTTCAATTATTTCAAATAAGTCAAATAAAATTAAAGGACCTCTTTGGAAATCAAATATTGATAGAAATATATACGTTAATATTTCTAATAATTACTCGAAGGTTGAAAAATTTAAATTAATAGAAGAACAAGATTTATTTAAAGAGAGTGAGAGGTTAATCTATGTAGCACTTACAAGAAGCAAATATAAACTTATTGTTTTTAATGATTTAGAGGATACAAATAATATTTTAAATAATGATTTACTTAATAATTTGGAAAATATTAATATTTATAAGTCTACTTTTGAAGTCAGGATAGAAAAAGAGAAAATAAAAGAAATTTTTTCTAAGTTCCAAACCAACCGATTAAAAAATAATCTTTGGGAAATCGATAACCTCAATAAAAAAATATCTAATGTATTTAATCCTGATCAATTTATTTCTTATTCAAGTTATTCTTCTTGGATTCGTAAAGATAAAAATATTGATTCAGTCATTAATCAATATAAGGATTATGAAGATAATATATCAATTATTAAAGATTCTAATTTTAAGAATTCAAAGAATTATCCTAATTATTTTTCTTATCCAAATCCCTTAAGTGAATTTCCAAAAGGAACTATTGCTGGGACTTGCCTGCACAAAATAATAGAAAGATTTGAATTTAAAAACGATAATAATCAAGAATTAATTGATTTAATTATTGAGGAATTGAACTTTCATCAAATCGATACTTCTTTGGCTTCTAAAGTAAAAGATGCGATTTTAAGAATCATAAATATATCTTTAGGAAGTGAATTACAAAATAAGAAACTAGTTGATATTCCAAATAAATACTTAATTAAGGAACTGAAATATGATTTAACCCTATCTTATGAAGGTAGAAATATTAATTCTAATGATATATCCAATTGCTTTTTTTTAGATCAGGAATATGAATTTGGTGAAGAATATGCAAATAAAATTAATGATCTTCAAATTATGAATAAAGGCTTTCATTCAGGATGTATTGATTGTGTTTTCCCTGTAGGGAATAAATTAGAAGATAGTAAATGGTGGGTAATTGATTGGAAAAGTAATTTGATTTCTGGTAGTGATAATAGTGATTGTTTACCAAGAAACTATAACTATGAAAACATGAGAAATGAAATGATTAAACATCATTATCCATTGCAATCACATCTTTATTTATTAGCATTGCATAGATTATTAAAGTGGCGACTTAAAAATTATCAACCATATAAACATCTAGGAGGATATATTTATTTGTTTTTAAAGGGATTGCCAGATTTTGAATTATTTGACAAATCTAAGTCTGAAGATATATCTCCAGGTATTTTTATTAGCAAAGCACCTTTAAAAAGAATTAATTATTTAGATAACCTTTTTTAGAATGACTAAAATTACGACAGATATTGAAAGGTTTCAATACGATCATATATTTAATTTAATCTTAGGTATTTTCAAATTTAGTGAACAAAAATATGGAAATTTCGTAAAAGATGTAATAAGAATTTTATTAGAGTTTGAAAAAAATGGTGAAACTATTATTGATGTTGATAATAGTTTAATAATCTTTGAATTATTAGAAGATGGATGGCCCAATAAACATATAGATGTTCTAAAAAATATAGGTTTGATTGGTTCCCTTCATTCTCCATTCGTATTAGTAAATAGAAAATTGTCCTTATCAAAATGGTCAAAAAAGATAGAAAGAGTTATTAATTCATTTCAAAAAAAAATAGATACAGATTATTTAATGAACCCAAAAATTTATAAAGATGATAATAAAATTGATCAAATTAAAAATATATTTAAATATTCAAACTTAGTTTTCCTTCAAGGAGGGCCAGGAACGGGTAAAACCACTTTAGTAATAAAGTTAATACTAGAACTCCTTCAACTTGATAACTTTTTAAATATTGGTTTGTCTGCTCCAACTGGTAAAGCTACAGCTCGTTTAAAAGAATCTCTTAATGATAAAAAAAATATTTCCTTTAGCAAATTTCTAGACCAAATAGAATTTCAAACTTTACATAGATGGATTTTAAATTCTCAAAATAAATCTCTTAAGTTGAAATTTAAACTAAAAGAGCTTGATATTTTCATAATTGATGAAATGTCAATGGTTAATATCGATTTGATTGAATCAGTTTTAAATTTGCTAGCAAAGGACTGTAAAATTATTTTAGTTGGAGATAAAAATCAATTGTCTCCAGTAAATAACTGTTCTATATGGAATTATTTGTTTGAATATTCTGATAATAGTTTACTTAAATCTTGTGTAGTAAATTTAGAAAAAACTTATAGAAATATTGGAGATATAGCATTAATTAGTAGTTTAATATTTAATAATGATTCTTCTTTACTTAATCAAAAGATAAAAGAATTAGAAAAAGATAATAATTCAAGAGAAATTTCTATTTTAAAGAGTAGAGAAAAAGATATTCCAAAAGATCTATTATTTTCGATTACAAGTCATCTAAAACAGTTAAATATTTCAACTTCAAATTTAAGTAAAAAAAAATATATATTTGATGAGAGGATTGATAATTTATTGCTTAATGAAAAAGATTTAGTAGATAAGATATTTCTGGATTTACAAAGTCACTTGATTTTATGCGAAAAAAATTCCGGAATATGGAGTGTTGAATATTTGAATGAAATTGTTTTTGGTCAAAAAAAACCCTATGACCTTAAAACTCTTAAAGAGGGTGTTCCAATAATGTGTACAAAAAATAATAATGAACTTGGATTGTCAAATGGGGATATCGGAGTACTTATAGGTTTAAAAAATAAAAGAAAATATCTTTTTAGAAAATTTAATGAAAATAACGAAGAAATTGTCGCATTAATTGATCCATCAAATTTAGAAAATGTTGTGCCAGCAATAGCAATTACCATTCATAAATCTCAAGGAAGTGAATCTGAAAAAGTAAACATTTTGTGGTCCCAAAATTCTAGAAGAAATCAATATGCTGTAAAAGAAAAAAAAGATAATCAAAATATTTTTTGCAGAGATAATTTTGAAAGAAGGTTATTTTATACTGCTGTTACAAGAGCGAAAAAATCTTTAAATATATATTATTTAAATTAAATTTTATTTTTGAAAAATTAGTAATATCTTAACCCCAAGATGTTAGATTAATATTTCGGCTCTGTAAGGCTAATCAACAACTTAAGTCAATTTAGATATTTGTTGAATGCCTAATCAGAAGATTATTAGGCATTTAAAATGGTTTTAAAAAAAAATAGTAACTCTCTTGGTAGTGAGCAGGAAAAGTCTCAGAATGAAGATTCTTCCCTACAAGAGTTAAATAACTTAGAGAACAAAAAAGAAATTGATTCTCAACTATTGGAAGTATCGAAAGGAGATGATAATGAGAATGGATTTCTCGATTTTGGGTTTAATCAATCGATCTTAAACTCGTTAATAAATAAAGGATATAAAAATCCAACTCCCATCCAAAAAGCTGCAATTCCTGAACTAATGTTAGGCAGGGATTTACTAGGCCAAGCACAAACAGGAACAGGAAAGACTGCAGCTTTCGCATTACCATTAATAGAAAAACTTAAAGATAATAAAGAATTAAATGCCAAGGTTTTAGTTATGACTCCTACAAGAGAATTAGCAACTCAAGTGGCAGAATCTTTTAAAAGTTATAGTTCTGAATCTAGTAATTTTAAGACGGTTGCAATATATGGAGGTACCGACTATCGAAATCAAATTTCTGCATTAAAAAGAAAAGTTGACGTAGTAGTTGGGACCCCAGGCCGAATAATGGATCATATAAGGCAGGGGACTTTCAAACTTAAAAATATTAATTGCCTTGTTTTAGATGAGGCAGATGAAATGTTAAATATGGGTTTTCTTGAAGATATTGAATGGATAATAGATCAACTTCCAGAAAATAAGCAGATGGTATTGTTTTCAGCAACAATGCCTAGTGAGATAAGAAATATAGCAAAAAAATATCTCAATGATCCCGCCGAAATATTAATCAAAAGTGTCAAAAAAGAAACTCAATTAATTTCGCAAAAATTTCTATATGTACAAAGGCATCATAAGTTAGATGCTTTAAAAAGAATACTAGAACTTAATAACGAGGGAGTAATTATTTTTGTTAGGACAAAACTACTTACTACTTCAATAGCTGAAGCTTTAGAGAATTCAGGTCATACTGTGGCAGTACTTAATGGAGATATACCTCAAAATCAAAGAGAAAATACTGTAGATAGATTGAAAAAAGGATATATTAATATCCTTGTTGCAACTGATGTCGCAGCTAGGGGATTAGATGTTGAGAGGATAAAACTTGTTGTTAATTACGATTTTCCTTTTGATAAGGAAACATATACTCATAGAATTGGAAGAACTGGAAGGGCAGGTAGATCAGGAGAAGCAATTTTATTTGTTAATCAAAAAGAAAAACATTTTCTAAGAAACTTAGAAAACTCAACAAGAACCAAGATTGAAGAAATTAATATACCAAGTAATAAAATAATAAATGAAAAAAGGATGGAGAAACTTATAGATAATGTTAATGAAAGTTCTTTAGCTAAAGATGAAAATGAAGAAAATAAAGCTTTGATTATTGATGTACTAGATAATTTAAAAGAAAAATACTCAATGGATGACTCAAATATTGCAATGGCGGCGATTAATTTAGTAATAGGTAATAAATCATTTTTTGTTAATGACGATGATTCTTGGATTAATAAACAAAATAATACTGATCGAAATAGATCAAATAGAAATAGTAATAATCGTATGAAAAATTCAAATAGAAGAAATAATTATCAAAATGATTCTTTTGAAACCTACAAATTTAACTTTGGTAAATTTGATGGAGTTAGAGTTGCGAATATTATATCCTCAATCTGTAATTCAACTAATATAAATGGTAGATCCATAGGTAAGATACAGATTTTTAATGATTATAGTTTGGTAGATTTACCCAGAGATCTGCATAGAGAAACTAAAAATAAATTAAAAAAAATTAAAGTCAGAAACTAGTTATAGACAATGAAAGCTAGAAAATATAATTTCTTTATTTTTGTGAATCTGATAATACTATTCAACTCGTTTAATAGTTATTATTTAGCTCAAACGAAACAAAATTCAATCATAAAATTATTTTGTCTTCAGGGTGTTAAAGAGGAGATGATGAAAGCAGAAATGGTATATAGTGAAGAAATTGCGAATGAAACTTGTGATTGTTACTACGAAGAATTTATGCAAACTGCAAGTCATCAAGATGCAAAAACAAAATGTAAATTAGAAACTAAAGAAAATTTAAATCATAATAGAAAAATTTAATTATTATTTTTTATGAGGTCTAAGAACAATCAAAATCCAATAATTAGACTTTATTTGAATCTGATTGAGGAAAGAAGGTTACTATTTTTTGCATTTCTTAGTTCCATAATTAATAAAATATTAGATTTAGCTCCCCCTGTAATAATTGGTCTTGCAGTGGATATCGTTGTTAAGGAACAGAATTCATGGATTGCTGGTTTTGGAATAAAAGAAGTTCCAGCACAATTGATTTTTCTTGCATTTGCTTCAGGAATAGTTTGGTCTGGTGAATCCTCTTTTGAATATTTATATTCGATTTTATGGAGAAATTTGGCTCAGCTATCGCAACATAAATTAAGAATAAAAGCTTATGAACATATCCAGGAATTGGATATGGATTTTTTTGAAAATGATAATACTGGAAGGCTATTATCTATTTTGAATGATGATATAAATCAACTCGAGAGATTTCTAGACCAAGGGGCTAATCAGATTATTCAGTTATTTATAACTGTCTTAATAATTGGGGGCACTATGATTTTTGTCGCTCCAAAAATCGCTTTATTTGCTTTCTTTCCTATTCCAATTATATTTTTAGGTTCAATTAAGTTTCAAAGGAAGCTTGCCCCAAAATACAGAGATGTTAGAAATAAAGCTGGACTGTTGGCATCAAGGCTTAATAATAATTTAAGTGGAATACTAACCATTAAAAGTTTTACTAAAGAAAAATGGGAACTAAATAGATTAAATAAAGAAAGTCTAGATTATCAAAGAAGTAATAAGGCTGCAATAAAATTATCTTCTGCTTTTATCCCTCTTATAAGATTTGCAATTTTATTCGCTTTTATAGCGATTCTACTAATTGGAGGTTTCCAAACTTGGAATAAGACACTTGATGTAGGTACTTATAGCTTTTTAGTCTTTATTACACAAAGACTATTATGGCCTTTAACTACTTTGGGGCATGTTTTAGATGATTTTCAGAGATCTATGGCATCAATAGATAGAGTAATTGATCTCATAGATACGCCTATAAAAATAAAAGATGGAAAAATAAAAATTGAACCTAAAGATATCAAAGGAGAAATTATTTTTAATAATGTTAATTTTAATTATCCTGGACGAGATTTAACTTTAAAAAACATAAATTTCAAAATTGAAAATAACTCAACATTAGGAATTGTTGGTTTAACAGGTTCTGGGAAAAGTACAATAATAAAACTACTACTTAGAATTTATGATAGTAATAATGGGTCAATAACCTTGGATGGGGTTTCTATTAAAGAAATAAACTTGAGGGATTTAAGAAAGTGTATATCTTTAGTAAGTCAAGAAACTTATTTATTTCATGGCAGTGTACAAGAAAATATTGCTTATGGCTCAATCAACCCAAAGCTTAAAGATATCATTAAGGCTTCAAGGATTGCGGAAGCTCATAAATTTATTGAAAAATTACCCGATGGTTATAAAACTATAGTGGGGGAAAGGGGCCAAAGGCTCTCGGGTGGACAACGTCAAAGAATTGCCTTGGCGAGAGCTGTTTTAAAGGATGCACCAATATTAATATTAGATGAAGCTACAGCCTCAGTTGATAATGAAACAGAGGCTTTAATTCAAAAATCATTATCTAAAATCACCAAAGAAAGAACAACTATAGTAATAGCTCATAGATTAAGCACTATAAAAAATGCGGATAATATTGTTGTTATTGATAAAGGTAAAATAGTTGAAAGCGGAAAACATGAAAGTCTATTAGATCAGAATAAAATATATGCTGATTTATGGAATGTTCAGGTGGGGATCTAGTATATAATTTTCAATCTATATTAAAAAGTTGAATGATTCAATTACATTACTAAACATGCCGTCAACTTTATTCCATCTCTCTTCATTTGTTCCCACAGCAAAAGTGTAAAGTGTTCCTCTATCAATTACGACAGTAGCTAATTCGTGTCTGGCCTGTTCATTTAAATTTAATTTATACTCTAAATCATAGAAAATATGATTGGATGCTTCTCTCTTATTGGTATTTATAAGTTTTACCTCTCTACCTGAACCTTCCGGAGCAATGACTTTATCAATTAATGTTTGACCTACTTCATTTGGGCTTCCTAATTGCTCTAGTTGAACCTCCTTATTTACATCAGAGATAACTAAACTTAAAGTCTCATTACTATTTATTAGATCATGATAAATAATTTCAGGTCCTCCATCAACTTTTACTCTAGTCCATCCTGTTGGATACAAAAAGGCATATCTTCCATCTGGACTTTGATAAGCCTCTAATCCTGCATTTAGTCCGCCACTACAAGCACTAAGTGTTAAACACAAAAAAATCAAAAATAAATATTTGAAAGGGTTAAATTTAATATTTTTCATTTTGTTTGAAATTACTAACTAAAAACATAATAAGACATTAAAAGCAAACAATTATGGCAATTCAGAATTTTGCGTCTAAATTATTCCTAGAAATAGTTTGATTTTGATTACTTATACCAAGCCGCTTTCAAAATTAATTGGTCATTTTGAGAAATTCCCAGGGATTGGTCCAAGAACAGCGCAACGATTAGCCCTGTTTATTTTAAAACAACCTGAAAGTACAATAAGAGATTTTTCAAAGGCTTTGTTAGAAGCTCATAGTAATGTTGGTCGTTGCAAAAAATGTTTCAATTTGACTTCAGAAGACGAATGTGAAATTTGTAAAAATACTGAAAGAAATCAAAAACTAATTTGTGTAGTAGCAGAAACTAAAGATTTGCTTGCTTTGGAGCGCGCCAGAGAATTTAAAGGTGTTTATCACGTTATTGGTGGTTTAATATCTCCAATGGATTCTGTTGGCCCCGAACTCTTAGAAATAAGAAGTTTGGTAGAAAGAGTGAGTAAGTCTGAAATAGATGAGATCATATTGGCATTGACCCCAAGTGTTGAGGGAGATACAACTAGTCTTTATATTGGAAAATTGTTAGCTCCTTTTACTAAAGTTACGAGGATTGCATATGGCCTCCCAATGGGTAGTGAACTTGAATATGTGGATGAAGTTACACTTGCAAGGGCTTTAGAAGGAAGAACAAAATTAAATTAGACAATGAGAGACAATAATCTAATCAAGAAAGAAACAATCCTAAGACTTCCTTCTTGGATTAAATTTCCTATTAGTAAAGCATCAGAATTCGAAAAAATACAAACACTCATCAAAAAATCAAATATTCATACTATTTGTGAAGAAGCAAGATGTCCAAATAGAGCAGAATGTTATGCATCTGGGACAGCCACTTTCTTACTGGGTGGATCTATATGTTCTCGTTCGTGTGCTTTTTGTCAGGTAAATAAAGGCAGACCTAGTTCTATCAATATTGATGAATGTACTCAAGTCGCTGAAGCAGTGAAAGTACTAAATTTGAAATATGTTGTTTTGACATCTGTAGCTAGAGACGATCTCCCTGATCATGGTGCAAAATTATTTATATCTACAATTGATGAGATTAGAAAAATTGATTCAACAATAAAAATAGAGGTTTTAACACCTGATTTATGGGGTGGGGGCAAAAATTTTGATGAAACTAATAACCTTCAGACTGAGAGATTGAAGATGATCTTAGAAAAAGAGCCAATATGTTTTAATCATAATCTTGAAACTGTTGAAAGACTGCAAAAAGAAGTAAGGAGAGGTGCAAATTATAAAAAATCTCTTAGTTTACTAAAAAAGTCAAAAGATATTGCTCCTCATATTCAAACTAAATCAGGCATCATGTTAGGTCTTGGGGAAACATTGGATGAAATAAAAAATACAATTTATGATCTTAAAAAAATAGATTGTGATCAAATTACAATCGGCCAATATTTAAGGCCCTCATTCAATCATTTGGCAGTTAAGAAATATTGGGATCCATCAGAGTTTGAAAATTTATATCGCTTCTCTAAGGAATTAGGATTCAAGAAAGTATCTTCTGGCCCCTTAGTTAGAAGTAGTTATCATGCGGGTTAACTTTCTTTAATTACAGAGAGTTTCTTTTCAAGTTTTTTTAATATGGAGATACATTCCCCGTTCATGAGAGTACCTGCACCTCCCCAGACTAATCTTAATAAAAGATCTACTGGGCTAGAGCCAACTTCTTTTACAATTTTGAATCCCATTAACTTGAAATATCTTACAAGTTTTTTACTATATCCTTCACTATCAAAAATGGCTAAAAGTCTTGCTTTGCTACTTGATTTTTTTTCAATCGCCCAAGCCATAGTTGTTGCCCATATTAATTCC
>JFNH01000113.1 GCA_000634415.1 Prochlorococcus sp. scB245a_519A13 | reverse complement strand
TTGTTGCCCATATTAATTCCGAAACAAAAGCAGGAGCTTTACTGAGGATTCTTAATGTATCAAGCTGAATTCCTTGTTTATATAAATAAGTCCAACCTTTCATTTCGGCCCAAATCTTAATAATGTTATTTTTCTGTTCTGCTATGACGATTCTAAAAAAACATAATCCGAGAGTTTCTCTGACTTGAATTTTAATTAATAATCCAATGGTACCTGCTAATTTTTCTAATTCTTCAACTTTCATGATTTTTAAAATTAGTCCTTATAGATTTCATGATTTTCCACTTTTAATCTATCGATCTGTTTTTGTCTTTCTTCAAACCTTTTCCTATCATCATCGCTGAATTGATCTATGCAGAAATGACATTGGATACCCTTTCTATATTCTTTTCTTTCTTGATCTTGAATTGAAACTGGCATTCCACACGCATGACAAATCGAGTAAGAACCTTTTTCTAATTCTTGATCTAAAGCAACTCTTTTATCAAAGACATAACATTCACCTTCAAATAAGTTTTTTGCTTTTGGTATATCATCAAGGTATTGGAGTATCCCCCCTTTTAGGTGATAAATATTTTTGTAACCTTTTTTCTTCAGCAAACTAGTAGCTTTTTCACACCTTATTCCTCCGGTACAAAACATTGCTATATTTGTAGACTCTTTATTTTCTAAATAAGTATCTAAATTATCATCTACCCACTTGGGGAATTCGCTAAAATTTTTCGTATTTGGGTTTATAGAGTTTTGAAATGTACCTATAGAAACTTCATAATGATTTCTAGTATCAATGACTATTGTATTTTGATTTTTAATTAACTTATTCCAATCAGCTGAGTCAATATAGGCCCCATTATTTTCTGAAGGGTTTATTTCAGGGACACCCATAGTAACTATTTCTTTCTTGATTTTTATTTTTAATTTTTTGAAGACTTTCTTTTTCGCAAAGTTTAATTTAATATTCAAATTTCTATTATCTGCATATTTTTTAAGTAAATTGATAACAATATCAATTACATTTTTCTTGGCACAAATAGTTCCATTAATACCCTCACTTGCAAAAATTAATAAACCTGAAAGATCGTTTTCATTTCCGATTTCTAATAATTTATTTTTTAAATCAAGAATTAAGTTTTCTTGAAATGGGAAGAAAGAGTAAAGAGAAACTATATTGTAATTTTTGTCTTTCATAAAGAAGATAATGTTTTTTCACAAGTTTCAAAATCTTTGTTAAATGATACTCCAACCTCTTTAAGAAGTTTTCTGTCTGATTGAAAAGATGGATTTGAAGTTGTGAGCAACTCATCTCCATAAAAAATTGAATTTGCCCCACATTGAAAACATAAAATTTGGGCTTCTTTTGAGAGCTTTTCTCGCCCTGCACTTAATCTTATTTTACTTTTAGGCATAAGAATTCTTGCTGTAGCAATCATCCTTATCATTTCAATAGAATCAATTTCTTGATTATCTTCTAAACCAGTACCTTCAATAGCTACTAATGAATTTATAGGAACACTTTCAGGGTGAGGATTCATGTTTGAAAGCACTTCCAAAAGAGATGCTCTATCGCCATTAGTTTCACCCAAGCCTATTATTCCTCCACAACAAACATTTATTCCTGCATTTCTTACTCTTTT
>JFNH01000112.1 GCA_000634415.1 Prochlorococcus sp. scB245a_519A13 | reverse complement strand
CCTGCATTTCTTACTCTTTTGATAGTTTCTAGTCTGTCTTGATAAGTTCTAGTCGTAATTATATTTTTATAATGTTCAGGACTAGTATCAAGATTGTGGTTATACGCGGTTAAGCCTGCATCAGCCAGTCTGGAAGCTTGTTCTTCTGTAAGCATCCCTGCAGTAACGCATGCTTCCATCCCTAAATCTCTTACACCGCTAACCATCTCCAACATTGCATTAAAAGATTTCCCATCTCTAATTTCTCTCCACGCCCAACCCATACAAAACCTATCTGCACCCTCATTTTTTGCTACTTGAGCTCTTGCTAAAACCTCTTCAACATTAAACTGTGGATGACTTTTGATTTCGCTAGCACTATAAATTGATTGGCTACAGTAAGAACAATTTTCCTCGCATCCACCAGTTTTTACGCTGAACAATGATGCTAATTGAATATCGTATTTGTTGAATTTCCTGTGAACGGTTTGTGATTCCCACATTAAATCAATAAGAGGCATATTAAGTATTTTCAAAATCTCCGCTTTATTCCAATCGAACCTAATTTCTTTTAATAACTGATTGTTCGAATTAGCCATTTTTATTAGGAAATATATTGAGAATCTTCAAAAGATTCATCTGGTAATCATTCTATACCGCCGAAACGTCTATTTCTTGATTGGTAATCAATTATTGCTTTAAGAAATTCATGCTCATTGAACTCTGGCCAAAGTACTTCAGATATATAAATTTCTGAATATGCTAATTGCCATAATAAAAAATTACTTATCCTTTTTTCACCACTAGTTCTTATTAGTAATTCTGGATCCTTAATTCCTCTAGTTAATAACTCTGAATTAAATAATTCTTCATTGATTTCATTTGGTTTTATTTCTCCAGAAGAAGATTTTAATGCTAGTTCTTTTGCAACTTTTACTATTTCTTGTCTGCCTCCGTAATTAACACAAACATTGAATAAAAATTTATTGTTGTTTTTAGTAAGTGATTCTGAACTAGATATTATTTCTTTTAAATTTTTTGGGAAAGGAGTTAAATCTCCAATAAATTTTATTTTTGTTGATTCTTCATGTATCTCTTTAATTTCGTTTTTTAAAACTTCGCTAAAAAGAGTAAGAAATGCAGG
>JFNH01000111.1 GCA_000634415.1 Prochlorococcus sp. scB245a_519A13 | reverse complement strand
TTATTGATAATAATTTCTGGGTCAGGCCAAATATGACTCGCTATTGATACCCAAGCTAAAGCTGTTATGCTTCCCATTCCCTCTGCATATGTTGTCAGAGCTTGTAATAGTTTTTCGTTAGCTCCAGCGATCATCGCGCCTGTTCTTACGCAGGCCTTTAATAGAGCCCCAGTCTTGTGAAGATGAATGTATTCGAGAGTTTCAAGGTCAACTTCTTTACCTTCGCATTCTAAATCAACAACTTGTCCCCCGACTAGGCCTGGTGCACCA
>JFNH01000110.1 GCA_000634415.1 Prochlorococcus sp. scB245a_519A13 | reverse complement strand
TATAACTTCAGTCATTTTATGCCTTTAGTAAAAAAAAATTCATCTTGGAGTTTATGGCAAAAGGTCATTAAGAGTTGATGATAAACCAAATTGTTTTTGCCAGCTAAAAAATAGTATTTACAAGTAACATTGTTACTGTCATTGGTCCAACACCTCCAGGTACAGGTGTGTAAGCAAATACTTTAGAAATGACATCTTCTAATAATACATCGCCACATAATCTGGTTTGATTTTTATCGGAACTTTTTAATCTATGTATT
>JFNH01000109.1 GCA_000634415.1 Prochlorococcus sp. scB245a_519A13 | reverse complement strand
GAGTCAAGTCCCAGTAAAGCAACCAACAAAAATTTCAAGAATAGATAATCTCATAATTTTTTTAGTATGCATTTTAATTTCAATAATTTCTTCTTATAAATTACTGCTTATCTCGCCTTTAAATATCGCAGATATTTTTTCTTGGTTTTTGACCTCTACTGAAATACTTATTATTTGCGGAGTTTTGATATTAGTTTCAAAAAAAGAGAATCCTACA
>JFNH01000108.1 GCA_000634415.1 Prochlorococcus sp. scB245a_519A13 | reverse complement strand
CGGCAATTAGTTTGCCAAATTCACTAGGAGTTGTAAATCCAACAGTATCAGGGATATTTATTGTTGTCGCTCCTGCAGTAATTGCTAGTTGAATCACTTCGTATAAAAATTCAGGATCACTCCTTGAGGCATCTTCACAAGAAAACTCAATATCATCTACTAAGGATTTTGCATAATTAACCATTTCTGGAACTATTTGAAGAACATCTTTTCTGGATTTTTTAAGTTTATGTTTAAGATGAATATCACTTGTCGCAATAAAAGTATGTATT
>JFNH01000107.1 GCA_000634415.1 Prochlorococcus sp. scB245a_519A13 | reverse complement strand
TTCTTAAAAAAAAATCCTAAAAACAAAAAAGCAAAATATATTAGTAAACTTATGCCAAAAATTAAAACTATCTTTGAAATATCCATAAATGATTTTTTTTTATAAATTACAGCATTTTTTCCAAAGTTTTATCTATGGTAATGATTTTTCATTTATCACGATAACGAGCTTCAATTATTAAGCTAATAATATTATTTAAATCATATGCAAGTAGCTTTTGCCTGGAGCCTTTGTCTATCAGTTGGTGTTGTTTTATTATCAATTATTCCATTAACTATAGGGAGAGTTAAAGCGGGATATTCTGTTGAAAATATGTCTGCTCCTAGGGCCTTATTCGATGAATTACCTTCTTTTGGAAAAAGAGCAGTTTGGTGTCATCAAAATTGTTGGGAAAGTATTTCCCTGCATGCACCCGCATGTCTTCTTTGTTTGATTACTTTAACTGACTCTAACATTGCAATAATTGCTGCATTGATTCATCCTATTTTTCGTTTTTTATATATTGGTGCATATGTATTTAATATCCCCACAGCTAGAGGTTTAATGTGGGCCTCAGGAATTTTTACAACACTTTTGCTTTACAAAGAGAGCTTAACTCAATTGATATAAACTATTTAAACAATAAACTTTTCTAAATCTTTTAATTGATATTCATTGATTAGTGCCACTTTATTTGATTTTGCTAGTTGATGAGCAGACTTTGTAAAGCCAGATTTTGAAACTATTATTGCATGTGTACCTTTCCAAAATAATTTACCAGCTGAAATTTCCTGAACTGCTTTATTTCCAATGGCTTTTTCATGATCTTTGCATTGTATACATATTCTCAAATCATTTATTGACGCAATTAAGTCAACACCTTGATCTCCTGTATTAGGGGTTTCTTTTACTTCCCAGCCATTTTGTTTGAGAATTTCCATACAATGATTTTCAAATCTAATACCTTTTTTGTAGTTCCCCTTGGTTTTACTTGAGTAGTTTTTTTCTATTAGGTTTAAGCATGATTTCTCTATTTGACTTGCTATGAATACAAACCAATCTTCAGTCTCGAGCTTTCTAATAGATCCAACTATCTCATCATCAATAGTAGGATTTTCATTACAATACGATCTCCACTTTTCGAAAAATAATTCCATACTTCCAAATTTTTTTAGAATTACTTTTTCCCAGAAGTATGGTATTCCTTCTTTAAATCGTTTGGATCCATTAAATATATTTTTCTCAATGGCTTTTTCATCAAGAGGTGGATTGCCAATCCATTTTTTATAATCCTCGTTACCGTAAGCATCTATTTCCCTTAATCTGATCCTCTCCTCTAACAAATTGTATTTGTTCTCGTCTATTAAATTATTAATTGTTTGAATAAAGAAATTGGAATTTAAGGCATTATTTAATTTTAATTTTTTCTTTTTAATTTGATAATCTCTTACAATTATGGAAATTAAAAAAATGATAAAAATAATTAAAATAAAAAAAATTTTCATTAATGATTTTTATTTCTATCTAAAAAGTTTTTGTTTTTCTAATAACAAAATTATTTTTTGTTATTACTGAAGATTCATTTACTTCAAACCCATTAATTGCTGATATTTCTCCTTTTATGCCTTCCAATGTTAATTGCTCGATAATGCCTTTTATTACTTCATCCTCGACCAATTTTCTATCAATTCTTTCAGGTGTAATATCTGTAAGCCATTTTGAGGTCTTTTTTTTTACAACCTCTGTAGGGTTAGTTATTTTTAAGTAGATAGCCATTTTTTTAGTCTTTCAGTTGAATTATAAGCATTAAATCTTCTTAACTTTTATTATTGTCATTACTTTCCCACTCAAGAAATTGAAAAACAAAAATTGCAAAGATAGAGAAAAATACTATAAACAAGCCTAACCATCCTATAAATTTGTGCTCTGTAAAAAGATTTGTGAGCATTGATTTTTCTTGATATCTTGATTCCATTTCATATTGATAAGAATCAATAACTTGAAATATATTCATAATTAAGAAATTAATAAATCGTTCAATTGGCGGATAATAATTTCAACCATTTAATTTACCAAAGGCTTCCGATAAGAAATCTGGCCTTTTTCTTATTATAGAAAAATTCAGTTTATTTATTAAGACTAAATCGACTTCAGCAATCGTTAAGATTTCATTTTTCTTGTTATGAAATTTTGAAATTACATTAATCCTAGGACTTTTATCAATATTGAATTCGCTCTCTATTGTTATTTTTTCACCAAGAAATAAAGGAGATTTATATTTTATTGAAGTATTGATTAAAGGTAAATCTAAGCCATTTTTAGTTAGTTCGAAATAACTTATACCTACTTCTGAAAGTGCATTTATTCGACTTTCTTCAAGCCAATTAAAATATTTACCGTGCCACATAACGCCTGCATGATCTGCATGTTGAGGTAAAACAATTTTTTCTATTTTCCAAATTGGTTTTGAGTTCATATTTTATTTAAAAAACATTTTTATTCAATGAAAAAACTTATTTTGATATTGTAGATTAATTTTGTTTATTAACATAAGAATCATCAAAACAATATTTATAAAGTTATGTTTAATCGTAAAAATAGAACTAGAAAAATGAAGAAGATTTTTCAATGGGAAGAATATTTAAATTGGAAAAATATGTCAAAGGAACAGAAATTAAATTTCAAGAGGGCGTGCTTATTCCCTTTTCTCGTCTATATGGTTTATGTTTTTCTCAATAAGTACTCCTTGGCAATTCTTTTGTTACTAGGTATTTATTTTTTAATTAGATTTAAAAATAGAAATAAGTTGAAAAGATGAATATTTTTTGATTTTTATTTATATAGATTTGTTTTAAAATTATCTAGTTTTTCTAATTAACCCTATTGGCATATAACAATAGTATTAGATAAATTTTTTTTATGAAAAGAATAGTTTTGTTTTTATGTGTATTAGTTTTTTCAATATTTTCTAATACGAATAATTTATTAGCAAAAGAAATTGAAAATAACATTAAAGATAATATTTCTAATGAAATTGAAGAAATTAAGCCGGATAATAAAAAAACTAATATTTCTAATCCTTCGGTAGAAGATATATTTGGTGATGAACAAACTTTTCCATTCGTTGCAGGTTTAGGGAAAAATGCAGCTCATTGATTTTAAGGTTCTTGATAATGTAGAAAAGATTTTTAAAACTAATGAAAGGTCTTAGGGTCTTAGAACTTTCTGAAGCACTTAATGTTGATAGCGCTGATTTATTAGCTGTTTGTGCAATTCTAAAAATAAAAGCCACATCTAGATTAAGCATGCTTTCATTTGAAGAATGTAAAAAGATAACTGATTACTATGAAAATAAAAATTAAATTTTTTTGTAAATTATTTTATTTTTTAATATCTTTAATCATTGATACTAAAGTTGAATGAATTTCTTCTTCAGATATTTCATTTTTAAAATTGATAATTGCTGATTGGCCATCATAATTGATTTTTATATAACTGTTATTAATTTCTTCCATATAAGCATTCTCAAATCTTGATATCTTTCCATAATGAATAAGATATTTGTGAACCGAATCAATATGATCATTGTTCATATGATCACAAACTCTTTTACTTGTTTCTTTACTAATAACTTTCATTTAAGAAATAAATTTGTTTTAAACTAATGTATTTTTTTCATTATTCAAAGTTTTAATCATTTTAATTATTAAATTTTTAACTTCATTTTTATCAACAGCTCTAACTAAGTTATTTCTCAAGTTTGATGCTCCTTTAAAGTCTTTACATGTCCAAGAGATATGTTTCCTTGCGATTAGCAAACCGTGATCTCCTTTTTCTTTTATTAATTCATCAAGATGCTCAATAATTAAATATAGTTTTTCTTCTGTGTTTGGTTCTTTAAAATTTTTATTTTCTTTTATGGCATAATCTATTTCTCCAATTTTCCATGGAGATCCTAAAATTCCTCGTCCAATCATTACTCCATCAGCATTTGTTTTTTTTAAACAATTAAGAGCGTCATCTGGATTTTTGATATCTCCATTAGCAATTACTGGAATTTCCAACAATTTTTTAAGTCTCCCGATCATTTCCCAATCTGACTTGCCTGAAAAACCCTGTTTTCTAGTTCTTCCATGAAGTGTGATCATCGTTGCTCCCGCATCTTGAAGTTTAAATAAGAAATCCTCTATATTTTCTTCTTTACTATCCCATCCGAGTCGTGTTTTTACTGTTACTGGAACCCCAACAGCTTTTACAACATTTTTGACTAATTCTATAGCAAGTTTTCGGTCTTTAATTAAAGCACTGCCTCCACCTTTCTTTGCAATTTTTTTTACTGGACATCCCATATTTATATCAATTAAGAAAGCTCCAGAGTCCTCAGCTTGTTTCGCAGCTTCAGAAACAGCATATGGCCTATTATCAAATATTTGTACTCCAATTGGACCTTCTTCTAAATCTATTTGATTGATTTTTTGTGTGCCATATCCTTTTTTAAGACTTGTGGCATTTATCATTTCTGTAAAAAGTAATGAGTTTGGAGCCCATTTACGTACAAGTCGTCTAAAAATGTTATCTGTAACCCCTGCTAATGGGGATAGCATGACCTTACTCGTAATTATCCTGTTAACTCCCCTTCCTTTTAGCCTTATATTTGAAGACATACAATTCTAAATTTATTTTATCTTTCTTTATTATAAATTCAGATATGGAGATGGTTTTATGTTTTCTATTTATTTCTTAATTTATAATAAGTGCTTTTACTTAAATAGGCCTAATTGATTACTTTTTTTGCTAGTTTATGTTGAGTTGAAATTAAAAAGGAAATTTTTTCTTGTTTATATTATTTTCTATTTTTCTTCCAATAATTATTTTTATTGCACCAATAAATATAAATGCTATGCAAGGTAATTTAGATTTATCAAGTGCTCAAACTTCTGTAGGCAAAAGATTTGCTAAAGTTTTTTGTGATGCTAAGAAGGAAGGTTTAGATTCTGATTTTGCCAGTGAATATGCTTTGAATAATACATATTTGAAATTTGTAGCATTTCCAGATGACGACGAATATTTGGCTGATTTATGGAATTTCACCCATAATAATATTATAGATAATTGTGGTGAATTTGTTGATATAAATGATCTAAAAGACCTAGAGATTTTTTTTAAAGAAGAAGGTTTAATTGCA
>JFNH01000106.1 GCA_000634415.1 Prochlorococcus sp. scB245a_519A13 | reverse complement strand
AAGAAGAAGGTTTAATTGCATCAAATAGGGAACTCTATTTACCAACTTTTGAGAATAATTAGATTAAATTTTTAGCATGTACTAAAATATAAATAGAATATGAAATTTTATGAAACTATTAGGTTTAAATTCACCTGAAATATTCATAATATTAGTAATTTTGCTTTCAATTTTAGGTCCAAAAAGAGTTGAAAAAGGTTTTTTATTATTCAAAAAACTATTAATGTTTCTCTTAAGTAAAGATGAAGATCAAAGCTCAGTAAATTTAATAGAAAAATCAAAGGAACCAGAAGAAAGTGAAGTTAAAGAAGAAATAGTAGAGGCAGAAGAAAAATCAGAGGAACCAGAAGAAAGTGAAGTTAAAGAAGAAACAATAGATCAAGAGATAAAATCAATTAAACCTAAAAAAAGAACTGTTAAAGATGAAATTATTGACTTAGAAGTTGATACTGATAATAAATAAGATTTTAAATTAAAATAAAGAAGACTAGAAATGATTTAATCCTAAAAGTAGGATATATTTTTAAAATAAATTTTTATTTTTTAATTCAATATAAAGGGTCTCTATTTTTTATTTTATTTTGAATTATGGAAGGTTGTCATGAATCTAAAGCTACCTCTATAGCTGCTATTAAGTTTTCGTCAAACGGTTTAACACCTGGTTTGAATCTTGCAATTACTTTACTATCTTTTCCTATCAGAAACTTTTCGAAATTCCATTCAACATCTCCTTCAGGTTCAACCTTGTTAAGGGTTGTGTATGGTTCTGTGGTATTGCCTTTGGCATGAACTTTTTCATAGATTTCAAACTCAACGCCATATTTTGTTGTGCAAAAATCTTTTATTTCTGAAAGAGAGTCGGGTTCTTGGTTTCCAAAATCATTACAAGGGAATGCAAGTATTCTTAGGCCTTTGCTTGAATATAAATTATGTAGCTTTTGAAGATCCTCATATTGAGCAGTATTTCCGCAATAACTAGCTACATTAACAACTAAAATTACTTCTCCGGAATATTCACCTAGTTTTATGGATGATCCGTCCGCGGAAAGAACAGTAGTATTTTGTACGTCAACTTGCATGTCTAAAAAAATTCACCCTTTGAACATAGCATTGTATAGAGTTTATTGTGTTTAATTTATATGGTGGTTTTGGTTATTTCTTTTATAAGTTTTAATTTTTCATTTATTTAACCCTTTATAATAAATATTATTAATCAGTTTAAATTTGGACCCATTAGACCCACTTACTGAAATTATTAATTCCGGTCAAGGTTTCTCACCTGCAATTGCTCTAGAAAGAATTATTTGGGCAATGATTGGAATCTTTTTTTTAGGAGCAATTTCAAGATCAATAACTAATAGTATGCGAAGTCAAAATTGGTTTGGTAGAAATTTTTTATTTAGTTATTCTAAAGATAAAAAAATCACAGATGATGCATCTTCACACCCCTCTGGTGATGACGAATAAGTTTTATCTACATGAAAGAATCAATTTTTTCTAAAAAGAGAATTTTATTGCTTGGTAGTGGCGAGCTTGGAAAAGAATTAGTAATAGAATCCAAAAGATTAGGATTAGAAGTTATTGCTATTGATCGATATGAAAAAGCACCTGCAATGCAAGTTGCTGATTATTCAAGAGTAATTGATATGGGAGATAAAAATATTTTAAAAAATGTTATAAAGGAATTTAAGCCTGACTATGTTGTCCCAGAAATAGAGGCACTTTCAATTGAAGCCCTAAAAGAACTAGAGGCGGAAGGATTCAATATTGTTCCCAATGCCAGAACTGTAGAAATTACTATGAATAGAGATAAAATTAGAGACTTAGCTTCTAAGGATTTAAAAATTAAAACTGCAAAGTTTGATTATATTTTTGAATTTGATGATTTAGAAAAAAAAGCAGATGAAATTGGATTCCCACTTTTACTTAAGCCTTTAATGAGCTCTTCAGGAAAGGGACAAAGTTTGGTTGAAACAAAAAATGATTTACAAAATGCTTGGGAACAGGCACGAGCAAATTCAAGAGGAAAGGTTAAAGGTGTAATTATTGAAGAATTTATTAATTTTGATTTTGAGTTTACTCTTCTAACTGTAAGAAAAGAAAATGGGGAAAATATTTTTTGTTTACCAATTGGACATCTTCAATCTGATGGAGACTATCAATGTAGTTGGCAACCTATAGAGATCAAGGAGTCCTTAATTATTGAAGCTAGGAGGATGACAAGTAGAATATTAAATAACCTTAATGGAGCTGGATTGTACGGAGTAGAGTTTTTTATAAAAGGAAGTGAGGTTATATTTTCAGAACTATCTCCAAGACCACACGACACTGGTATGGTTACATTAGTTAGTCAAAATATTAATGAATTTGAATTACATTTAAGGGCTTTTTTAAATTTACCAATACCTCATATAGATCTAATAGAACCCTCTGCAACCAGAGTTATTCTTTCTAATCAAGAGTATCTAAATCCTATTTATGAGGGTCTTAATGAGGCATTAGAATTTGAAAAGACTAAAGTTCTCATTTTTGGTAAACCAGTTTCCAGAAAAGGCAGAAGAATGGGTGTTGTCCTCTCATCAAATTCTGACATTAATTTGGCTAGAAAAAATGCAGATGAAGCTGCTCGTAAAATAAAAGTCAGTACTACATAAATATTAAATAAAAATAACGAAAAAAATACTTATTTCCTTTGTTTTTGTTCTATGTCTCTTTGGGTATTATTTGAGTATGTTGTCTATTTCACAATGATAGAAAATTATAAAGGTTGGGATATAAATTTAAATTGGGATAATAAAGATTATCTAAAAAGGGATATTACTAAAAGTAATTTTTTTAATCAAAAGGAAAAATGGATTGGTGTTCACTTAAATGGTAAAAAAATCTATGGTTCTTCCCTAAAAGAAATTAGGCATATTATTGATTACCCTAGTTTGCATCAAAAATAGGTTAAAAGATTTTTTTAATTATCCTGATTATTTTCATTATCTTCAATTAGTTCATTAGCGAGTTTTCTTAAATCTCCCTTAATCGAGACCCATGTAAAGGCGATTATAAAAATTGAAGCAGATATTGCAACGGTGATTTTCTCGATAGGTGACATTCCAAGCGCAATAGCAAACATTTCAAACCAAATACTAATTTTTCATTATATTGAATTTTTTTAAATAGTTAGAATCAAATTTTTTTTTGCAATGATATTTAATTATTCAAAATAAAAAAATAAAATTTAAATTACTTATTTTATTTATTGTTTCTGATTTCAATTTTATTCAGTAAGATTAAATTATGGAAAAAAAAAAGTGCCCCCAATGTAAAAATTTAATTTTAATAACTTCCCCAACATGTTTATATTGTGGCAGACCCAATAAATTTATAACTAAGGAATACGTAAATAAAAAGTGGAATAAAGATAATAATAAAAATGTATTTGATTATATTATTCTTAATAAGTATCTTGTATTTATTTTATTTTTAATATTTACAATTGCTATTATTATATTTAATTAAATAAAATCAATTAATTACTCTATTATTGCATCTAATACTTCTTTTGTATTTGTTGATATTTTATTTTTTTTAATCTGCTTTATTGTATCTACCATATTACTTTTGTAGGGTTCTGCATAATAATTGTATTTACTAAATACTTTCACAAAACGGGAAATTACGATTGGATTTAATTTATCAAAATCAATTATCTTTTTTGCAATATATTTATAACCAGAACCATCCATTGCATGAAAAGTACTATTTCTTGTTACGAAAGAATTTAATATAGCTCTTAAAGTGTTCGGTGATTTTGAATCAAAAAATTTATTTTCAAATAATTTTTCAATGCTGCTAGTTCTTTCATCAATTTCTATAGATGCATTGAATGAGAACCAACTATCCAAAACGACACTATTATGTTTCCATTTATTGAAGAATATATTTGAAATAAGTTTTCGTTCAGGACAATTAATCCTACTGAATGAATTCAATGCAGCTTTTGCTAGCGTCATCGAATTACTATCGACATAATTAATTATTTTGCTTTTAATATCCTCATCATGACTGTGTAAGAGTAGTTTCCAAATAGTTTCGATTAGTTTTCTTTCATTTTTACCTTCTGGCCAAACTTTATCTAGATTTTTCTCTATTTCTTCGAGCTTAAAATATAATTCTTTTTTTAATTTGGTACCGAATAAATGATTTAATTCGTCAATAGTTTTATATATCTTTAAAGGATCTATATTTTCCATCTCTGATTCAATTTCAGCAAATGTCGGAATACTTAGTAATTCTGATAAAAGGGATAAATTAACATCTTTATTTTTTATAAATGATATTAAGGTGCTTATTAATTTATTTTCAATTTTATTATCTGGTTTTTCTTCTAATCTGCATAAAATAATTTTTTTATAAAATACATTTACAGTATTAGATAGTGTAAAAAAATCTTTTTCATAATTTAAGATTAGAAATTTTTCATCCAAGGTAGTGTCTGATTCCCACTCAACAGGTGAAGAGAATTCTCGAAAATAAGTTACTAAAGGAATTTGGAGGTGAGATCTTATATTCCTAAAAATAAATTCTTGTTTTTTTGTTTTTAAAACAACTGTTTTTTCTATCGTTTTATTCTCACTGCAAAATATAGCCAGATCTATAGGAATTAGTAGAGGTAAATCGTTATATGGGTTTTTCTTTAATGGATTACTTTGAGAGGCTTCAATTGTAAGTTTTTCGCCTTTTTGATCCCAGATTCTCTTAAATTTAATTTTTGGGGTCCCATTTTG
Source organism: Prochlorococcus sp. scB245a_519A13 (assembly GCA_000634415.1). Classification (GTDB taxonomy): domain Bacteria; phylum Cyanobacteriota; class Cyanobacteriia; order PCC-6307; family Cyanobiaceae; genus Prochlorococcus_A. The sequence continues at coordinate 23,938 of JFNH01000106.1, read as the reverse complement.
CTTATACCAGATTTTAAACTTATCAGGATTGATTCCCTTATTATGTTCTAAAATTTTATCGACAAATTGGTCTATTGTTGCTGCCTTTCCATCAAATGTTGAGATGTAATTACTAAAACCTTTATAGAAATTTTCATCTTTTACAAGCTTATTAAGCATTCTAATTATTTCTGCTCCTTTCTCGTAAATTGTGGTCGTATAGAAATTGTCTATTTCTTGATATTTTTCAGGCACTACAGGATGTGATGTTGGACCAGAATCCTCTCTAAATTGATTTCTTCTAAGAAATTTCGCATCATCAAGTCTCTTGATTTCACGATCATGAACGTCTGCAGTGAATTGTTGATCTCTGAATACTGTTAAACCCTCTTTTAAAGATAGTTGAAACCAATCTCTACAAGTCACTCTATTCCCAGTCCAATTATGGAAGTATTCATGGGCGATCACGCCCTCTATTCTTTCTAATTCTTCATCAGTTGTTGTTTCAGAATTAGCAAGTATAAGTTTTGAGTTGAAAATATTGAGACTTTTATTTTCCATTGCGCCCATATTAAAGTGCCTGACTGCAACAATATTGAACAATGACAAATCGTATTCAAGGTTATATTTATCCTCGTCCCACTTCATAGATTTCTGTAAGGAACTTATTGCATGTTGAACATATTTTTCATCGCCATACTCAACATAAATATTTATTTTTACTTTTTTTTTCGATTTTGTTATGAAATTATCTTTTACACAATTAAGTTTCCCTGCTACCAATGCAAATAGATATGAGGGTTTCGGATATGGGTCTTCCCAAATTATTTCATGTCGATTATTTGTAAGATTATTTTCTTTTACGACGTTGCCATTTGATAGTAAGACAGGATAATCATTCTTGTCTGCTTCAATTCTCACGGTGTATTTGCTTAGAATATCAGGCCTATCAGAGTGGAAACTTATTCTTCTAAATCCCTCTGCCTCGCATTGCGTAGTTATAATTCCATTGCTCTCATACATACCTAAAAGGGATGTATTTTCCTTCGGTTTAATTATTCCTTCTATTTTTAATAAAAAATAATCTTTGTTTATATTTTCAATTTTTAAGTTATTTTTTTGCTGTTTGTAGTATTCCTTTCCCAGTAGTGAGTCATTTATAAATATTTTTTTTATTAATATATCCGTACCATCTAGAATAAGCTTTTTGGTATTCTTATTTTTTTTTACCAATTTTAATTTCGTCGTAACGTTTACAGCATTTTTCTTTATTACGAAGTCCAAAAAAATTTCTGGAATTTCATAATCAAAAACTTTGTAATCTTCAAGTTTTACATATCTTGAAATACCTTTTTGTTTTTTTAGTTTGTTCATCTTTATAAAGAAGTTCAGAAGTTAAATAATCTAGAATACTTATCCTGAAATTATAAGTTAGAACTTTTTTCTTCTGTTTGACAAAAATGTGCTTTAACTTCTCCAGAAGGAAGTAGTTCGAATAAAGAAGGATTATTAATATCAGGAGATCCGTCTTCCTTAAATTGATACCTCCAGTCCCACTTCTTATCCGTAAAGGAAATATAGTCTTTTCTTAGGGAGTATGGAAGCATAAGTTTTTTTTTGTTCCAATTAATATTTATAAATGCTCCTGGCTTTAACTCAGATATCTTTTCTAATATGGAAAAGTCACCGTTTATATTATTTCTCATCACAATATCAAGCTTTGAATTTTCACATATATAGCTACTATTTAAAGCTAATAAAAGTATTGAGCTAATAAGAAATGAATGAATTTTTTGAACTCCTTTAAAGTAGATTTGCTTTCAAGCTAAATGACTTAATTAAAGATCTTTTTGGATCGATTTAAATCATTATAGATTGCATACTCTTTAGATCTACAAGATTACAATTTAATTCCTCTTCATAATTCTGAACTGAAATAAAATTATTTAATAAACCTGAATATTTTGCATCTCCGCCTATAGTGCTTGAAAGTATATATTTTGGATTGAATTTGTTAATCAATTTAGGGATTACATCAGCACCTTTTACAAAAGAGCCCACTAGAGGTAATTCTAAATTTTTTGTAGGAGTAATGACTGCATCAAGACTTTGCTTGTTTAAATTTTCATCAAGATATCCATGGGGTTCTATATAAAATCCATTATTTTGATCGTCTTTAACGATATATCCGTTTTCTATTTGTGGAACTGGAGCCCCAGCAGTGGCTTCAAAACTTAAATTAAAATGATTTGTCTTTTCAGTTGGTTTAAGCACTTTAATTGAGCTAAAACCAATGTTTTTTAATGTTTCAACAGCACTTTTAGGGCAAATTATAGGAATGTCCTTTCTGAACATTTCTAATGTTGGAACATGACAGTGGTCAGGTAATCCTTGGGTTAACAAAATAATATCTATTTTTTTATCTATTGATATTTCTTCAACTAGTGACCCTTTAAAAAACCACTCACCTGGAGGAAATATTAAATCTCCTTTGAGCCAAGGATCAATAATTAAATTGGTTTTTTTAAATTTTATAAGCCAACCATTTGAACCAAGGTAGGTCGCTTCAAAAGTCATTATTAATTAATTGTTTTATTAAACTATAAGGTAATTTTGGCTTTATCGAGAAATTACTAATTTAAATTAGTTTGCTTCATTTAAGATTTGAAATGACTTTCTTTTTAGATTAAATATTAAAACTTGATTATCTTTATAACTAATCTCAAAGTTTTCTTTTTCCAGCATTTGTATTGGTATTAGAGCTAATCCTCCTGTTCCTGAAAATATGATTGGCATGGTGCTATTTTTAGTTCCATTCATTTTTTGTAAGTCAATAGCTTGAGATACTATTTTTCTGGCTTTATCAAATCCATAGTCTTCTATTAATTCAGGCCATAAAAAGTTAACTGATTCATATTTTGAAAACTCAATTTGTACTGTTTTCATTAAAAAATAATAGATATATAGTGATTAATTAATTACGATATTTGCTTAATTACTATTTTTAAACCTATCCATGACTAGTTGCAACATATCAACTACATCACCATCAGTTAAATTTAAATCCTTTTTTAAATCATTGCATGTTAAATTCATTTCAAGTGCCGCTTCAGCCATATGATTAACTTTCTGGTTATCACCGCCTAATGAAATAAAGGGATTGAAGTTTTCTATCATTTAATACTTGTTTCTACAACCTAGTTCTAGCTAAGAAATAATTAATTATCATTTATTGATACAGAAGCTTATAAATATGTTATTTAATATTTAGAAAGTTTTTATTTTTAAACTAGGGATATTGATATACCTTTTGATATCAATGCGAATCTTCTGGCTCTGACTAGTAAAGGAAATATCAGATTTGTTCGTTTATATGATTTAAACACTCTAGAAAGTAACAGAAGTAAACTACTTGAGGGATTATTTATCTGTTTGCAAATAGTATTAATTGCATCTGCCCCATGAAAGATATCTTCATCTTTTAGGAGAATAGCTCCTTTATCTAGGTCATAACCTTTATCTAGGAGGGATTTAATCAGAGTTAAATTTTTACGACCATCAATAATTTTAATATTATTTAACTTGCTTTTGATCTCAAGGAGCTCAGCAAAATGATTGCAGAATGGGCATTCTCCATCGTAAATAAAGGTATAGTTGGAAGTCATTAGAAAAAAAAGATTTGATGGTCTTAAGGTTTGCCAACAAAATAGTAATTCCTCGATAATAAAATAAATAATAAGAATTTTGTTGATTTTTTTTAAAGGGATAGTTAAACGATTCTAATAATTACGAAGAAATGTCTCAATATAGGTATATTTTTCATAAAAATCTGTATGCTAACTCGGAGATATTATGTTTTAAAATCATGAATTTATTAGCTTCTTTTGCTTTAGGTGGTTTCAATCCATGGGCAGCAGGCTTTGGAATTGGTTCTTTAGTCCTTTTTGGTCTTGTTGGTCTTGTGGCGGGTCCTAATCTAAAGAATTTTGACCCTGATGCATAAACCATCATATTTAATATAGATTTAAAAAGACTCATTTGAGTCTTTTTTTATGCGGTTTTTTAAATTTATTTTTAGAATCAACCTAAATAATATACCCCCAAAAAAATGTTGTTAAATCCTTTTTATCCATTTACTTTTTTGAAAATCTCTTCTCTTAAAGTTACTATCGTTTTTTTGTCAATACTCTTAATTAAATCAAATTTGCTTAGATTAAAAGGGGGGCTAATAGGAGGTCTTTTTGCCTTGATACTAATATCGGGGATACTTGCTTCTAGTACCATAGCTTTAGGATCATTAGTCTATGCCTATCGATTAAAGAAGAAATCTAATTCTGATGATAATCAAATGAAGGATTTAGAAACTGTTAATGTTTAAGATGTTTTGTGAATTAAAGTAACTCTGATATCTTAAAATGGAGTCCCAGGGACAAAATGCAAGATTAAAAATCCAAAACCGGCAGCAAAAACTATCGATACTGCGATTATGAGTAAGCCCGATGCCATCCCCCCTTCGTTAAATGCCATATAATTAGTTATTTTTTACATATTAGGACATATTTGTTCCCAGGTAATAGTTCTAATTACTCAAATATCATCCAAATTTATTATTAATGGTGAATAAAAGTAAAAATATTGAAGTTAATGAGATGACAAAACCAAATATTATTAACGGTTTTGATTTAATGTTTTCTTCTTCTTTGGGGCTATTTTTAGAAGATACTAAGTTGCTATTTTTTTTAGAGAGAAGATTTGGAAAAGGTTTAATCACGATGAACTTGAGATCTGAGCTAATTACCCTAAAGTTTTAAATAAATCTTTATGGTAATCAACAACATTTTGACAACTTATTACAGGTGTAAATTCCATATGAATGCCAAATTTAGCTCTCCATGGAGCAAAATGCACAAAAATTTCTTTATCGCTATGTGCTTTACATAAACAAACTACCCTACCTTCCCCAGGAGCATGCACTCTAAATAACATCTCAAAATTGTCTGTTTTATCTGATTTCGCAATTTTACCGTTATCCCAGGCCTCTACAAATAATTGATAAGCTTTTACTTGATTCTCAATATCTGGGAACTGGCAGTCAGCAAGAAATAATTGCATTGGAGTAACCTTATTATTTTACTAATTATCGCTCAAATTCTTATTATTTAATAGTACTGTTTGAATTTGAAGATTAGAAAAATATTTTCCTACATAAAATGAGATGAAAGGGTCTCAAGAAATTTTCCAATATCTTTTTTATACAAACTATCTGTGATTTTTAAAGAGAATAATTCATAATCATTTGTATCTTTTTTTTTATCAAAATTAATATTTCCCTTTAATGAAATATTTTTCATGATTGTATTGATCACTATTTAAAATTTATACAAATTTATTTAAAAGGCAACTTTCTTTACATTATGTTTTTTAAGAGAGAAATTTCTAATGTAATTATGAAATAGTTAATTTAAGAATTAATTAATTTTACTAGAATATATAAAAAAACATTAGTTAAAGAAAAAATTACGGTTAACAGAGACGCAATAACTGGTAATAAATTGAACCATAACTGCGAAGTTGTCATTTTTGAATCAATAGGCAGAAAATTGGTTCTTTTTTTAATTCTTATTTGCAACCAGAAAACAGATAATGGATAAATAATTCTTGAAAAAGTAATTAATTTAGAAGGTAAAATACCTTTTTCTGAATAAAGTATAAATCCTGAAAAAAAATATAAAGTCCAAATTACAACTCTTTTAATTAAGACTAATCTCTTGCTTTTGTTAGACACTATTAATTAATTAACTTTTATAATTTTAGTCATTTTATATCTTTCAAAAAAAATGTTATTTATAATTACTTTTTCTTTACGTATAATTTTCCATTCATTTTTAAGAAATAATTCATAACTTATTAAGCTTGCTTCAGTTGACAGAGAATCTAAACCTTCTTGCTTAGCTTCATCTTCTAATTTATGAAGTAACTTAGAGCCGCAGCCTTTTCTTTGGAATTTACCTTTACAGTAAAATAACGCAATTCTATCGGCGGGATATCTTGTTGCAAAAGCAATAATAATTCCTTTTTTACTTATAAGCCATCCTTTTCCTTTAATTAATGACTTATCAAAATTTGGGTTATTCCAAGCTTGGCTTGACCAGGCTCTTTTTTGTTCTTGATTATAAATTTTTTCATCTAAAGATTGAATTGAATCAAAATAAACCTTCTTTAATTCAAGTTGATCTTTAATGGTAATTTGTCTTAAATTCATATACAACTCTTTTATTTAATATGCCTGGTAAAAATATAGTCGCAATTGGGGGAGGAGGATTTGGACGTTCATTAGGCTCTCTTGAAATTGAAAAATATATAGTTTCATTAATTAATAAAAAAAGACCAAAAATTTGTTTTATCCCAACAGCATCTGGTGATAGTAGTTCGTACAAATTAAATTTTTATAGAGCTTTTTCCAAACTTGATTGTATAACAAGTCATATTGATTTTTTCTCAAGAACAGAAAACTTAGAGGATAAAGTTTTAACACAAGACATCATTTATGTTGGCGGAGGTAATACAAAAAGTATGTTAGCTGTCTGGAAAGAATGGAATTTAGATGAAATTTTGCGAAATGCTTATGAAAAAGGGATTGTGATGAGTGGTGTAAGTGCTGGGGCTATTTGTTGGTTTGATAAAGGTATAACTGATTCTTATTCTAAAGAATTAGCCATCATTGATTGTTTAGGCATAGTTGAAGGTATTGCTTGCCCGCATTTCGATGAAGAGAAAGAGAGGGAACCTTATGTTAATGATGTTATTCAGAGAGAAATTATTGAATCTTGTATATGTATTGAGGGGAATTGTGCCTTGCATATTAAAAATGATTTTGACTATTCCTCGATTGATTTTGGTAATGGTAGAAACTGTTTTAAAGTCACTAGGGAAAATTGTATTGTAAAGAAAGAAATTCTTTGAAAAAAAATATTTTTAATTTTTTTAGATCTCATCATTCTTCGAGATAGATGTAAATTCAATTCCTTTGTATTTTACGAAAGATGCAGTCCATACTTCTTTTGAGAGATTGCCAAGGTATTTTAGAAACTGTTGTGTATCTCCATCTCTTATCCATTCAGATTTAATGAATGGAAGCTCTTTCTGCATTCTTTTAGGATGCATATGAACAAGGAGCAAACCTTTTTCTTCAGAAGACCTTTTTAAAGCACCTTCATCACTTCTTTGAAATACTCTCATTAGAAGATTTAAAATTACCTCTTCTCCAAGTTTCTTGAAATTTTCTGATTCCTCTAAATTATCTTTAATTTCTTTACCTCCAAGAGGCATTGCTCTAACTAAGTTTTGCTCTATTAAAGCTATTGCAATTAAATAATCTTGGCTAGCCATATTCTAAAATAATACTTTTTTGTTATTCTAACCTCTCGAGTTCATGAAAATCTTTCATGGATTAAATAATTGCGACAAGAAGAAAGGAAATAATTTATTAATTATTTTCCAATACAATTGAACTATTGTTTTTTATTTTAATTAGTAAAATTTAAAATTTTATTTGTTATGAAGTTTTTTTTATTTTTATTTTTCGGCATTTTTGTAGGTCTTTATTTATCATGGCCCGGTTTAGTAATACCAGAAAATTGGAAATGTTTTAATCAAATTATTGCAAAATCTGCAGAAGATAAAATTTCTTTAAAAGCTGCATTTGAGATTTCCCCCAGTTATTTTCTAAAGGCTAATAATAGAAAGACTACTTCCAAAATAAGAATCGTAGCAGATGCGTGTTTTCGTTAATATGTTGAGTGACTAAATATGACTACTAAATAATGAACAATAATATAAGATTTGAATTGTCATTTAAAAATATTTCTCAGTTAGACGATAAACTAAATTTCTGCAAATTACATAATATCAAAAATATTAATATTCCATGTAAAGGACTTATGAAGAAGGATTTATTTAATTCAACTATTAAATACATATCAAAAAACTATAATGAATTCAATGTGACCTATCACTATAGTCTTTATCATCAATATTCAAAAAATAAAGAAAATTCTTATCAAGAATTTTTAGATTTTATTAAAAATTCTCAGACTAATAAAAATTTTGAAATTCTGCTTGTGTCGGGATCAAATAAGAAAAAAAACTTTGACTCAGTTAATGTATTAGCTTATTTACAAAAAGAAAAAAATTTAAAAGTTAAATTAGGTATAGCTTACAATCCATATTTGAAAAAACATTATAATATATCTTCAGAAAGAGAAAGGTTCGAAAAAAAAATTTCGACTGGTTTAATAAATTCAATTTGGTTTCAATATGGCACAGATATTAAAGTTCTTCAGAATGAGATGAATTATCTTAAAAACGTAGCAAAAGAAGAAAAATTAAATTTATTTGGAAGTTTATTTATTCCTTCTAAACAATTTATAGCACGTTTTAAATTTCGTCCTTGGAAAGAGGTCTATATATCTGAAAAGTGTTTATATGCCTTGGAGAATTTTTTTGATTTCACAAACGATTTAGTTAGTTTTTATAAAAAGAATAATATTACACCTGTAATTGAATCTGATTTTTCATCATCAGAAAAACTTGATTCTGTTTATAGTTTTTTAGAAAATAAAAGATAATTTCTTTCAATATTAAACCTATGAAAAGTGATGTTAAATATGACTTATTAATAATAGGTGGTGGTATATCTGCGTGTGTTTTTGCTTCGGAGTATCTGAAAAATAATATTACAAAAAAAGTTGGATTAATAGAAATTGGTCGTGGACTTGGAGGGAGATCAAGTACAAGAATAAGCAAAAAATATGAAGGATGGAAACTAAATCATGGTTCTCCAAATTTTAATATATCTAACAGTAAAAATAATCTTTTCTTAAAAAGATATATTGATGAATTATTGGAAAATAAATATATAAAAATTGACGACTCAGAAATATTTTTTCTAAATGAATATTCTAATTTAGAAACCAAAAAAAAATCTGAATTTTCTTGCGGGGCTAATTATCTATCTTTAGATTCCATGAGTGAATTATCGAAAAAGATAATTGAGTCAAATAATTTAAAAGGCAAAATTGATTTTTTCTTTGAAACTTTAATAGTTGATTTGAAGTTTAATGATAAGGAATGGGTACTAACATCTAAAAATGGCAATAAATTCAAGTCTAAATTTCTTATTTGTTCAACTAATTTGTTGTTGCATAAGAGGGCTTTAAAAATATTAAACGTAAATCATATTCCATTAAGAAAAGCAATTCCTATTAATAGCGATAAAAAAATAGATTTACTATTAAATTTATTAGAAGAACAAACATTTATTCCCAGATTAACTTTTTTAATTTATACAAATGATAATTATAGTTATAAAGATTTTTATTCTAAAAAACAAAGGTATTTTTATTTAAACAAAAATTTAGAAAAAAAATATAGATTTGAAAGAATTATTTTTCAGCTGCAAGATAATAAAAAATTAGGAATTGTAGTACATTCAAAAAACATAGAGTTAATTAATTCTTATCTGAATGCAAAAGATGAAGAGGTTTTTAAACAAATAATAATTACAAAATTCAATAAACTGTTTAATGATAATTCTGTAGTAAATAGACTGACTTTTGACGAAAAAATATCAATCATGAAATGGAGAGCTTCGCAGCCTTCTGGCATTGCCATCCCATTATCTTTACAATTTAGTAGAAAATATAGAATTGGATTTTGCGGAGACTGGTTTAAAGGAGATGGATTTGGCAGAATTGAAGGCTCAATTTTAAGTGCTTTAATCTTAGAGAAAAAAATTAAAGATTTAATTAAATAATTTTTTCAGGATGTGATCTAGATCAGTGTTTTTTTCAATAATGAATTTATTTGTATTATTTTTTATTCTATTAGGGCTGAATCTTTCGTAATAAATGTCCCAAGATTTTAAAAAATCATTTTCAGCTTGTTTTTTATCCTTGCCCCTTTCTTTTATATCTCTTTGGACAACTCTTTTCATGCACTCATTTTTTTTAGTTTTTATTTCTAAAAAATAATAATCTTTATTATTTAAAATTTTTGAGAATTCTTTAGCAAAAATGCCTTCAACTATTAAATAACTTATATTATTTGTTTCGTTGAAGATATTTTGAATTGTTTTCTTTTCGAAATTATAATAGCGATCATAGATTGCTATTCCATTCTTATAAATATAATCAAAATCTTTTTTGAATTGTTTGATATTAAAACTAATGCTTCTATCAAAAAAACCCTCTATAAATTTTGATAGTAATTTACTTATTAACCCTGTCTTATAGTAATTGTCGGTACTTAACACAATACCATTTTTATTTTTTTCTATTATTTGATTTGATAAAGTTGTCTTACCGCTTCCAGAAGGTCCGCTTATAAATATAAGCTTCATTTTATGTTCTGCTCTTTATAAATATTTTAACTTTACTATTAATAAAAACCTTTAAATTTTGAATATATATTTTAACTTTTTTTAGTTTTTAAAATAATTTAGAATACCTTGCAATGGCTCGTAAGCTTGCATAAATATTAAATGTGTGTCTTTATATAATTGTAAATAAATTATTTCTATGCAGTTAGTTTTTATCTTGTAATTAATTCCTCTGGAATTTGATAATATTAAACTGAATAGCTAATTTTTATTACTTATATATTGCAATGATTTCTAAATTTCTCAGCAAACTAAAATCAATTCTGTTTAAAAGTCCAGTAGACCCTGAAACTCCTTTAAAGAAAGAAAAAAAAGCAGCAAAGTCTGCAAAAATAAAAACAAAAACAAAAACAAAAACAGCTAATTCTAAGAAAAATATTGAAACTTTGACTACACTTCCAGGTGTTGGAGCAAAAAGCGCAAAAGCTTTGTATGAGGCTGGATTTAAAACAACAAAGGCAGTTATCGCTGCAGATGAAAAAGACCTTCTCGCTGTGTCAGGAGTTGGAATAAATCTTGTTAAGAAGCTTAAAAAGCTTAAGTAGTTATAATTTTATTTTTAAACCTTTCTAAAAAAATTAATATCATTAAAGTTTTACATTAACTTTATAAGTTGTATCAGATTATCTTCTTCTTGCTTTTCTCCTCTGTTGCAATTTTCTTTTGTATTTTTCAATAGGGGTTTCGTGATGTCTAAGTCTTTTTAAATCCGCAAAGATGCCGGATTTAGATACTTGTCTTTTAAATCTTCTAAGGGCTGACTCAATTCCCTCGTTCTCTCCAACTGTAACTTGTGTCAAAATTTTCTAAATAAATCTTATTCTAGCACTTCAACAGATATATTTAAACTCAAAACTTCTAATTGAGGGTTAATAGTTTATTTGGCTAATTATTTGCCCACTCCATAAATTTTTTTTTATTACTTTTTATGTCTTGTACTGATTCAAAATAATATTTTTCCCAATTATCTTTTGGCAGGCCAAGAAATAACATTAGATTTAATGGATATTGATCGCTATCAGAACAATTTCTAAAATCATCCCTGAATAAAAAGATTTCCTTTTTTAAAGCAATTGCGATACCTAATTCAATCATTACCCCTTCATCTGGAGGATTTCCATTAACAATCGCAAAAATACAATCACATTCGTTTAAATCATGGAAATTACTATTTGCAACTTCATATGCCCATTGACTTTTTTGTTGTGTTAATGGTTTTGATCTCTCAAAAGGTTCAAATACTTCTACATTTAAATCATTGAAGATTTCAATAAATTCATTTAAAAGTGTTTTAGTTTGTTTTGAAAATCCATATGGATTTGCCAAATATAATTTCTTACTCAACTCAAACCTCTTTTATTGATGTAATCTTCGCGGTCACTTTTTGAAGTTAAAGAATTTTCCCAAGGGAAAACTATCCATTGGCTTTTTTTAGATATATATACTGTATTCCACCATATAGGTTTGATTTTACTAAATAATACAAAAAACATTGCTCCTTCAATATCCTTGAAGCTCGTTAATGTAAGACCAGTTTCATAAACATCATCTACTATTAGTGAATTTTTTAGTGGTTCTGAAATTAATTCAATTTTTAATTTATGGCTTAGTGCTACAGCAAGACATAATCCACCACGAGGAACTCCATATATTCCAGAAAACTCTTTAAACCTACATTTATTAGCTATTTGTTGTACGCTCTCATCAAATTCGCTCCAAGTAAAATAACTTATCATTTTAATTTTTGTTGTTTTCTGTTTTAGTTGCGTAATTTGAAGCAATTACACTTAAAAGTGCTAATACTTGCTCATTTGGACAATTAGTATTTTTTTTTAAATTTTCACATTCATTTATTATCTTGGCGTATGTATCCTCAACTATCCCGTTCATTTGATCGACACTAAAAGAATATGGTTTATTCATTTTTGAATTATTATTTAATTTATTTTTACTTAAATATCCAACGAAGTAAATATTTTTAGTATTTAAAGATAAAATTATTCCCACATGGGGTCATTTAATTTTTCATTTTTAAGTGAAGAAGGGACATAAGTATGTAATTTTTCAATTTTTATAGCCCATTCTTTAGAGTTTCCTTTTAAACTTTCGCTTTCAATTAGGTTTGTTAGGGGAATCCTTTTTCTAACTTTAAGAAGTCCTAAACAAGATTCCCAGGCTTCATGATTTTTATAAATATCTAACCAAAAATCAAAAATATTTTCCAAGATTTCTAGAGGGATATCAAATGGAATCCCCATTGAAGGTCTTGTAATTAAATAATTTTTGTTTCTTAGTTCATTTAATAAATTATTTACGTTTAAATTAATAGCTAAAAGAATATCTTTTGCTGATTCATTACCTATTAACTCTTTTCTATGGCAATCTAAAAGATTTTCATCCTCAAGGATACTTTCATCGCAATTTTTTATTCCCACAATCCAAAATCCTTCTCCATTATGCACTCCACTAGCAAGAAATAGATATTGAGGTGAATTCTCCAAGATTTCAAATTATTTTTTCCATTTTTAACATTTTTTGCTTGATATGAAAATAATTTAGCTGTGCAATTAACAATATGAAGTCCTCGTAAAAAAAATTTTGTTGTTATAATGATATTTTTGAAATATGTTTGATTTAAGAGAGCTAAAGCTAATGTTTTTAGATCCTACTGATTTAATAATTAATAATATAAATAAATATCTTTATAGTAATAAAGCAATTAAATTTATTTTTTCTTAGGAAATAATTTTCCTATCCTCTCCTTTTGCAAGTACTCCTTTTTATTTCTTATTTTTTTATCTTCTAAGGATTCTTTGTTAGTACTTACAGCATAAATAATATAGAAAATCATGCCGGTAAAAATTAATCCTACAAAAATTATGAATATTCCTATAGGTTCACTTGGACTAAATATTTTAAGATCTAAACCTGTATTTAGGGAAATTATCATCAATAAACTAATTCCTTAAATAAATTTTATGGAAATCTAATTGATTTCCTCGTATCCAAAAAATGTTGCATTATCTGAATCTTTATACCCATTAGCGGCTTCCTGTGGATTTTGACTGTCAATTTTTCTTGCTTTAGCATGAATCATGTTGAATGGAAAAATCACAGCTCCTACAAAAAAATGAAGAATTAAGAAATCTGAAGGAAGTCCATTTGTCCAGTCAGGAAAAAATAGCAATGTCATCAATGATTCGTACATATAAGTAGTCAAATAAACCTCTGACTATTATTGCTGAACTTATCGCAATACTTTTAATTTTTAATAAATTGAAATTTATTTTCTGTTAATAATTATCAGATTAAATTGAAAAGACAATTAGAAATAACTAACATATCCTTTATAAAGATTGATAAATAGCTATTGTTAAAATTCATTTTTGGTTGTCTTTTTTTTATAATTTATTTATTAAAACCTTCAATAGGTTTAGCTTTTGATACCTCAGACCCTAGTGTTAGTCTGCTACAAAATAGGATTTCTAATAATTTCTCCAGGGAATATTGCAAGGATATTCAAAATGGTTTTTCTAAAGATGAGGCAATGAAATCAGCTATTGTAAAAACTGAAAACATTATATCTTTTTCTTATAATCCACAGAAAAAATGGATTGAGAAAAGTGACTTGGCTAATCAAATTTCATTGCAAGTGGTAAATGATTGTGGACCGTCAATTGGATTGATTGGAAAGGAGGGCGTCAATTATTTTAAATCATATTTTCTTGAAATTTATGAAAAAACTACTCCTGACAAAAATTTTTCTAGATAGATTAGGTTAATGAATAATATTTCAGACAAATTAGTAATGGCAATCATTTTGATTACTATTCTTTTCGTATTTGGATTAATTTTTTCTGTCAAGTCCCCAGAGAGAAAGGTTTTAGACTCTCCAATAATGTGGAAAGATGACTATTCTAATATTTCGCTTTTCAGGAGCAATAAATTAAATTCAGAAATAAGAAGATTAATTTAAATAAAATTCATTATTGACCAAAATAGGAAGATGCTATTCAACCATATAGAAAAATATTTTATCTAATCTCAATCAATTTATTATTTTATTTTTTATTTAAGTAGTTCAAAAGAACTGACGCAAGTTTCAAATCCTCATTTAACCATGCTCTTATCGCCATAGCCCTTCGAGGATCATAAAAAATTTGTTTTCTATACCAACTAAGAACTTCTGAATCTGATTTTTTTCCATTACATGACAAACAGCATGGTACGCAATTACTTGTACTGCTAATACCTCCTTTTGACATTGGGTGAAGGTGGTCAAGTGATTGTGAAGGTTTGCCACAATAAATACATTTAAAATTAGTTAATTTATTAAGTGACTCTCTCCAATTTTTATTACTTATCTTTGGACAAAACTGATCAAGGTAAATTGCATCTTGTTTATGCATAATATTCTTGATTATTTTTTGATAATAACAGTTTTTTTTAAAGTATGATTGAAAAATATAAGATGTGACTTTTAAAATCATATGCTTTTTATGAAAAAAATAATTTTAACTTATAAAAACACAGGCAATTTATATTAAATGCTTTATTTATTAACAATATTTTTAGGAAATTTTGATCTTTCTTTGTTTAAGAGTATTTATATCTTTTTGATATCATTTTTTTCTAATACTTTCTCAGCGATTTCTGGAGGAGGAGCAGGATTATTACAATTGCCTGCATTGATTTTATCTGGAGTTCCTTATTATCAGGCTTTGGCTAGTCATAAATTAGCAACAGTAGCACTAGGAATAGGGGGTTCATTAAGAAATTACAAATCTTTAGGTAATGATATAAACGTTGCTTAGCAAATTTTAATTTTTGGATTACCAGGAGTAATTTTTGGATCTACTATAGTTGAATTTATATCAGAAAAGTATTTATACTTAATTTTAGGAATAATATCTATATTATTAGCTTTTTACTCATTTCTTAAACCAGATTTAGGTTTATCATCTGGGAATAATAAGCTAAATTTTGTTCAAAAAATTAGATTTTTAATTTTTATTTTTCTTATAGGTATATTAAATGGTTCTATTTCTTCAGGAACCGGATTGCTTGTAACAATACTTTTAGTAAAAACTTTTAAGATGGATTTTCTCCGAGCCATAAGTATGACATTCTTTACTGTTGGAATTTTTTGGAATTTTGTCGGAGCAGTTTCTTTGGCAAGAATAGGATCGGTTCCTTTAAATATATTGATAGTATTGATAATTGGCTCCTTTACGGGAGGTTATTTCGGGGCTCAACTTTCAAAATTAAATGGGAATATTCTAATTAAGAAAACTTTTATAACAGTTTGTATCTTGGTCGGTATTAGCTTACTGATTAAATCCATAAAAAGTTTTTTATAAAATTATTTGAGATTAGCTGTAAAAGTTGGTAAAAAGTCTAAAGCCGGTTTATTAGTTTAAAAATTAAATTTATTATTATCTTTAATCATTAATAAAGGGATTAATGAATAACTCTTTTTATTAAAAAATAAATTTAGAGAGACTTTATTTTAAAAAACATAAAAAAGGCCTCACATTTGTGGGGCCGGGTGATGGGGAACCTTATTTTTAAACCAATTTCTTAAAAAATGCAACCCCCTATCTATAGCGCAAACTTTATAGATTTCATACACTACAGATAGTGCTTTAATGATTTTCTTATATGTAAATTTAAAAATTCAGTAATTATTTTTTAATTTTAAACTTTATCAGTAAAAATCCTCTATTTTAGGATTTCAAATGTTTTTGGTAATTTTACTTGTTAAAAATGTCCTGCACAGTATTATTCGTAAGAACTTTGCTAGCAAAAAGCTTTAATGATTGAATTAACTTTATTAACTCTTTTGAATTATGTTGGGGATAATTTCTGTGAGTATAGAAATTTAGGTCATGATAACTATAAATCTTTACTTCTTTCTTACAGTGATGCAAGTAATAAATTTGGACCATTAGAGGTTAAAAAGGTTATTGAGAAGTCAGACAATTTTAAAGTTACCGCTGTTGCTATTGCTGCAATAAAGTGCCCTCAGCATATAGTTAATTAATGAAATTCGAATTAAAAACTGATAATGAAAATTATTCAAAATCATTTTCACAATTTTTCCGTATAGTTTTTTTTCTCTCTTTAATAATTATCCTTAGTGATGTTGCGCTCAATTTAGGAATTATATCTAGAAATCATAAAATTGAATTCAACTGCAGGCTTTTATCTGTTGAAAAATCTAAACCTCATTTTAAGAAATTATCTAGGCTTTCTAATCTGAAAAGCAAACAACAAATTTGGGAATTTTGCAGGGAGGTTATTAAATAATAGTTAGCTAGAGGCTGATGAGTAGAATTTTAATGCAAATAACCAGAACTTTCTTGAAGTTACAAGAAATACTGTAGCTACAAAAACTTCAAGTAATATTTTCCAAACTTGAGAAAGTCCTAGAAAAACTTCAGAAGGAATTGTAGTTATAAAAGTAATAGGAATGAAAATACTAAAAAAAACTCTTAAAGAAAATGAAAATGAATTTAGAGGAAATCTTCCAATATAAAGGAACGATCTTAAAACTTCTATTGCATTCCAAGTTTTAACAAACCAAATAGTAGTAGTAGAAATAAAAAACCATAGGCTATATAAAATACATATCGAGCAGCTTATCGTTATCAATGATAGGGTCAGAAAACTTAAATTTAAATTTATTTGATTTATTTTTATGCAGAAGAACAACAAGAAAAATCCAAGTATTATTTCTAAAATTCCAGATGGATTTATTTTTTTTAATGAAATAAAAAATTGGCTATCAATAGGTTTTAAAAGTACGAAGTCTAATGTTCCTTCCCTTATATGTTTAACTATTTCTGTAAGATTAGGATTAAACCATGTATTTGTTATCCCATTCAAAATTGTATAAATAGCTTGAATTATTAGTGCCTGTTCAAATTTCCACCCTCCAATATATCCATTATTTTGAAAGAAAATAGATAATAGAAAAATACTCCCTATTAAACTTAAAATTGCAGTAATTAAATCAATTAATATATTTGTCTTATACTCCAATTCAGAAGCCAAAGACGTATGTAAGAATTTATTATAAACTTCTAGATATTTTCTTAAATTCATGACCCCATAGCTGTATATTTCTTCGTTCCTTCAGACCAGATTTTCTTAAATAATGGGAAAAGTACAAAAATCCATAGAATTTGCATACTTAAGCCTCCACTAATATTTGTTTCATTACCTGATAGCAAGTTTGCAGGGAAATCAATTAGATATGGAAAAGGCGTTAAATAAATCCAAGATTTTACATATGCGGGGAATGAAACTACTGGAGCTAAAAGACCTGAGAGAAATAAAGTTGGAATAAATAACAATCTTTCTATCGACGATGCTTTTTCTGTCCAGAAACATAGACATGCAACTATTGACTGAATTAAAAATTGAATCAAGAAGGATAAGAAAGTAGAAACTATCGATAAAAGTAAAATACCTAAATTTGGAATCCATATACTTTCTGGATTAAAAATAAAAAAGAAAAATGCAATTATTAGTGCGAAAGGAAATCTTGTTATTTGTTCAGCAATATGTTGAGCAAAATATCTGAAAAATGGATTTAAAGGTTGGATTAAATACGGAGATACTTTCCCCATAAGAGAATCCTCTTCAAAACTAAATACAACCCAAACTACAGAAAACTGTCTTACAAAAAAAGCACATAAGAAATACCTTGAAAGCATAACATCACTTATGTTTATTGATTCATTTAGATTATTGTTTGTCCAAATATTTAACATGAAAAAAGGGATAATCCCTGAAATTGCCCATAATGCGATTTCTACCCTATATTCCAACATGTTTGAATATTGGACTTTAAATAAGGTGATTAATTTACGATTAATCAAATTAGATATCATAATCTTTTTTGATTAATACCTTCCCAATAATTTCATCTATGGGTGGTTCATTTATAAAAAGGTCTTCAATATCAAAATTATTTAGGATAGTCTTTAGTGAAGAAGTAATAGAGTTGTTCTCAATTTTTAAAGTGATTTCATTTTTAATTTTATTTTTAACAGTAAAGCCAGAACTTTCTAGTCTAGTTGCATCTTTTTCGGAACGACAAACTATTAATATTTCTTTAACAGGGGATAGTTTTTTTAATAATAAGTTAAGTTTTCCATCATATGATATTCTCCCTTCGTGCACACATATAACTCTCTCGCATAGCGATGTAATATCTTTCATGTAATGACTGGTAAGGCATATAGTTGCATTAGTATCCTTATTATATTTTTTAAGGAATTTTCTTAAATTTCTTTGTGCATTAATATCTAATCCAAGTGTCGGTTCGTCTAAAAATAAAATATTTGGTTCATGTATCAAAGCTGCTAGTAATTCCGACTTCATACGCTGACCTAGTGAAAGTTTTCTAACAGGTATGAATAGCTCTTCATCAATTTCGAGCATTTCCGATAGTTTTTTTATTCTCTTTTTTGCTTCGAACTTATCTAAGTCATATATTGATGCATTCAAATAGAATGATTCAATTGGTGGTAGATCCCAAATAAGCTGTTGCTTTTGTCCCATTATTAAGGTGATATTCTTTAGGAAATTTCCCTTTCTCCTGAAAGGTAAGTGGCCTGAAACCAAAATCGAACCTTCACTTGGATAAATTAAACCACAAAGCATTTTTAATATTGTTGTTTTACCTGCTCCATTAGCACCTAGAAAACCTACTATTTCCCCTTCTTTAATTTCAAAACTTATATCTTTTATAACTTTTAAACTTTTTGTTTTTCTATTAAAAAAGTGTTTTATTGTTCCTTTTAGGCCTGGTTCTTTGGAAGAAATATCAAATGATTTAGATAAATTTCTTACATCTATAATATTTTGTACCATTTAAATTTTTTAATTTCTGGAATTTTATATTTTAATAATTTGTTAAATTATTTTATTTTAGGAAATTTTTTAACGAATTAAAGAATATCTTTGAACGATACAATCACCCAGATAATAAAGTTAATTGGATTAAGTAATTCGCTTACCTTATTTTTATTTTCATAATTTAGTCCTTTAAAAAAATCAAAGATAAAATTACTATTCTCTTTTGTATCAAGAATTTTTTTAATTACATTACCATTTTCGTCCAACAGATCAATTTCATCCTCAAAAAACCATTGCTCTTTTCCATTAGATAGTAGTAAGACAACTCCAATACCTTTACCATCAGTTATTCTAAAATCACTTACCTCACCCAAAGAAGAGACATTTATTGCATCAATAGTTTCTTTGGTAAGCCTATCCTTTGAAAGACCTATATTGATGTGAACAGAAGTTCCTATCTTAACTTTATCTAGAATTGACATTTTTAGGTCATTATACCTAGTGACAAAAGGATTATGTGATTGATTCAGAATTATTGATTTATTTCAATAATTACGGTTTTTGAAAACAGCTTCAAGCATTCTCTTTATTGAAATTGTTAATACTCTCAAAAATACAAAAAACAGACCTAACCAACCTAATATGACAGCTATCGATAACATGCTTGAGCCTAAATCACGCTGTAGAAAATTCTGCATATAATTTTTCTTAATAAGATGAATTTCACTCTACTTTATTAAATTACTTATTAAAGATGTAAATGTTCAAAATTCAGATTTTTTTAAATTCTTTTTTTTTGGAGTATTTAATAGATATGATTTGTGAGTTAAGATTTAGTTAGGAAATTTATTTAATATTTTGGACCTATCTTTGAATTCATACATTGGAATACTTTTTATCATTACTGGTCTAATAGTTAGAGTTGACTTGAAATTCTCTATTCAAAAAGATCTCAAATAATTTTCAATAAACTCTTTTTAGTTAAGACGTTATAATCTTTATTTTTATAATTGATGTAACTACTGCAAATACTAAAAAAAGCAGCTTTGAAGCTGCTTCTAAATGGTGGCGGGGGGGGATTTGAACTTCCGACCTTCGGGTTATGAGCCCTACTTATTTTCCTTGTAAACCATTGATGGTAATGGGTTTAACTTCTAATGTTACACGGCTTGTTACACCACCTTTAACAGTTTTTCGATGTTACACGTGTAACATCTACAGTTTAAAATTAACAGATATATCAAGTGATTTTAAGGATACCAATATTACACGTGTAACAAAATCAGGCAGTTTTCTTTAACCCGAAAAAAAATTCGGGTTGATAAATATTCCGTCTTTATTTGAGAATAATGTAGTAATAAATACCTACAAAAATCAATTTTATCGTTTATAACTAATTCCTACGAGTGAACCCGTTCCAATTTGTTTACTCTGAGGTTTTACCGTTGATTCCTTATCTCAAGCAGTAGATCTCCTACTCCTAATAGATTTAAAAACGGTCTTCATTTAATCTAAACTATGAAAAAGAAAATCGTAAAAAAATATGAAGACCTTATACTCCAAGCTAATAATGCTACTGGAAGAAAAGAAGCGGTGGCTTTAATCCATAAAGCAGCAAAGTTAAGAACTAAATTCGATAGCTACGAGATGACTTAGTCTGTTATAGATTGACAGTCGATCTATAATAATTCCTCAAGCAGAAGTATTTATTTCAAGATCCTTAACTCAATTTTAAATACTATATCTTAGAAATAGTTTTAGATTTATTAATCAAATGAATACTTATTTAGTAACTGCAACTTTTAAAAATGTTGCTCTCATGGGTGCAGCTTACGATCTTTTTTTAAAGGTTATTAAAGACGGAACTTTGAATGATGAGTTTGAAGGATTCAAAGTTTTGGGAAGGTATCATGCCTCTTACTCAAATAATGTTTATATTATTGTCCAAGCTTCAGCAGGCATAAAAATGACAGAACACTTTGCTCCTTGGAAAGTTAAGTTTGATATAGATTTTGATATAAAGCCAGTTATGACTGACGATGAAAAAGTTGCTGAGCATAAGCTTGTTGGTTCATTAATGGCAGCAGAACAGAAAATGGGATTCTCAGGTTAATTATTTTTTAAAGATTTAGATTATGAATATATTATTTCGATGTTGAAAGAGGCTTATAAAACTTAATATTCAAAAGGAAGAAACGTAGACTCTCAGCTGGGCTTTTGTTAGTTTTAATTACTTTAATTTTCGTTTCTCTAAACCCAATTTCTAGAATTTATATTGCTGATTATTTGGAAAAGATATCCTTATTTTTATTTAGAACAGTAAGTGATGAAGATTTAAATAAGTGGTATGAAAAAAGAGATAATAATGAATTACTCGAGGAATTAGGAGGAGCTGCTTATTGATTGACAGTCAATCTACAATGAGAAGCAAGTTGCTCTTTTTTCATGTCTCTTGAAACTACTGTTTTCACATTCAAAATTAGTGTCCCTTATGAAGAATGGGCTGCTGTTTATGACAGTGAAGAAAATATACAAATGATGAAAGAAACTGGAATGACTTGTTTATACAAAGGTGTAAATAAAGACGATCCAACCAGTGTAATTGTCATTGAGCAGGGTGAAGAAGGTAAAGCAATAGCTATGTTTAAAGATCCAGAAGTTAAACCATTAATTGAGAGTGCAGGTCATATTTATGATTCAACTGTTATTTCGAGCTACTTTTAATTGATTGTCGATCTAACCTCGACCCTACTTTATTATATAAAGTACCTATATTTTGTTATTTATTTAAAGGTTATTATTTTTGCAAATAACACTATTTTAAAAATGATTAAACTTGCTATCGTTTTCTTACCAGTAGTCTTTGCACTTATATGGGTGCTGTTTATTGGGTTAAGAATAAATAAAGTAGAAACTAGAGATGGAAATAGAAAATTAATTAATTATTAATTGATTGACAGTCGATCTAATATGGAGGGATAAAACCTCTTTTTTTAACTTTATCTTCCAGTTATTCTGCTTCTTCTTTAAATTCACTTGCGTTTAACTCTTCCGATTTTACTTCCTCTTCTTTTACTTCCTCTTCTTTTAGTTCAACTACTTTTACCTTTGGCTCTTCCGTTTTAACTTCAACTACTTTTGATGCTATAGATTCAAACTTTCCTTTAATAAAATTTACTATGAAAATTAATATTGGAACATGAGCTAGACCACCCATTACGACTTTAGTTTCTGAATAATACATTTGTAAGTTAATGAGAACTGAAATATTTAAGCATAAATTTAATTTGATAATTACTTATATTAAGTTGTTATTAAGGGAAATAATTAATTAACAGTCGATCTAAAATGATGAAATCTTTGATCGTCAACGTCCGCCATTAAATCATATTCTTTTAAATTTTTTGTAATACGCTTATATTCAAAATCATTTATTAAATAAGCTAAATATTTTTCTAAGAAATTTATATTAATTTTTAGGTTCATTAATATCTTTTATTAATTAATAGCTATTAATTCTCGATCTAACTTTTTTTGATTGATAGTCAATCTAAACTTTTTTATGAACACACTCATCACAGATTGAAAAAAAAAGCTCGCTTATATCCCTAGAAGCAAGCTCTCATGACTAAGTTTGTTGAAAATCTAGACGAACACTTCTGTTGCTGTAGTGATACTTAACACTACAGAAATAAAGAAAATGTAAGGAACTACCTTAAAAGGAATATATCCTTGGCGTTTAGAAATAAAGTCCATTTAGACGAACCCAGGAATAATTTGACCTGTTGTTAAGTAAGCACCAATAGCAGCTATGAAGCCAATCATGGCAAATCTGCCATTGAGCTTTTCAGCAACAACTTTTTCCTTCTCAACTGTTTTTGTTTCGAGAACTTTAACTTTTTTTGAGTTCATAAGAAGAATGGAATCCTACGTAAACAAATATAACATTTATATTACTTATTGTAAAGTAATATTACTATTTATCTTAAATTCTAAATAAATTAAACCAATCTGTCACAGTTATGAGGCAAAATCATCAATAACCTTTAAGTAGTTACCCTTTCAAAAATTTTCCCTTTCAGAAGCGGACTAATCCTTCGTGGAGTTTATGGACCTTAGTCCGCAATGTATTTGTAGCCTTTTATTTAAGATCATAAGATAAGGAAAGTTTAAAAATTTTTTAAGATAACGAAACCTCCCTATTTTTGGGCAAGAAAATACCCTTGCGAGGTTAGATAATGGGGATGAACTGGATTTTTAAAAGGACTCGTTTATATCTTCTTTAATTTTTTTAAAGATCTTAGTCGCAATACTTTCCAGAGCTAATAAATTCTGAATTTTGTGAAGTAATTCTTTCTAAGTTTTTGTTTAAATTATTAGCTTGATTAGAAGCCGAATAAAATCCAACTGTTAAAAAAACAAGTGTGATAGAAGTTACGATTGTGCTGAACTGGATAACTCCATCTGCCAGAATAGCTGGAGTTTTTGGAGATAAAATAGCTTCCCCCCCCCTTACTTTTGATTTTGCCATAATGTTAACCTTTACTTAAATTTTTCTTAAGTTATTTTTAATAATAAGTAAAAAAATTAATTTGTCAGTTAGTAAATTTACTCATTTTGATGAGTCGTTCGAATCGAGAAATCTTAATATTT
>JFNH01000105.1 GCA_000634415.1 Prochlorococcus sp. scB245a_519A13 | reverse complement strand
GACCTTCGGGTTATGAGCCCGACGAGCTACCAGACTGCTCTACCCCGCGACATATACATAGCATACATCTGAAAGGGTTATTTTTTCTGTTTTTTAGGATTCTTGGAATTTTACTTTACCTTTAACTTCAAGTCGCACTCCTTCAGGAAAATTAAACACCTTTTCTTCGATGTCTTGAATTCTTAAGTCAGATATCCACTCTAACTGTTTTAGTAAGTGAAGACTAACAGCATGCTTTGCTCTTTTTGAACCGTCTTCTACTTTTAATGCTAAGCCTATACCTTCATTTACTTTACATAGACACTGTATTCCTTCGGCTCCACCTTTACCTATAACGTTCCCATGAGAAGCTTTAATTATTTCTGTATCAAATTTATTGTTATCACTGATCATTATTGGGTTTATTGTCATAGCTCTACTGATTTGTTCTAATTCAGCATTTTCGGAACTGCTCAGAAGTGAATATAACCTGGACATTTCTAATAATTTTAAATATAGAGTGGGGGCACCACAATCATCACGTTCTGCTTTTATTTCAGATGGCGGGATTTCAAGTAATTCAGAAACAATTCTGAATATTTCTATTTGAAGAGGATGATCACCTTTTAAGTAACTATCTAATGGCCAATTCATTCTTTTGCATGTAGCTAAAAAAGCAGCATGTTTACCTGAACAATTATGCTCTAATGGACTTGTCTTGGTTTTTGGGCACTTAAGATTATTAATGTCAATGTCATATTCCCATAAAATTTTGAATGCTTCCCTTGAATGAAGTTTTGATCCACTATGTGACCCGCATGCTAAAGCTATTGATTTTGATTCATTATTGATTTTTGATGAAGCTCCACTACTAACGAAGGGTATTGCTTGAAAAGGTTTTAGTGCTGACCTTATGAAACTTTTATATTCTGGATTTCCTGCGCACATTAAAACCCTCCCTTTTTTATCAGTAATAACAGCATGGATCTTGTGGATCGACTCAATATTTGATCCTCTCATTAAGGTTGCTTGTAAGGGAGGATTGTTTGAAGTGTAGAGGTTTTTGAAATTAGAAATCATTTAGAAAATATAATATTGAAAAAACAAAATACCAGACAAAGCAAAGACTGAAATAATAGAAAAAATTTGAACTAAATTTTTTAAAATAGGTTTAACCTCCATGGAGGCAATAAGTGATTCTTTTTCTTTTAAAACTAATGGCTTTTCCCATACTTGACCGTCATACCAACCTGATTCCTCGTATTCGACTTTTTCAGATATTAATCTATTAAATATATGATTCCAGCCTAGATATAACCTTATTGAAATTAAAAGAGGTATTGATAAGCTGCTAAAAAAACTTAATAGAATATATTTTAAAAGGGAAGTTTTGAAATATACACTACCTGAAGAAATTACAAGAAAGAGGACAAAAGCCCCTACCCAGAACTTTATTAATATAATGATTAGCGACTTTTTTGTTTTTGGCCAAGAAAAAATTTTCGATTTTGATAATTCTATGAATTCATTTGTGGGTTGCTGCTCTCTAGGGACAGGACATTTATTTTGATTCATAAATATAATTATGGAAATAAAAGATTATCTCCATTACTCCAGAATGATTCAAGGTCATAATATTTTCTTATTTCTGGTTGAAAAATATTTACTATCAAATCACCATAATCGAGTAAAGCCCATTTCGCTTCGTTAATCCCTTCTTTTCGTATAGGTTCAACTTTAGCCTTCTCTCTAAGCTCTCCCTCTACAGAGTTAGTTATAGATCTTACTTGTACATCAGATAATCCTTCTGCGATCAAAATCCATTCACTTATAAATGAAACTTTGTCAATTTTTATAAGTTTTATATCTCTTGCCTTTTTTTCATCACATGCTTTGGCTGCTATTAAAACCAAACTTTTATTGTCCATATACATTTTCACTTGAAACTGATTTTTCTGAACCTTCTTGCTGAGATAATTCTGATCTTGCTTTTTCTGCACTTTTTCTTAAGGCATCTAATCTATCTTCAAAGAAACTTCTTTTTTTCTTTTTTCTTGTTTTTTCTATTAACTCCTTTAATGCTCCTCCAAGACTTTTATAAGCATTTGGAATGCTGTATCCAAATCTACAAGCAAGATCTATAGCTCTTTCATCTGCATAAATAGCATCTTGAAGTTTTTTTTCAGAATTATTTTTTAAATATAATCTATATCCTGCAAAACTTGATAAACCAAGAGCAAGTAATAAAAGTAACCCATCTTGTACCCACAACTCTCCTATAGCCCCTCCAAGCCCTATGGCAAGAGCTGCCATTTCCCATCCATCTCT
>JFNH01000104.1 GCA_000634415.1 Prochlorococcus sp. scB245a_519A13 | reverse complement strand
ATTTTCCCAACCTCGTGCCAAAATAATAAATTTCTATGGTCAATAGCAAAGTTATCCCATTCATCTAAATCTATTTGAATTTCTACTTCGTCACGACCAATTTCCTCAAGTGTTATTAAAGGTGGATCTATAGCCGCAGCAGCTTCAACAAAAACCCAACTTTCATTTTCTGGAGGCAACAAACTTTTAAGTCGCTGAAGTTCGCTCATAAAAAATTAATTTCTTTCAATACTATAGAAACAAATGTTGCTTTTCAAGTAACTTGATTAACATCTGATGATTTATAAGTAGCATGGGATAAATGAAAGTTTAAATTATGCCTCAAAGAGGTGATCTTAAAAAAATTCTTATTCTAGGTTCGGGACCGATTGTTATAGGGCAAGCATGCGAATTTGATTACTCTGGAACTCAAGCTTGCAAAGCATTAAGAAATGCTGGTTATGAAATTGTCTTGATAAATTCAAATCCAGCATCGATAATGACTGATCCTGATATTGCAAGCAAAACATATATTGAACCATTGACTCCTGAAATAGTTTCACAGATCATTCTAAAAGAAAAACCTGATGCGATTCTTCCCACTATGGGTGGTCAAACCGCTTTAAATCTTGCTGTTAAATTATCAAAGTCAGATTTCTTAAAACAAAATAATATTGAATTAATTGGAGCTGATTTAAAGGCTATTAATAAAGCTGAAGATAGGAAGTTATTTAAAGAATCGATGGAGAAAATAAATGTAAATGTTTGTCCATCTGGTATTGCATCTAATCTAGATGAAGCTATGAAGGTATCAAAAAAAATTAGTTCCTATCCTCTTATAATAAGGCCTGCATTTACTTTAGGTGGAGTGGGAGGTGGAATTGCTTTTAACCTTGAAGAATTTGTCGAGTTGTGTAAATCAGGTTTAGAGGAAAGTCCAAGTAATCAAATATTAATTGAAAAATCACTCATTGGATGGAAGGAGTTTGAACTAGAGGTTATGCGAGATACTGCTGACAATGTGGTAATAGTTTGCAGTATTGAAAATTTAGACCCAATGGGTGTCCACACTGGAGATTCGATTACTGTAGCTCCTGCACAGACCTTAACAGATAAGGAGTATCAGAGATTGCGGGATTTGTCATTGAAGATTATTAGAGAGGTAGGCGTTGAAACAGGAGGGAGTAATATTCAATTTGCAATAAAACCATCAAATGGAGAAGTAATTGTTATAGAAATGAATCCTCGTGTAAGTAGATCCTCTGCATTGGCAAGTAAAGCAACTGGATTCCCCATAGCTAAGATTGCAGCTTTATTATCTGTTGGCTAT
>JFNH01000103.1 GCA_000634415.1 Prochlorococcus sp. scB245a_519A13 | reverse complement strand
TAATGACATTACAAAAAAAACACCTGCATGTTTTGAGCCCTCAATTGATTATGTAGTTACTAAGATCCCAAGATTTGCTTTTGAAAAATTTAAAGGATCATCTAATACTTTGAGCACTGCTATGAAATCTGTTGGTGAATCAATGGCAATAGGTCGTTCTTTTGAAGAATCATTTCAGAAAGCATTAAGGTCATTAGAAGTAGGTGTTTTTGGATGGGAATGTGATTCACAAGATGAATTTAAAAATGAGAGTCAAATTAAAAATAGTTTAAGAAACCCTACATCTGAAAGAATTCTCCACATTAAAAAAGCTATGCAGCTTGGGAAAACTAATACTTATATTCATGAAGTTACAAATATAGATTTATGGTTCATCGAAAAGTTACGTAATATCTTTAATTTTGAAAATGATTTTTTGAAAGATAAAGAACTTTATACTTTAGATAGGGATTTGATGTTACATGCGAAACAATTAGGCTTTTCAGATCAACAGATAGCAAAGTTAACTAATTCTGATTTTTTTGAAGTAAGAAGATATAGAAAAAAACTTAATATAATTCCAATTTATAAAACTGTTGATACTTGTTCAGCAGAATTCTCATCCTCTACTCCCTATCATTATTCAACTTACGAGGAATCTTTCATTAATTTTAATTCTCAAATTTTTGATAGCGAGATTACTGGAAATAGTAAATCAAAAAAAATTATGATTTTAGGAGGAGGTCCAAACAGAATTGGTCAGGGAATAGAATTTGATTACTGTTGTTGTCATGCATCATATCAAGCTTCTACAAATGGTTATAAAACAATAATGGTCAATAGCAATCCTGAAACTGTATCAACAGATTATGATACAAGCGATATTTTATATTTTGAGCCTGTTACTTTGGAGGATGTGCTTAATATAATAGAAGCTGAAAATCCTTATGGTTTGATTGTTCAATTTGGAGGTCAAACCCCACTTAAATTATCATTACCTTTATTTGAATGGCTTAAATCTAATGATGGGATTAGAACTGGATCAAAAATTCTTGGGACTTCTCCAATATCTATCGATTTAGCAGAAGATAGAGAGGGATTTACTAAAATTCTTGAAGAATTAAGCATTAGACAACCTTTAAACGGTATTGCACGTAATCAAAATGAAGCAGAATTAGTTGCAAAAAATATAGGATTCCCCTTGGTTGTAAGACCTTCTTATGTTTTAGGTGGAAGGGCAATGGAAATTGTTAAAGATGAGAATGAATTATCGAGATACATTTCTGAAGCAGTTAAGGTATCACCTGATCATCCAATCCTTCTTGATCAATATTTGAATAATGCAATTGAGATAGATGTTGATGCTTTATGCGATTCAGAGGGTTCGGTTGTAATTGCTGGCCTAATGGAACATGTGGAACCTGCAGGGATTCATTCAGGAGATTCAGCTTGTTGCTTACCATCCATTTCTCTCTCAACCTCCACAATAGAAAATGTAAGACACTGGACTAAATTAATTGCACAAAGATTAAATGTTGTTGGTTTAATTAATTTGCAATTTGCAGTAACAAATACAAATAATAAAGAAAATAAATTGTTTATTCTCGAAGCAAATCCTAGAGCATCTAGGACAGTGCCATTTGTTTCAAAAGCCATAGGTAAACCAGTTGCAAAATTAGCTACTCAGTTAATGCAGGGTTTTACATTAGATGATCTTAATTTCAAAGAAGAATTTTCTCCAAAATATCAGGCAGTAAAAGAGGCCGTTTTACCTTTTAAAAGATTTCCTGGATCTGATACATTACTTGGCCCTGAAATGAGATCTACTGGAGAAGTAATGGGTTTAGCTAAAGATTTTGGAATTGCTTATGCCAAGTCGGAATTAGCAGCAGGTAATGGAGTTCCTTTAGAAGGAGTTGCTTTTTTATCTACAAATGATTTAGATAAAAAAAATCTTGAAGAAGTTGCTAGAGAACTTCTGAATTTAGGATTTAAATTAATCGCAACAAAAGGAACAGCTGCATATTTGGTGAATTTAGGAATTCAACTTGAAGAAGTGCTAAAAGTTCATGAAGGAAGACCAAATATTGAGGACCTAATTCGTTCGGGACTTGTTCAATTAATAATTAATACTCCAATAGGCTCACAGGCTCTTCATGATGATGCTTATTTAAGACGTGCTGCTTTGGAATATAATATTCCAACTTTTACAACTATTCCTGGAGCAAAGGCAGCCATTAAGGCGATCAAAGCTTTGCAATGCAATAAAATTAATACTTACTCTCTACAAGAAATCCATAATTATTAAAATTTTATTCTATGTTTTTTAGTTTTTCTCTTAATTGATTAACTAAAGAGTTTCGACTAATTGAAAGTAATTTGAGAGTATCTTGATGCATCTTAAGTTGTGTCTCCGCAATTTGTAGTACTTTTATAGATTCTTTTATTTCATTAGAAAGTTCATTAATTAAATATTTTTTGCCTTCAAAGGTTAAAACTGGATTCGCAGAATCATTTGTGTTTTCGCTCATAGATTTACTTTTTTAATAAATAAAATAGAACTATAATTTTTTAATCAATTGTTTTTCACATAATTCTTTATAAATTCCAGGTTTATTTATTAAATCCATGTGTTTCCCAACTTCAATAATTTCACCTTTATCGAAAACAACTATTTTATTTGCCTCTTGAGTAGTGGCTAATCTATGAGCAATTACTATAACTGTTCTATCTTTCATAGCTCTATTAAGACCTTTTTGTACTTCAGATTCGGATTCTGCATCTAACGCACTTGTGGCCTCATCTAAAAGAAGAATAGAGGGGTTCCCGATTATTGCTCTTGCAATTGCTATTCTCTGGATTTGACCGCCTGAGAAATTTGATCCTCTTTCAGTTATCTCAGTTTCATATTTCGCAGGAAGCTTTTGAATGAAGTTGTGAGCGTTTGCTTTTTTTGCAGATTCTATAACTTCTTCTTTAGTAAAATTTCTGCCCATTCTTATTACATCAATAATTGTTCCTGAAAACAAAAAAGGCTGTTGTTGTACTAATGCAATGTTTTTTCTAATATCTTTTGTATTTAATATTTTGAGATTTTTATCATCTATAAAAATGTCTCCATTATTTGGAGTTATAAACTTTAATATCAAAGCCAACATTGTACTTTTACCAGCTCCAGAAGCACCAACAAATGCTGTGACTTCCCCTCTTTTAATTTCTAAATTGATATTTTTAAGTACTTGATTATCTTTTTTGTAAGCAAAAATTACTTTCTTGAAACTTATTTTTCCTTCAAAATTGGATATCCTTTGTAAATTTCGTTTATCATCTTCGATAGGTTCTTGATTTATGTTTTTCAACCTTTTTATTGATGCTTCTGACTGTTTATAGTCATTAAAATTTGTACTTACATGGCTTATTGGATCAATAAGCATTAATATTGCCGCAAAAAAACTACTAAATTCTTCGCTTGTTAGAAGGCCTAGATTGATTCTGGCGGCTCCTAAACCTAATATTGCTAATATTCCAAATGCTTCAACAAATCCTACAACTGGATGTTGAAATGCTAGTAGTTTTAATGTTTTATATTTAGCTTTTTTATTTGTACTTAATCTTTTATAAAACCTTTTCTCAATCCAATTTTCTGCAGCAAAAGCTCTTATCGTGGACATTCCATTTATAGATTCACCTATTAGACCTGCTAAATTACTTGTTGATTCTTGACTTTTTTCGGATGCTATTAAAACTCTTCTTCCAAAACTGTTAACTGAAAAAATAATCAATGGTGCTATAACGAACGTTGATAGTGTTAGTGACCAGTCTAAATAAAACATGTAGATTATTATCGCTAACAACTGTAAAATGCATGGAATTGTATCTTGAGCTGTTTTATAAATAACTTCGCTTACCCTGTCAGCATCTTCTGTAAGTCTATATGTGATGTCCCCGGCTGAAATATTTTCAACATAATTCATCTTTATTTTTTGAATTCTGCTAAATAAATTTCCTCTCATCACTTCACTAATTTCTAAAGATGGTTTTGCTATGAATACATCCTGTCCAAATTGAGCAGTTTTCTGAACTAAAAATACAAATAAAGACTTAATTATTATGCTAGAAACTTTTGAGAGATCACCTGACCCAATTGCTGGGATTAAGTTTCCAGCTAAATAAGCTAATAAAGGCCAACAAGCTA
>JFNH01000102.1 GCA_000634415.1 Prochlorococcus sp. scB245a_519A13 | reverse complement strand
AATAAAGGCCAACAAGCTACGTAAATAAGCATGCATATAAAACCCTTGATAAACCTATTTGAATATGGTCTGACTGGTGGTATTAGTCTCAAGATATTATATATTTAATTATTTATCCTACTTTATCAATATCTTTGGGTATAAAAAACAATGAAATTGGATCAATTTTTAAAATGGAAAAATTTGGTGGCTTCTGGTGGCGAAGCAAAAATTTTTATTAAATCTGGCTCTGTTAAGGTTAATGGTGTAATTGAGACTAGAAGAGGAAGGAAGTTAAACAAGGGTGATAAAGTAATATTTCTAAAAAATGAATTAATTTTTGAATAGTTAGCTTATTCAACTCACTTTGTATTAATATATTTTTCTTGGAGATAGTATTTTGAGAAAATCTGTAATTGCTGGCAATTGGAAAATGCACATGACTTGTGCTGAAGCTAAATCCTATTTAGAAGAGTTTATTCCTTTAATAAAAAACATTAAAGACGATCGTAAGGTTGTTATTGCTCCACCTTTTACAGCTATTTCAACCTTTTCTGATCATTCTGATTTTGAATATCTAGATATTTCTAGTCAAAATATTCATTGGGAAGATCAAGGAGCATTTACGGCAGAAATATCTCCAAAAATGCTTCTTGAACATGGTGTCTCATATGCAATCGTTGGACATAGTGAACCAAGGAAATATTTTAGTGAAAGTGATGAACAAATTAATAAAAGAGCAGTTTTTGCTCAATCAAGTGGACTTACTCCAATAGTTTGTGTAGGAGAAACATTAGAACAAAGAGAAAGAGGAGAAGCTTATAGAGTTATTACTAGACAGGTTGAACAAGGATTAGAAAATACAGATCCATCTAATTTAATTGTTGCCTATGAACCAATATGGGCTATTGGCACTGGTAAAACATGTGAGGCAGAAGATGCTAATAAGATATGTTCTTTGATTCGGAAATTGATAGGTTTTGATGATGTAATTATTCAATATGGAGGATCTGTTAAACCTAATAATATTGACGAAATCATGTCAATGAGTGATATAGATGGGGTGTTAGTTGGAGGAGCTTCATTAGATCCTAATAGTTTCGCGAGAATTGCAAATTATCAATAAGAAAAATCCATGGCCAAAGGGATGGGGCCATAAAACTTCAATTATGGGAGTTATTAATTTAACTCCTGATTCATTTAGTGACGGTGGGGAATTAAACTCTTCAAAAAAAGTTTTAGATCAAGTAAATCATTTCTTGAGCAATGGTGTTGATGTAATTGATATTGGTGCTCAAAGTACTAGGCCTGGGGCTGAAGAAGTTGGATCTAGTATAGAGATAAAAAGATTGATACCATATCTAAAATTAATAAAATCTGAATTTCCAGATGTTTTAATTTCTATTGATACTTTTAATTCTGAAGTGGCTTACGAAGCTCTTTTAAATGGTGCTAATTGGATAAATGATGTCACGGGAGGAAGAAGAGATATAAAAATTTTGGATGTTGTTTCAAAATTCGACTGTCCATTCGTCATAACTCACAGTCGTGGTAATAGTCAAAATATGAATCAACTCTCTAATTACCAAAATGTATTGAATGATGTTAAGTGCTCTCTTGATAATTTAATAAGAAATGCTTTAGAAAAAAATATATCTGAAAGAAATATAATAGTGGATCCTGGAATTGGTTTTTCTAAGGATATCATTCATAATTTGGAAATCTTGAGAAACTTAGATGTATTTAAAAAATGGAATTTGCCAATCTTAATAGGTGCATCTAGGAAGAGATTTATAGGAGAAATTTTGAATGAGCAAAATCCAAAAGAAAGGGATATAGGAACACTTGCAATAAGTTGTCTTTGTTCTCAATTTAATATAGAAGTTGTGAGAGTTCACAACGTCAAACTAAATTATCAAATCCTGAAAGTAGCTGATAAGATTTACAGAAAATAATAAATTTATTATTCTTTAACTCCTTCGATTTTATCCTCTACCTCTTGGTATAGTTCTTTCAACTGTTCTATATTCTCATCTGAAGTTTCCCAATATCCCCTACCATTGACTTCTAGCAATGTTCCAACAATTCTTCTGAAACTATTAGGATTAAGATCCATTAATCTTTTTCTCATCTCTTCATCATTTATAAATGTTTCATTAGTTTCTTCATATACAAAATTATCTACTTGACCACTAGTCGCACTCCAACCAAGAGTGTAATTAAGTCTGTTAGAAAGTTCTCTAACTCCTTCGTAGCCAGATTTGAGCATACCTTCATACCACTTAGGATTTAATAGTTTTGTTCTTGAATCTAATCTGATAGTTTCTCCAAGTGTTCTAACTTGAGCATTAGAAGTGGTTGTATCCGCTATGTAGCTACTTGGTTCTTTTCCGTCATCTCTTAATGTTTTGATCAATTTTGTTGGATCCGAATCAAAATAATGACTTACATCTGTTAATGAAATCTCTGAAGAATCAAGGTTTTGAAATGTAACATCTGCTGTTTTCATTACTGACTCAAATACCTCTCTTTTTTGATTCATCTCACCTGGATTATCAGCATTAAAAGCATATGTTTTGCGAGATAAATACATTTCTTGTAATTCATTTTCTTCCTCCCAAGTTGAATTTTCTACGGCTAAATTAACATTTGAACTGTAACTTCCGCTTGCATTAGAGAATACTCTCGCTGAAGCTTCTCTGATAGAAGTCCCTTCTTTTTCGGCTTGTTCTAGCGAATGTTTCCTTACGAAATTAGATTCCAATGGTTCATCAGCTTCAGCTGCTAATTTGACTGCCTGATCTATTAATGCCATTTGATTAATAAATAGATCTCTAAATACTCCTGAACAGTTAACTACTACATCTATTCTTGGCCTGCCTAATTCTTCTAAAGGGATTAATTCTAATTTGTTAATTCTTCCAACAGAATCTGGTTTTGGTTTTACCCCAACAAACCATAAGATCTGTGCCAGTGATTCTCCGTAAGTTTTAATGTTATCAGTACCCCATAAAACACAAGCTATTGTTTCAGGCCAAGTTCCTTGCTCTTCTTTTTGTCTTTCAATTAATTTGTCAACAACTGACTTCGCTGCAGCTACTGCTGCAGTAGTTGGTATTGATTGAGGATCAAGCGCATGGATATTTTTACCACTTGGCAAAACACCTGGATTTCTTATGGGATCTCCACCTGGTCCAGGTAAAACATAATTTCCATCTAATGCTTTAATGAGGCTATCCATTTCTTTATCTGCGCAAACCTGTTCTAGACAGAAAAGTAAGTAGTCAAATAATTTATTTAATTCCTTCTGATTAACTTCATTAAATCCATTTAATCTACAGACTCTTAGCCAAGGGGTAGGTAAATTTAGACCAAAAACTTTAAGTAAATCGAAAAGTTTGGAAAGAAGTGATTTTTCTATATAAACTCTGCCATTAACAATTTTTAAGGAGTTGACCATCGCAAAAATCGACTCTCTTGCTGTCTTTATGATTTTTTCATTTAACTCTACAAATTTAAGTTCACCTTTATTATTACCATCGTAAATTTGTTCTATAGTTAGACCTATGGATTCAGCGAGTAATCCAGGGAGAGATCTTAATCCTTCTTGTTCTCTCTCCAAAGATGCAATATTTACAAGTGTTGCAACAGCTTCTTCTGCTGTTGGAGCTTCTCCAATAGTATGCAGACCGCATGGTAACAATCTACTTTCAATTTCCATCAATTGCTTATAGACATTACCAACAAATAAATCTCTTTCATCTATTGAAAGTTCTTCGACGTCTTTTGAAGGAAGCTCTACATCTTTGTCAAGGTTACATTGTTTAGAAGTCTCAACTATTGCATTAACAATTTGAATGCCTCTGCTATTTTCTCTTAATTGTTGATAAGAACCAACGAGTTCACTAAGTTCTTTAAGTCCTTTGTAGAGTCCTGCATTTTCCGCTGGAGGAGTCAGATAACTAATAGTTGAAGCGTATCCTCTTCTTTTCGCAATTGTTGCTTCAGATGGATTATTGGCGGCATAGTAATACAAATTAGGCAATGATCCAATGAGAGAATCCGGATAGCAAGTTTCACTCATGCCCATCTGCTTCCCAGGCATAAATTCGAGTGAGCCGTGAGTTCCAAAATGAAGAACAGCATCAGCTCCCCAGATTTTTTCTACATACGTGTAATAAGCAGCAAAACCATGATGAGGACTTGCACTTCTTGAATAGAGCAATCTCATGGGGTCACCTTCATAACCGAATGTAGGTTGAACTCCTATAAAAACATTTCCAAAATGTTTTCCATAGATAAGAAGGTTTTGTCCGTCACTATTAAGGTTCCCAGGAGGTTTACCCCAGTTTTCTTCAAGTCTTTGTGAATATGGAGTGAACTCTTCATATTCTTTTACTGACATTTTATGAGCAATATTTAACTCTGGAGAGCCATCCATCGCTTCAGGATTGTTAATTACTTTTTCCATTAATTCTTTTGAATTACTTGGAAGTTCTTCTATTTGATATCCTTTCGATTTCATTTCAAGAAGTACTCTATAAATTGAACCAAAAACATTCAAGTATGCTGCGGTACCAACATTTCCTTTGTCTGGTGGAAAACTAAATA
Source organism: Prochlorococcus sp. scB245a_519A13 (assembly GCA_000634415.1). Taxonomy (GTDB): domain Bacteria; phylum Cyanobacteriota; class Cyanobacteriia; order PCC-6307; family Cyanobiaceae; genus Prochlorococcus_A. The sequence goes on along the minus strand of JFNH01000102.1, from coordinate 61,793 downwards.
CTGTTATGGCTAATTTTTTATCCTTTCTTTGCTTAACTCTTAGAGTCGACCATTTTATTGCTCTTTCAGCTATTACATCAACTCGATCTTGGAGGGTATGCGCCTTACCTGTAGCATCATCACGACCTGAGAGAATAATAGGTTCAATAGCACCATCAAGCTCTGGAATTGCAATCTGAAGAGCTACCTGAACAGGGTGTAATCCTAGATCACTATCTTCCCATTCTTGCGTGGTTTGGAAGACTAATGGAAGTGCAACCATATAGGGCCTGTTTAACCTTTTTAGAGCTTCAATAGCTCTAGGATGATCTTGTCTTGCTGGCCCACCAACTAGTGCAAATCCTGTTAGAGATACAACTCCATCTACTATAGGTTGATCCTTATTTATGGAATCATAATAAAATTCATTAACTGGTTTAGAAAAATCTAGACCTCCACAGAATATAGGTAGAACTCTCGCACCTCTGTATTCCAATTCTTGAATAACAGCAACGTAATGGGCATCATCTCCTGTAACGATATGACTCCTTTGAAGTACTAAGCCTATTGTCGGAGTTTTGTCATCTTTAGGATTTATATCTTTCCTATTATTTTCCCAATTTTGATATTCTTTAAGACTTTCAAACATGCAAGGGGCAAGAGGATGCCAAATTCCTAAATCTGGGAATGTTTCAGGGTCTTGAATTTTGAATTCTTCTATTTGATCTTTTATGATCTCTGAAACAGCGTACTTTTCAGAAATCATTAACAAGAAGTTTTTTAAGTTCTCAGTGGTACCACCTAACCAGTACTGAAAACTCAGAATAAATGTTCTTGCATCTTGAGCTTTTTCTACTGGTAGATATTTAAGTATTGAAGGTAGTGTATTTAATAACTTCAACATTGAATCTTGGAAACTTGCTCCATCAGATTCTTTTTTCTTTTTTATTAAATCTCCAATAATACTTTTAGATTGACCAAGTTGGGCCATACTAAATGAACCTAACTTATTTAATCTCATTACCTCTGGCATGGAGGGGAAAACAATTGATGCTTTAAGTTTGTCTTTAAATGGAGATACTGCATCAACTACTTTTTGAGCAAGGTCTTCAATGAAAATTAGAGAAGCAACGAATATATCTGCATTAGCTATATCTTCTTTAAAATCTTCAAAATTACTTTCATTCCTAAGTTCTTCGATAAGGTAGCCACTAAGGTCTATACCTATTGGTCCATTCATCTTATTTATTGACTTTGCAGCTTCCGTTAAGGAATTTTGGTATTGTGGCTCAAGGACAACATAAACTGCTTTTATTACAACTTTGTGTTTGTTATCCTCAACAGGAGATACTCTGCGATTTGCTGAGCGGACCTGCGTAAACATTGTTTTTCTTTAAGTATTTCTACCAGCCTACGAATGAAAAGACGTTATTGTGTGCAATATAAATAGCGTGTAACAACCTTTAAAAAAAAATTTTTTTAAAAATGATTGAAAACTCTACAAAACCTATACCAGTACTAGTATCCGGAGCTTTAGGCAGAATGGGCAGTGAAGTTATTAATACTGTATTAAATTCTACAGATTGTGAACTTGTTGCAGCAATCGACATAAACGAAAAGAACAATGGCTCAAATATTTCTGAATTATTGAAGGTAAAAAATTGTGATGTTTTTGTTTCTAATGATTTTGAAGGAACTTTATGTTCTGTTAGTCAAAACTATAGAAATGAAAATATCAAACCTGTGCTCGTTGATTTTACTCATCCTGATTCTGTATATGAAAATACCAGAGCAGCTATTGCATATGGTGTATCGCCAGTAGTAGGAACTACAGGTCTAAGCCGCTCGCAAATAAATGATTTGTCTGTTTTTGCTCAGAAAGCATCGGTTGGTTGTGCAATAATTCCTAATTTTTCTGTAGGTATGGTTCTTCTTCAACAGGCAGCATCGGTAGCTGCAAGGTTTTATGACAATATTGAATTAATAGAGATGCATCATAATCAAAAGGCTGATTCTCCTAGCGGGACGTGCATAAAAACTGCAGAAATGATTGAGGAATATCCAAAGAAATTTAATCAGAATTTAGTAAAAGAGTCTGAGTCATTGAAAGGTGTACGGGGTGGGCTCAGAGATTCTGGAATTAATATACATTCTGTACGATTACCAGGATTACTCGCTCATCAGTTAGTAATTATGGGATCTCCAGGTGAAACTTACACAATTAAGCATGACACTATTGATAGAAAGGCATATATGCCAGGTGTTTTACAGGCTATTAAAAAAATTGGTAATTATGAAACTTTAGTTTACGGACTTGAAAAATTGATTTTTTAAAATGTTAATTCCAGTTAATTCAAGTCAAATTTCAAAACTTATTCCTGCAGTTGGTACAGGAAGTCAATTTAAGTACGCGTTGGGGAATCCTAGAAAAATTCTTCAAAGAGTAATAGTCTCTTCAATTGGTGGATTTATCTCATTGATTATTAGTTCGACTGGAGATCAAACTAATAATTTCTGGTTATTCCTATGTGTAGGTTTCTTTTTGTATATCATCTGGGGCCCTATTCTTGAATCAAGTAGAAAAAACTTACAATTAAGAAAATTTAAATTTTTTTCTTTATTTGATGGCTATGTATCAGATATCTATAAAACAGAAAAGATTGAAAGTTCAAGAGAACAATCTAATAGGCAAGGTCGATTAGAAGTTATCGAAAACAAAAGGACTTGGTTAGTACTTGAATTAGAAGATGAAGATGGTTATTTGGAAAAATTAAGTTTTCCTATGGAAAATAAGCACAGTCAAATTAGGGTTGGTTCGAATATTAGATGTTTAATAACATCTGATAACCGTAATTTTGACAGAGATTTTTATTTGACCGATGCTTGGCTTCCTGAAATTAACTTATGGGTTGGTGAATACCCCTTTTTATTAAGGCCGGCATTTGAGGAAATTTGCTATATTTATCTGAATAAATAGTTGATATTTATATAATACGATGAAAAATAAATTCAATTTTAAAATTATTGGATCAGGTCCCACAGGTTTATTACTTTCAATTGCACTTTCAAAATTTGATTGCAATATTTTTTTAACTGATTTATTAACAAAAGATAGATTAATTGATAAAGATAAAACTTATGCAATTACTCACTCAACAAGAAAAATCTTATCTAAATTCAGACTTTGGGAAAAATTAGAACCATTTTTATTTGGCTTTGATACACTTTCAATTTCAGATAGCGTAACTTCTGCTTTCACCAATTTATCAACTTCTGACTTAGATGATGATATAAGTTCTGCCGAAAATATTGGCTGGGTAGTTAAACATTCGGATCTCATGAACGTATTTTTTCAAGAGATTGATACTTATAAAAATATTTTTTTTATGACACCGCAGAGTTTGTTACGCAAAAAAATATTATTTGATTATCAATTCTTTTCAACAGGAGCAAACTCACTTGATAAAAAATTCTTTGATTTTGTTGATATAAAAAAATCATATAGTCAGTCTTGTTTAACTTTTAAAGTTTCTCTTAGAGGTCATTGCGAAAAGCGTGCTTATGAAATTTTTAGAAGAGAAGGCCCACTTGCATTATTACCTTTAGAAAAAAACTTATATCAAGTAATTTGGACTTCAAGTACATTAAAGGCAATTGAAAGATTAAATTCTGACAAGAATTTTTTAATGGATAATTTATCAACAATCTTGCCAGATGAATTTAAGTTGGACCAAATAATTGGCGAATTTAATATTTTTCCTGTTTCATTATCTTTAAATTTACCAGTTTTAAATTTTAAAAAATTTGTTTTTGTAGGAGATGCGTTTCATACATTTCATCCTGTTGGTGGTCAGGGTCTAAATACTTGTTGGAGAGATGTCAATACTATTTATGATCTATTTAATAAAAATACTGCTATTACAAAAATGCAATTGATATTCTTTAAATTTAAGTATTTTTCAAGCAGGATTTTAGATATTATCTTCACTATTTTTATAACTGACTCATTGATAGCAATCTTTGCTAATAGAAACGTTTTTTTATTTCCAATTAGGAAATTTTCATTTTTACTTTTAAATAAATTTCTTTTTACAAGAAAATTAGTCCTTAATCAAATGACTAAATCTCTCATTTACTCAAGTATTAAAGAGAATTCATGAATAATTATTTATCTAGAGAAATGATAATTTATTTATTTAATGTATTAGGTTTAGATGAATCTACTATTGAACTTGGTATAAAATTATCTATAAAAAATAACATTCCATTACCAATATTATTATGGAGTTATGGAATGCTAACTATTGAAGAACTAGATAAGTTATATTCATTTTTATTTCAAAAAATGGATTAATAATTCTGTTATAATCCTCTTATGTCTTAATCGAGAACAATTACAGATTTAACTAAGGGAAATCACGTATCAAGACAATCTATAGAGAAGCTTGATTTATTATTATTAATTCTAGAAACTATTGATTTAAATGGTATTCAATCCCTTTACGCTTTATCAAATAGACTTGATTTAAATGATGTTCTGCCAAATAAAATTACTATTTGGAAATTAAGGAATAATAATCCATTGAGAAAATCTTTTGTTAACAACAATATTAAACTTAACGAATTCAATGCCTTAATTAAAATCACCGTTGAATTAGCTAAATATTTATATCCTTATATGAGAGATATACTGAAATCTAAAGAAGATATTGAAGAGAATTCAGATATTTGGAATGATTTTAATAAGAGATTTATTGAGTTGATTAAAGAGAGATTTAATGTAGATAGTATGAAAGTGAAAAAGCTTTTAAATCAATCTGAAAATGTTGAGATTATAATAAGATCTTTGCTTATTTTATCTTTTTGTATTTCTAATCAGGGTTATCAAAAGTTAAAGAATTTTTTATACGATTTTTAAAATGATGCAAAATAAATTGTCATTTCATCAATCTTCAGTAAGTCTCGAAATAATCGGATTGCCAGATTATTCCATTAATGAAAATAAAGATCAAATATCTATAATTTCTCAATGGAAATTAACCATAGTTGATAAACCACTTATTGAAGGCAAAATTGAACATTTAGGTCCTATTATGGATGCTTTTTATATTTATTCAAATCTTTTAATCAAAAACGAAATTCCAATATATGAGTCTAAATTAATCGATATAAAAGCCGATAATCTCCACTTACATAATATTGTTCTCAAGAGCTCTAAAGCAAATGTAAAGCCTTTAGTTCTAAAGATTGGTAATTCATTACTTTCGGATACCATAAATTGTTTTGATCAGTTAAATGAATCTCCAAAAGTAAGAATTAAAAAAACTGATATTACTACTAACATTCCTAAAAAATTGAGATTTGGGTTAAATAAAAAAGTTAAATTTTTTAATTTCTTTATTCCACCTTTTATTGCAATTTTCTCTTTAATTCTATTCTCTTCTTCTTTTATTTATTTTTATAGTCCTTTTGAAAATATAGAAAAAAAAGAACTAATAAACCCTGAATAAACAGCAATTAGCATCTTAAATACAAACACGATACTATAGGTTAATTTCTTTTCAGAGTAATTCAAATTTATTCATTGAGCTTTGATGTATTGCAATGGCAGATTTAAACATCCCTAATTTGAATATTAAAACTGATAAATATATTTTTAAAAAAAAATTAAATTTACGAAGAAAATCTAAAAGAAGACTATTTACTGAAGCTTTCTTTTTGTTTATTTTTAGTGCTTTATTAGTTTATATAAATTATTTAATTCCTAATAAAAATTTACTGTTACAAAATCTACCCTCGACATTTAATAAATCTTTTTTATTATTAATTGAACTCTTTTCATATCTCTATGAGATATTTTTGGTAATTTTTATTTTTGTATCTTCTTTATCTGCTTTTATTTTAATGGTAGGTTCATTTAATAGGTTATTTAAAGTCTCTAAGAGGAAGTCAAAAAAAATTGTTTTTAAATAATTTCAAATAGGTTGCATTAGGCCACCACTTCCTGAATCAGAGTCGTCATCATCATTTTCTGTTTCCTCTCCAAATAATGCAAATATGCCTAGTGCAATTGATGAAAGAATAATTGATAAGGGTAAAATCGAAGTTTGGATTCCGACGTCTATATATTCACCCATAAAATAAATTAATTTTTATAAACCTAACCGAAATCAAACTGTTTCGCGGATTTTAAATAATTATTTAATAATTTATTCTCTTTTAATAAGTACATTATCGAAATTCTTTATTTCTCTTTCAAAAGACCCGAACCACAATATAAGTTGATCAATTTGATTTTGAATTTCAGTTGCACCTAAACCCCTTATAGTAATTATTGATAATTGTTCGCCTTCATTAAAATTAAATTTATTTTGAACACTATTTGCCAAAGAATTTTTAAGCATTTTAAAAGTAGAATTTTTTAATTTTGTCTCTATCAAAATGTTTGGCTTTTTGAGCTTGATCTTATTAAAACCACATTTTTTAGCAAGTAATTTTAGTCTCATTATCATAATTAGAGACTCAACAGGTTTGGGTAAGTTTCCATATCTATTTACCCAGTCTGTAGCTAATTCAGTTAATTCATCATTATTTGAACATTCAGTAGCAGATTTGTAAGCCTCAAGCTTCTCTTCTCTGTTTAATATCCATGTTGCAGGTATAAATGCATTTATTGGTAGATCAATTTGAGTGTCATTAACTTCAGGAATTTCTTGCCCGCTGATTTCTGAAATAGCCTCATGGAGCATTTCTATATATAAATCATATCCAATAGCATTAACCTTTCCACTTTGTTCTTCTCCTAGTAAACTGCCAACACCTCTTATTTCCATATCTTTCATTGCAAGTTGGTATCCACTACCTAGTTCTGAAAAGTCTTTTATCGCTTTCAATCTTTGTTTTGCAGAGTCATTAATTTTATTTATATTTGGATAAAATAACCAAGCATGTGCTTGTACACCGCTTCTACCAACTCTTCCCCTAAGTTGATAGAGTTGTGAAAGCCCAAATTTGTGAGAATCTTCAATGATGATTGTATTTACTTTTGGGATGTCTAATCCACTTTCAATTATCGTTGTGCAAATCATTAGATCTACTTCTCCATTATTAAAAGCAATCATTGCATTTTCAAGCTCTGTTTCGTTCATTTGCCCATGAGCAACAATAAATTTTAAGCTGGGAAACATATTTTTTAATTTGTTTACAGCTTGATCTATATCAGAAATTCTTGGAAGAACATAAAATATTTGACCTCCCCTATCAAGTTCTTGATTAATTGCAGTTCTTATAACATCCATATCTATTTCAGATAAATATGTTTTTATTGATCTTCTTGATGGTGGAGGAGTGTTTAGTAAGCTCATTTGTCTTAGTCCAGATAAGCTCATATAAAGCGTTCTTGGAATTGGAGTTGCCGAGAGAGTTAAAACGTCTATGTTGGTTTTGATTTTTTTTATTTTCTCCTTTTGCCTTACTCCAAATCTTTGTTCTTCATCAATAACTAGTAGTCCTAAGTTTTTAATTTCTATTTCTTTTCCTAATATTTGGTGCGTTGCTACAACTAAATCAATTTTGTTATTTTTCAAACCAGCATAAATTTCCCTTCTTTGATTAACGGTTTTGAATCTATTGAGTAATGATACTTTTATTGGGTAAGGTGAAAATCTATTACTTATTGTTCTCCAATGTTGCTGAGCTAGGATTGTTGTGGGCGCTAGTAATATTACCTGTTTGCCTGATGTAATAGCCTTAAAAATAGCCCGAACAGCTACTTCTGTTTTGCCAAATCCTACATCTCCACAAACTAGCCTATCCATTGGCTTATCGCTTTCCATATCAGATTTTATTTCTTCTACAGCAGTAATTTGGTCAGGTGTTGGTTGATAAGGGAATGATTCCTCTAATTCATCTTGCCAAGGACCATCTTCTGGGTAAATGTAACCCTTTAATTTTTCTCTCTTTGCATAAAGTTTTAAAATATCGACAGCAACTTTTTTGATTTGTTTCTTATTTTTTTCTTTTATTTTTTCCCATTCTGACCCTCCTAATTTATTTATTTTCGGCTTTATTTTTCCGCTTGATCTATATCTGTTAACACTACCAAGTTGATCAGCGGCAACACTTATCTTCCCATCTTGATACTGAATGACTAAATAATCTCTTGAATCTCCAGTTATATTTATTTTTTCTATTTTTAAAAATTTTCCTATTCCATGATTTTTATGAACTATAAAATCACCTGGACTAATCTTATTTACATTTATATTTGAATTGACACTTCTTCTTTTTCTTCTTATAAATACATTATTAAAAAGAGATTGTTGTGAAAATAGTTCTTTATCTGTTATCAGGACAACTTTCCATATCGGAAGATAAAACCCCTCGATTTCGTAATTGTTCTTATTTTTTAAAATTAGAGGAGTTGAATTATTAATTGAATTATATGCTTCATCAATATCATTAGGATTGTTTAAGAAGTTTGCATTACATTCGTGCTCAAAAAGTAAAGTCCTTGTTCTCAATGGTTGTGCTGATAATATCCATACTTTTTCATTATTTTTTATATTTTTATTAATATCATTGGATAATTTTCCTACATTTTTAGAGTATGAATTTAATCTTTTATCGTTTAACAAAAATCTATTATCAATATTGATTTTAGATTCAAATTCATAAAATTTTATCAATTTAAAATTTCCTAGTGAATTTAATATTTCGTCAAACTTTAAATGCAAATTAGGTTTGGCCTCTAAATAAATGTCATTATTTTTAAGGTTCTCATTTAATTCATACGTACAATTATCAAAATTACTTTCTGAATCTAGATACCAATTATTTGCAAATTTTTTACAATCTTCTAATTCATCAATTACAAGAATTGTTTCCCTATTTATAAAATCTATTATGTTTGAGGGTTCTTCTTCAATTATTCCTAAATAACGATCAAGATTATTTTTATTTATATCTTCTGAATTAAAAAGATTGTTCTTAGATAAATTATTTAACTTATCTTTTATTAGCAAATCAAATCCAGCCTGTATTATTTCAATATTATTTATACTTTCTAATGTTTTCTGTGTATAGGGATCATATTCTCTTATTTTCTCAATTACATTATCAAAAAATTCTAACCTTATAGGAAACTCATTATTGACAGGATAAATATCTATTATTTCCCCTCTCCTACTCCAGAATCCTTCTGTTGAAGTTACATTATCCTTCGTATAACCAAGCATCGTAAGTTTATTTGCTAATTCTTGAATCTCGATTTCAACCCCTTTTTGCAAATCTAACTTGTTTTCAATTAATAGGTTTTTATTTATTAGATGAGGTTGTAGTGATCTCTCAGTTGATATAACAATATTAAGTTCATTTTTCTCTTTTTTTATTAATTTGGATAAAACAGTAAGCTGACTAAATTCAACCTCTTTAGATTTATTAATTGATGAATATGGTAGATGTTCTGTTGGAGGATAATATAAAACTTCTTTATCATTTATACTTTCAAAATAACCAATCCATTTGTAGGCAATTTCTACATTAGGGCAAATTAATAATATATTTTTTTCCTCTTTTTTTGCGATGCTATCTAATATTATTGATTTTGCATATCTACTTGAACCAACAATATTTAATTCATTATTTTTTGAAATTCTTTCTATTAATTCAGAAGTAATTTGTGAGTTTGAAATATAATCAACTAAAGTATTTAAACTCATCTATAACTATCAATCTTGATTACAAATATCCGATATATTATATTAGATTTTATACTGATTGTGAATAATATTTGATGGATTCAGCCGCAATAAATTCTTTTATACCCACACTAGATCAGGTAGACAGTTGGTACGAAATCTTTACACTTTTACCAATATTAATTGCTCTAGAATTATTATTATCGGCAGATAATGCTGTAGCACTAGCTTCTCTTACTAAATCCCTCGATAGTTCAGAATTAAGGTCAAGAGCCTTAAATATTGGTATAACAATATCTTTATTATTTAGAATTATCCTCATCATATTATCTAATGTTCTTCTAAAGTTTATTCTCATTAGAGTTTTTGCTGGTTTCTATTTAATTTATTTATTCTTCTCTAATGTTTTTTTAAATTCAGATATAGAAAACGCTGAAGGTGGGAAAGATAATAATAAAAATAATTTTAGATTTTTAAGGGTTGTAGCGCTTCTTTCAATTACTGATTTTGCTTTTTCCATAGACAGTATCACTACTGCAGTGGCTATAAGTGATCAATACATATTAATTATATTTGGAGCAGTTATTGGAGTATTAGCCTTAAGATTTACATCGGGGATTTTTCTAAAACTTCTGGATATATTTTCTAGATTAGAAACAGCCGGTTATGTAGCAATTTTAATTGTTGGGATAAAACTTTTACTAAATACGTTAATTAAAGAATCTATTCTTCCAGACTATTATTTTTATTTTTTGATTCTTTTTGCTTTCATATGGGGATTCTCAAAAAAAGAATCTAAAACTTAATCTGAGAGATATTCACCTGCTGATGGCTTTAACTGTTGAATCAATTGCTTTTTGCTAGAAATGTTTTTGCCTTCAAGCTTTGCTTCTAACAAAATAATCGGATCAGTTTTAGTTGAAATTATGATTCCTTCATTTTCTATTACAGCAAGAATAATACCTGGTCTTGAATAATTGCTCATGAAAAGGTATTTTTCATTTTTAATTACATCACTAGTCAAAACTTTGATTTTAAGTATTTTAAGGTTCTTACATCTAAAAGTTGTATTTGCTCGTGGGTATAATGCTTTTATTTTTTGAGAAATTTTAATTGCCTCATTACCCCAGTCAACATTAAAGTCTGATTTTTCAATCATTCTTGCGTAAGTAATTTCTCGGCCAAGGGTATTTTGTTTTATTAATTGAGTATTAGTATTTTTATTAATATTTTCTTCGATTAAAGATATAGCATTTAAAAATAATTTTGCCGATAAAATACTAAGTTTTTCCGATAGTGTATTTAAATTATCGTTATGATTAATTTTAATTTTTTCTTCCAACAATATGTCGCCAGTATCTAGTCCCTCGTTCATTTTCATAATTCCTACACCAGTAAATTCATCGCCTTTTATTAGGGACCATTGAATTGGGGCGGCACCACGCCATCTTGGAAGTAATGAAGCATGTGCGTTCCAACAACCAAATTTTGGGATTTCCAATATCTCTTTGGGTAAAATTTTTCCGTAAGCTATAACAATAAATAAATCACAAGAAAGTAATTTAAGTTCATTTATAAAATCTATATTGCCCCTGATTTTTTCTGGGGTATAAATTTTTATAGATTCTTTCTCAGCAAAGCTTTTTACAGGTGAGGCTATTAATTTATTTCCCCTAGATCTCTTCTTATCGGGTTGGCTAACTACTGCTATTACCTCGTGCTTAGATTTAATAAAAATATCAAGACTAGGAATTGAATATTCAGGTGTTCCCCAGAATATAATTCTCACGCGTCACCAGTTATTGATAACTCATCTACCCATATATGTGGAGAAATTCCACTTGTTGTTATCTCCTGGCTTGGTTCAATATTTACTATATTTTTCAAAAGATATTTAATATCCCCTGCTACGGTGGCAGATTCTATTGAGATTTTTTTACCGTTTTTGTAGAGCCATCCATCAAATGGAAGAGAAAATGAGCCTTGACTAGCTCTGACACCTGCATGGATTGCATTTAACTCTTCGATATAAACAAATTCCCCCTCATAAGAAGAGTGAACTAGTGATGTTTTTAGATCAAAGTTTTCTTTTGATTTTTCAACTACGATCCAATCAGGAGATACTGAGACTTTAGATCCTAGTCCAGCGTGGCCAGTGGGAGTTGTTTTAAATATTCTTGCAGTTGATTCAGAATGTATAAAATTTTCAATTCTCCCTCTGTTGATTAGACATAGTCTTCTGGTAGGGGTTCCTTCTCCATCAAATGGTGTTGAAGAAATATTCTTTTCGTGAAGGCCATCATCATAAATATTAAGTGCTTCTGTAGATAGTTTCTCTCCGATTGAATTTTTATTAGATAAGCTCACTCCATCTATAATGCTTCTAGCATTAAACATTGAGCTAAAGGCGTTAATGATAGTTAAAAAAGAATCTGGGGAAAAACATATTAAATATTTATCAGTTTTAATAGATGAATATTTTAAATGAGAAATTGTTTTATTTGAAGCCTCTTTAATGCACGACTCTATATCTATATCATCAGCTCCATATCCTAGTTTTACGGAACCTGAACTACGAGGCTTCTTATTTTTCTCTTCTGCTCTTGCATATAAATATAGTGCCGCTTGACTTTTGGAATAACTTCGAAAGGCACCCTCACTATTTGCATAAACTCTCTCAAAGAAACTCTCAGATAAGCCATTATATGGAACAGATTTTATGGATTCATGACTTTCTATTAGTTTTACTTCCGCTTCTCTTAAAAGTGTAAGTAATTTTTTTATTCCAACAGGATTTCTTTTTTTAACTTCCTTAACATTAATAGGATCCTTAGCTAGTGGTGAAAATTCAGTAGATTCATTCTTATTGCCGAAATCAGAAGCTATATTTGCTTGCTTAAGAGCCTTTTTAATACCAGATTCACTAATATCACTTGTTGTAGTAATACCAACTAGATTAGATTGATTCCAAACTCTTATAGTTAAAATTTGCTTTTGTGATGCCTTAAGTTGTTTAGCGTCTCCTTTATCTACTTGCACAGAATAATCATTAGAAAAGCTTGCTCCATAATCCCATTTTTTAAGATTTAGGAAATCTGCAGCTTTGGAGATTTGAGTTGTGATTTCTCTTGAATTCATATCCTATCTCCCGCCAACAGTGATTGAATCAACCTTAATATGAGGTTGGCCAACAGTTACGTTGACACTACCACTTATGGATCCACAGAATCCAGGAGCCAATTCGAGATCATTTCCGCACATTGATATTTTTGGCATAACTTCTTTAGCCTCACCGATCAATGTTGCTCCCTTTACTGGACTAGTTAAATTTCCATTTTTAATAAGATATCCTTCTTCTACCGCAAAATTAAATTGTCCTGTAGCACCTACACTGCCACCACCCATTGATTTGCAGTAAAGACCTTCACTAATACTATTGATTAAATCCTCTTTCGAGTGCTCACCTTTAGCTATATAAGTATTTCTCATTCTTGAAGCTGCAGCAAAAGAATAATTTTGTCTTCTTCCACTTCCTGTTCTTTTATGGCCAGTTCTTAATTCACCTGCCCTGTCGGATATGAATTTTTTTAAAATTCCATCTTTTATAAGAACTGATTTTTCGGGTTCCATACCTTCATCATCTACTGATAATGAACCGAAGGATCCTTCTGATATTCCTTCATCTATTGCTGTTACAGATTCATGTGCAATTTTTTCATTCAATTTATTCTCAAATGGTGTTGTTCCTCTCTCTATTTGAGTAGTTTCAAGTAAATGACCACAGGCTTCATGGAATATAACGCCACCAAATTTATTAGCTAATACAACAGGCATTTGTCCTGCATCAACATAATCTGCATACAACATGTTCATTGAACTTTCAAACACATCATTAGCTGCTTTTTCGTGATCCCATAATCTAAATTCATTAGGCATTCCTGACGATCCAAATCTTCTACTTCCGCTAGATCTATATTGGGCATCACTTGCAATTACGTTGAGACCAACTGTTTGATGCAATCTAATATCTGAGACATAGGTTCCGTCACTGGAGGCTATAATTATTTCTTGAAGATTTCTTGAGTAACTTCCTTTTCTGGTTATTATTTTATTATTTTTTTTTAAAGACTTTGTGCTAACTAGTAGTTTTTCACTTATCTCATGAATAGATGGGACTTCATTAATCCATTTTTTCTTGGATAAACTATAGTCCCTATGTTTATTTAAACCGTTAAATACTTCTCTTTTGTTGTCTGTTATGTCTAACATCTCAATAGCCTGAGATACTGATCTCATTAAGCCATGCTTTGTTAAATCATTTGTACTTACAAATCCATCCTTTTTTCCCTTGAAGATTCTAATGCCTGCACCCCTTCCAAATGATGGACTTACACTTGTAATAAAATCTTCTTCTGCTAACACACTTGAGTTGTCAGTGTTCTCTATAAATATTTCTACAAAATCAGCACCAAGTCCAATTCCGTAGAAAATAATTTCTTCTAATAAATTTTTATTGCAATTACCAAAAACGATTTCATTTGATTTGATTTGTGACGAAAGCATATGAGTCTATAAATCTTCTCTGTATTAAAGATTATCTAATCGAAGGTTGGAAATCTTCGCTATCAAGAGGTTTTAATAAGTATAGTCTTAATAACTGGTAACCGTTTGATAAATATTTAGGTAATTTTTTAAAAGTTTTAGATACTTTATTTCCATCACTGTTTGCAATATCGGAAAGAACCTTATTATTCTCTACTATTTTATCTAATCTTCCATAAAAAGATTTATCATAAACGTCCATTACTACAGGGAAAACTCTAGCTGCAGTTTCATTTGTTTTATTAATAACAAACTGGTCGTAATCTCTGGCATCTAAACCTAAGGAGCTGTAGAAATCTTTTTTAATCCCCAAATCCCTTGCATACATAGTTGCAAATACAGCTAATAGGAAGAACCTAGACCATAACTTGGATGTTAATGGAAGATTATTCAAAAAATATCTAAACCTATGGAAGTAGTCAAATAATGGGTGTGTAAAAGTAGAGCCGCCGATGGTGATTTTTTGGCTTAAAGATTTAACAGTCCGTGGCTGTGCTTTCATTAATGCGTCGAAGAAATCCCCATGTCTATTTTCATCTTGACACCAATTTTCAAAGTAATTAAATAGTGGAAAAATTTTGCTATCAGGGTTCTTTTCGAGATGCCTATAAATTGCTATGTATCTCCAATAACCTATTTTTTCGGATAAATAAGTAGCGTAAAAAATACTTCTTGGAGGGAAATAAGTGTAATCTTTATTGGCTGTTAAAAAACCTAAATCTAACTGAAGTCCAAAGTCACTCATTGATTTATTTAAAAAACCTGCATGTCTTGCTTCATCTCTGGCCATATGAGCAAAACATTCAGCAAGTAAGGGGTTTTTGACTTTAATTCTTTTACTAAGTTCCTTATAGAGTAAAAAACCTGAAAATTCTGATGTACAACTTCCCTCGAGAAAATCAACAAAAAGCTCTCTTGTCTCAGGATCTAGTTTTTCTGCAGCGCCTTCAAATTCACTATTTCTTACAAAATGATGTCTATTGTAATCTTTCCTAAATTCCTCACAAATAGCTTCTAATTCCTCCTCGTTTATTGATAAATCCATATTTTCCATAGCCTCAAAGTCTGTTGTATAGAATCTTGGGGACAAAATTGTTTCTTTTGCTGGTATCTTTCCATTATTAATATCTTTTTTATTTTTTGATTCAACAGTTGATTGGGCCATTTTTTATTCTGTTTATTAATACTATTATTTACTATGATTTGTATTTTCGAGGGAAAAGTTAACTTGGTGTTATTGTTTTTCTAATTAACTCCTATTAACTTTTGCCCATTCAATCTTTGAAGTACTCTTGAAATTATTAATTTTAGGGTAATTCTTTTTTCGTCAATAAGGAAGGATTCAATAATACTGGGTTGTTGATTAGGTTTTGATAAAGAAATACTTTTTAATGAACTAATGTCATCCTTCTCAAAGGATAACCAAAAGTTACATATATCTTTAATTTCACAATTTATTACCCAACATTTATCTCCAGCAATAGGTCTATTTGTGTTAGTGAGGTTAATATTGTTTATTTCTAATCCTCTTTGATTTATTTCCTCAGTAAGTGAGGGAATTAGGTGCATGTTAATAAATTCTTGGAAAGGCTTTTTCTCTACTGGGAGTTCTTTTTTTGGTTTTGTTATAGGTTTTTCAGGAGTATTAATCTCATTTTTTATAACAACTTTAGTAGCAGGATCACTATTATTAATATCCATATTGATAACTTTTTCTGATTTAGGTCCCTTTATTTCCTCAGGGTTTGATTTAGTGGTGTAGTCAGATATTTCTTTATTTACTTCGTTATTTTTGTCTAAATTTTCTTCCATAAAAAAAACTATTTATTCCATTATAAATTAAAAAAACATTTTTTAATTAATTTATTTTTCTACCAATCATTATCAGCATTATTCCAGTCATCTTTAATATCTTGGTTTGAATAACTTTGATCTTTTTTTAAATTATTATCATTCATATTTTTGACTACTCTGTAATTAACAGAAATTGTTGGTTGAGTATCTCTAATATCCCTTTGTGGCGGCATCTCAACGTTTTGTTCCATTTCTTCATCATTATTATTAAATACAAAATCCTCTTCCACGTTTTCGAAAGTTTTTTTTCTGGAACTAGTACTAGTAATTGTTTTATTTAATAAAGTGCTTACAAATAAACCAGAAAAAAACGAAAAACTGATTAACTTACCTATACTTACTTCTTGGAGGGTCCATTTAAAGTATCTAATTGAAGTCTTCTGATTATTATTTGTATATAACAAAATTTGAAAAATTATTATTAAAAAAAGAGTTAAAAGTAAATATTTTTTCTTAAACATAATTATACAAAGTTATCTAAAATTTATTTTGGTTGATATTTTCATAATATATTTTGTAAAAATTTATTTATGTTAATTCTAAATCAATTTGATATTTAAGAATATCGACTTTAATTATTTTTACTTCTATTGCATCTCCAACTTTATATGATTTTTTAGATTTTCTTCCAATCAATAGATTTTGCCTTGACCTATATTCATACCAATCATTATTAAGAGTACTTACGTGTACTAATCCCTCCACATTTAGTTCTGATATCTCAACAAAGAAACCATATGTTTGCACTGATAAAATAAACCCATTATAAATATTACCTAGTAATTTTTCTGCTTTTCTTACTTTTTTTATATTTATCATATTAGATTTATATTGGTTTACTTTGCACTTGAATTCATTAAGTTTATCTATCACAAACTTGTTAAATAATATTTCTAGATTTTTTGAAATTGATGAATTAAATATATCCCAATTTACTAGGTCTAATGAATTACTTTCTGATATATTGATTGTATCAATATTATTTTTCTTTGATTTCTTAGCATTTATTATCATATTAAAAATACAGTACTGATTTATAAGATTTGTGAAGTCAAATCCAGGAATAGTCCATGGAGAAATAAATAATTTTTCTGATTCATCATTATCAGGATCTTTAGATATCAACCTTATTTTATTGTCCTTAAATTCATTAATTAGAAGTTTATGTAAGATTCTTTTTTTATTATCGTCATCACATAGTTTAATTACTTGACTAAATGTCAAATTGCCATCTTCATTAAGCTCTACATCATTATCAATAAATTCTGAATATTTGATAATTTCATTGGCATTAACGTAATCTATTCCATTTGAAATGTATCCTGCACTTTTTAAGCCATATTGATTTGAATGTTTGAACCATATTAAATTAGCTTCATATAGTATTGGTGAAAGGTAAGTTTGGCAATCTTCTTTATTTAATGATTCAAAATATCCTTTTGAATATTCAGCTGGATTGTGAATAAAAAATTCTTCTAGTGCTTCAATCTTATTCAGTGGTGCAGGAATTTCCACCTTGCCCTCCAATAGATGGTTTTCTCTGAATGAACGTGAAATTTCTAGTATTTTATCTAAATCGTCGACATATTCCTTTATAGGTTTTAATACCCGAGAGGTTATTCTTGATTTGCTTTTTCTTGATAGAAGCGCGTCAGTATGATCACTTCCAACAATAAGAGTGCATTTTACTAAAGTAAGATGAAATGACCAATCAATGATTTCATTATCACTATTTAAATTGATACAAAGGCTTATTGCTTCATTCTTTTCACCAATTTTAAATTCAGAATCATTTCTTATGGCTTCACCAAGGTAGTTTTGCCAATCCCTTAATAAGGGTAATGATTCAATGCCTTTGAATAATATTTCTAAAGATTTTTTACTATTTAGATCTACTCTTTCTGCAAGATTATTTGTATGTATCCATAATTTAGTATTTTTATTTTTTCCCTGCTCTAACTGAATCATTGGCAGCATTGGAGAATTATTAGAATTCCAACTTTTGAATAAATAAGAGTTTTTATCTGTAAGGTCTATCCTCTCCCTTGTTTCTATTTTTTTTGATTCAATATGATTCAAATCGTAAGATTTAACGATATTGCTTTTAGATAAAACAAAGTCTGTATCATAGTCTTCATTATTGTTTAGTTTTAGTTCTTGTATCACATGACCTAGTCCTTCTTCTTGACCTATGGGGAATCTATCAATCTCAACTTTTACTATATTCTTATTGTCAGGATTGAAAGTGTATTTTTCATTCTCTTTTGGAAGTTTAATTTTAGAAAGGATCCTATCGTCTATTGGGATTGCATATACCTCATTGTTTATTATTTCTACTTTAGAAAGAAGTATTTGATTTGATCTTTCAAGAATACAATCAACTATTCCTTCAGGTGATCTTCTTCTATATCCCTCTTTTATTATCCTTACTAAAACTTTATCTCCATTCCATGCATAGTTAAGTAGATTTTCTTTAATGTAGATATCTTCTTTGTCTTTTCCTCTTACAGCGAAGCAATAGCCTTTGCTACTACATCTTATTTTGGCGACAAGATGATCATTATCATTTATATAAGTATATTCTTCATTTTCATTTTTATTAATTATTTCAAGTTTTTCTAGAGCTGTTAAAGCAATATTTAATTTATCCTTATCAGATTTCTTTGTTATTTTTAATAATCTGCATAATTTTTTATATTCTAACCCTTCTGACTGATTAAGATTATCAATTATTGAAGATGATGTGAACATGATCTAAATGAAATTATAAATTAATTTAGGGTATACACTTCATTATTACACCTTATTATCCAAGCTTAAAACTAATTATTTTCTTTCTCTTCTTTTTCTTCTTTATCGATGGTGAAAGAGTTGATAATGAGCCTTATACCAATGATGAAAAATGTAATGGACGCTATTGACTTAAGAACTACTTCGGGTAAAAAACTTGAAATAGAACCTCCTGTTAAAGCTCCTAGTAAACTTGCAAAAACAAGTGCTGAAGAAGATCCTAGAAAAACTGCTAATGGTTTATTTGAAGTGCCACTTATAGTTAAAGTTGCTAGTTGAGTTTTGTCACCTAATTCAGCTATGAAAACGGTTAGAAATGTTGATAGTAATAAACTTAAAACCATTTATAAATAATTTTTGAATGTTTCATAAGCTAAAAATATACTTATCAATATCATTAAAGTACCAGTAGATAAAGCAAATTTGCTAGGTGATATTTTTTTTGATACCCATTTACCAATAAGAACTCCTACTATGCTAGAGCTTATTAATGCTAGAGAACTTCCAAGAAATACAATTATTGGCCTGCCCGATTCCGCAGAAAGCATTAATGTTGCTATCTGAGTTTTATCGCCAAGTTCAGCAATAAAAATTGTTGTAAAAGTTGTTATAAATATTGAAAAAAAACTTTTTTCTAGATTGTTTTCTTTTTTTTCTAATTTACTATTCATTTTCCTGAAACAGCAATTCTAAAAGTTTTCATCTCTTTACTTTGGTATCCATAATTTGATGAAATATGTTGTTTGCAGCAATCTATTAAAAATTTATCACCAGATTTCAAATATCCTTTAAATGAAGTTGAAAATTCACTTACTCGGCAAAAATGTGGTCTGGTTTCATAAATTAGGCATTTTTTATTTTCTCTGTCCAGGTTTTTACACCAACCGTCATTAGTCGTCATCGAATTTATCAATTCTATATCTTCTTTGTTAAGTTTGTTAGCCAAATCGCTTCTTTCGTTCAAGTCGAATTTACAACAAGCTCCACAATTTTCTATACATGTCCATGATTTCATAATTTAATTCAATCTTGTAACGTATCAGTACAGTTTCATCATTTATTTGTAAAAATAGTATCACAAAACATATTCATTAATCATGGCAACACTTATTCCTTTGGCTGTAGTTGCGTTAGCAGGACCAGCAATAATCGCTCTTGTATTTTACCGTAAATAAAAGAAATTCTTTTTGGTGACTTATCTGGAGGGTGTTTATTGGGATTTAGATGGTACCATCGCAAATACTGAATTAGAGGCCCATTTACCTGCCTTTAATAATGCTTTTAATGACCTTGGTATTGATTGGAATTGGGATAAAAATACATACATAAAACTTCTGAAGATAAATGGGGGCAAAAATAGGATTTCTTATTATGCTAGATCTAATAATGATTATTTTTCAGAAGATTTAATTATCAAAATTCATGAAACAAAGCAGTTTCATTATTTAGAAATTATAAAAAAAAATTGCGTTAGTTTAAAAACTGGTGTTTCTAGATTAATAAATGAATTACATAGAAAAAAAGTAAGACAATTTATTGTTACTTCAAGTTCAAGAATTCAAGTCAATCTACTTGTTGATTATCTTTTTAATGGCTTCAACCCTTTTGAGTTCATTATTTCAAGCGAAGACGTTGAATTAAAGAAACCAAATCCATTACCATATTTAAAGGCAATCCAATTAAGTGGTATAAACAAAAACAACTCAATTGTTTTTGAAGACTCCAATCCAGGATTGAAATCTTCCTTGGCAGCTAACTTGCCAACAATTTTTGTTCCTTCAAATATCCCAATTGTTCTTGAGGAAAATATTAAATTAGATTGTATTTTAGACAGTCTTGGTGATCAGAATAATGTGGCAAATGTAATTAAAGGCCCTAAACTAAAAAAATCATATGTTGACTACAGCTTTCTATGTGATTATTTAGTGACTTTTAGTAATGCAAAAAACTAATTTTTCAAGAATTACTTACCAGTTAAATAGTTTATTTTTTGGTTTTCTAAGTGATACCTGGAGGACAAAATCTATTGGTCTAATTTCTGTCTTAACAGGTTACTTTTTGTTCGCAAATTTTCTTACAAAATTTATATCTGAAGGAAAAAATGAGTTGATAATGGTCCCAATAATTATTGTTTTTATTGAAATCATTATAAGAATTAAACCTACCTCAAGTTCAAAATTTTATTATCTATGGACCGTAGTTGATAAATTAAGAATTGGGGCAATTTATGCGATTATACTTGAGGCATTTAAATTAGGATCTTAAAAGCTATTCTTCTTCTTCTTCTTCAATAGGATAAACGAATCCTTGAGCTTTACCAGTTAAAACTGATTTACCTAAAGATATAGCTTTTTTAGCTGCTATTGCTGCTTTACCTTTCCAGACAGCGTGCCTTTGGTTCCTTTTGCTCTTTGATTTTTTCTTCTTTGGTACAGCCATTCTGTTTCTTTATTTCCATATAATAATATAACCTTTAACTGGTTATCTCCAAAACTTTTGAGTATATTTTGTTTATATACGTCAATTTTTTAAATAAGCATATATGCTTTATTAATCACTTATAAAGATTAGTGTTTAGATCAAAATTCTCATATTCAGATTCTAAATCAAGTTATTCGGATCTTCTAGAAGATATAGAGACGGGGAAAATAGAATCAATATTTTTCTATCCTAGGCAGAGAGAAATTGATGTTCTGTATAAAAATGGCGATAAATTTAAAATACCTATCCTTTACAACGATCAATTAATCCTTGAAAAGGCTTCTGAAAATAAGGTGGAACTCACTATTAACAACAGTAGAAAAGAAGCCTCAGCTGCTAATTCATTTGCTTCAATAAGCCTTTTCCTGATTTTCATATTAGCTATAGTTTTAATCTTGAGAAGTACATCAAAATTGGCTTCTAGAGCCTTTGGTTTTACCAAAAATCAAGCTAAATTTGTAACTATTGATGATGTAGAAACTAGATTCGATGATGTAGCTGGTGTCCCTGAAGCCGCTGAGGAATTAAAAGAGGTAATAAAATTTTTGAAAGAACCAAAGAAATTTGAAAATCTTGGAGCAAAAGTTCCTAAGGGAGTTCTTCTAATAGGCCCACCAGGAACAGGTAAAACATTATTAGCTAAAGCAATTGCTGGTGAATCAGGAGTGCCTTTTCTCTCAATATCGGCATCAGAGTTTGTAGAACTTTTTGTTGGTGTTGGAGCAAGCCGAGTTCGTGATCTCTTCTCTAAGGCTAAGGAAAAATCTCCTTGTATAATTTTCATTGATGAAATTGATTCCATTGGTAGGCAAAGAGGGTCTGGAATCGGAGGTGGAAATGATGAAAGAGAACAAACGCTTAATCAGCTTCTAACTGAATTAGATGGTTTTGCTGATAATTCTGGGATTATTGTTTTAGCAGCAACAAATAGACCAGATATTTTGGATGCAGCATTATTAAGACCAGGTAGATTTGATAGGAAAATTGAAGTAATGCTTCCAGATTTAGATGGAAGAAAAAAAATTCTTTCAGTTCACTCACTTTCTAAACCACTTTCAACTGAAGTTGACTTGGGATATTGGGCTTCTAGAACAGTTGGATTTTCGGGAGCAGATCTTGCAAACTTGATGAACGAGAGTGCAATTCACTGTGCAAGAGACGAATCTAAATTAATCAGTAATCTTCATATAGAAAATGCTCTTGATAAAATTACCATTGGCCTGAGAAGCTCATTAATAACTTCTCCTAATATGAAAAAAATTATTGCTTATAACGAAGTAGGTAGAGCAATTGTATCTGCTGTGAAAAATGGAATTGAATCAGTTGATAAAATTACGATTTTACCTAGATCTGGATCCATAGGAGGATATACAAAAATATGCCCTGACGAAGATGTAATTTCTAGTGGATTGATTTCAAAAAAATTATTATTTTCAAAAATTGAAATTTCTCTAGCTGGAAGAGCAGCAGAAACGATAGTTTTTGGTGAAGGTGAAATTACACAATGTTCCATGAATGATATTTCTTATGCGACAAATATCGTAAGGGAAATGGTTACAAAATATGGATTTTCGATTATTGGTCCAATTTCATTGGATTCTGATAATAATGAAATGTATTTAGGAGATGGATTATTTAGAAGAAAACCTCTCATAGCAGAAAATACCAGTTCTAGAATAGATAATGAAATCATAAATATTTCTAAAATTTCATTAAATAATTCAATAAAAATATTGAAAAAAAATAGAGTCTTACTAGATAAATTAGTTGATATACTTTTAAATCAAGAAACTATAGATAAAAAAGTTTTTAAATTAACAACTTCTAAATTGTTGAAAGTTTGATTTAATTGCTTTAAATTAAAAAAAATATTTTCTTGATAATTAAAAACAATACAACGAAGTTATTAGTTACAATCTCATTCTTACTTATTTTTCCATTTGTACAAAAACAATGGTTTAATTTGTATTCACTCAATATTAATAATATTTCCTTTTATTCAATCCTTTACTATTTGAGCGGAGCAATATGTCCATCTTTGGTGTATGTAAACTCTTTAAAAAACTATACATACTATAATTTTACTAATGATAAAAGCCATAGTATAAAGATAATTAAAGGAAAAAGATTATTATTCTTAGTCACAATAAATTTAATATTTCTCTCTTACTTAATAGCTGATTATATATATATAAATTTTGATTTTATAATTAATTTATTTCTAGAAGAAATTAATGTACCAAAACCGGATATTCCACAGTTAAGTTTTTCCATATTTTTAATTTCTATCCTATTAATTTTTAAGAAATCCAGGTTTCTGTTAAAAAAAATAATATTGGTAAATTTTATTTTGATTTCTCTCTATCTTTGGCATCTACAAATTAATAATATTAGTGTTGATGATCAGTTTCATATTTATAGATATTTTGGTTCAAATGACTTAAATTTAATTAATCTTTTTATCCTAGTCTCCATAGAAATTACTTTTTATACGTGGTCCTTTTTATCATATAAAACTAATTTGAGCGATTGGATCGTGCCCAAACCTCAAAAAAGTGATCTTATCCCCTTTTTGAATATATTTATTTTTTATTTTTTTATAATTATTTACTACTCATTACTTACTTAAATGTTTCTAATTCTTCTATAACGCAGAAAAATATTCCTTACTACCTTTGGGGTCCTCTAACATTGTTTTCTCACCAGGGGTCCAGTTTGCTGGACATACTTCATCGGGGTTTGCCGCAACGTATTGATAACCTTGAAGAATTCTTAGCGTTTCATCAACATTTCTACCTACAGGAGCCTTATTAACAGTCGTATGCATAACTACTCCTTCGGGATTAATGAGAAATAAACCTCTGTCAGCCTCTCCATCATCATTTAGAACATTGTACGCCTGGCAAATTTCTCTTTTTAAGTCAGAAACTAAGGGATAGTTAATATCACCTATACCACCTTCATTTCTTGGGGTTTGTATCCAAGCCAAATGACAGTGTTTGCTATCAACTGATACCCCAAGTATTTCCGTATTAAGTGCCGAGAAATCTTGGTATCTATCACTAAATGCAGTGATTTCAGTTGGACATACAAATGTAAAATCTAGTGGGTAAAAGAATAGAACAACCCATTTACCTCTTAGACCTGAAAGTGTAATCTCCTTAAACTCTTGATCGTATACTGCTGTAGCACTAAAGTCTGGTGCTTCTTGGCCAACTCTTAAGCTCATGAAAAAATTTGTCCTTTTTTAAATTATGAATGGTCTGATTGACCGTAATAAGTATTATAATTTTATTAATAATGAATTAGCAAGTTTTTTTTTAATTCAATGAAATGGGACTATTCCTTTACTAGGAAATTTACAATTTTGAATCACAATAAACTTTTAAAAAATCTCAAAAAGGAGTTAATTAAATATCCTATTAACAGGCTTGACAATAAAAATTCGAATTAAAAGAAATTTTATTTTATTTAAGATTCCTTAAAATTTAACCCTCTATAATTAGAAATATTCTTTTTAATATTTTTAAATATGGCTAAATATATTGAAAGACTAAAGGAAAAAGTTAAAATAAAAAAATTTGATTCTAATCAGCCAATTGGAGCTTGGATTTTCGTTGTAATTTTGAATATAGTTGGATTTGCGGGTTATTTTTACTTAAAGGTAAATCATATAGAACTAGGTAGTTAATAACTTATATTATTTCCTTCTTAATTGAGCGACAAAAATTTTTTAGTCTTTCATTTCTCGTTAAGTCAGGTAAAGTCCAAATTGATTCTGTCTCAGGTAATGGATCTTTGCTCCATTCTTTGAATTCTTCCATTATCGAAGCATTATTTAATTTGGATGTGTACTGTTTTCGTTTTTTTAAATATTTTCTTATCACTGTAAGATTTGCCTCAATATATTCCCTCATAATAAATACTTAGTCTTATATTAATTTATCATCTATCAAGTTCTACTTTATAAGAAAGATTAATTAGACATTTTGAACTGCTTGAAAAAGTCCAAACGAATAACCTCCTATTAAGATCCAGCCAAGTACGCTTGATATTATTGTAGATCTTCTATTATGTCTTCTTAAAGCTGATTCAATCATTTCATTAACTTCATCTCTATTAAGGTATTCTTTCTTGGAGTTTTTTTTCATTTTTTTTTCTTTTTACAATAAACGAATTTATAAAAAAGTGAGCTCAAGATATTTTCTTATAAGTAAGAGTTTAATTTTTGATGATTTTATAAATATTTTTGATATTTAGCATAAAATAAATAATGAAATTTTAAGAGAAATTTTTAAAATTATAAGATAAAGTATTTGAATTCAAGGATCATAGTTTTATACAAACAATGAATATTAATGATAAATCTGTTTTAGAAATGCTTAATAAACTTATTGTTATTAATAGGCTAAATAAAAGTCAAATTCTTCAAATGGTGAATTTAGTTTCAATATCAAAAGATATCAATGATTTAAAGGATAACTTGAAATGGGAAAGTTCTAAATCAATTTATCAAAATATTTAAAATACATAAACTAGTTGTTTGATAATTATTAATTCTTGAAATTTACCTAAGAGATACTAAATAGTTAATTGAATTAATTAAGAGTTTTATAAATAATTTGTATAAGATATTCAAATAAATTTTTGATAGAAATTTTTCTTATAAGAAACTTGCTCTTGATTACTATAATTGAGAGTTGTTTTCTTATCCTTGCTAAATGATTTAATTAATATTGTAGAAGTGATTATTATTATTAGTATTATTAGTAAATCTCCAACAGTAATCCCTCTCTCCTTTAGATTCATAATAAAACATATATTTTGTTTAAATATAGCCTTTATTATTTAATTAACTAATATTTTTTACAAAGGTGCTAAAAAACATATGAAGGAAATATAAAAAGAATATAAAAATATTGAGACTATAACCTTTTAAGTCATATAAAAAAAATAGATGAATTTATTATATGGAAGTCCAAAAAAAAATTAGTAGTTCTAACACTCCTTATTTTTTCTCTAAAGAGATGATTATCACAAAAAAATCACTTAACGAAAATCAACTCAAATTTACTTATCAAAAACAGTTAATCTCAGATCTAGATAATAAGCACAAGGAATGGTCAAAATCGATAAATAGTAAATTTTAAAAGCTACTGTTGATTATATTTAAAAGTTTATTTCTTTTAATTGTATTTTTTTCTTCCCAATTAAGTGTTACTTCATCATTAATGATAGGTTTTGCTTCATAAGCTAGATACCAAAGAATAAATCCGACAGGAAATAATAAAATATGCATAGAAAATTAGTTGACTTAAATTAAATATAGTGCAACACTTATAATGTGCAAGTGTGACACTAAATTTTTTTTATTATGCCCTCTCCGAGGAAAAGAATTGGTTTTTTGCCAAGTGAAGAAGTACACGAAATTATTGAAAAATTGTGCACAGTTAATGAGTTTAGTCAGTCAAAAGTCACAGGTTTATTGGTTGAGGAGGCGTTGAGGTCTCGAGGTGTTTTAAATAAATCATATGGACAAAATCATAATGATGAAGGGGATTTTATTAACTTTTCATTTGATCACAAAACATTTTTTGAAAATAATAAAACTCCACTTAATGTAGACGAATATGCAGTTAATAAAAAAGTATTATCTGATGATATTAAAATGATGCATGAATTTATTGAGTTTAAGTATTTTAAGAAAGTTATGAAGCGAAATAACAACATTATTGAATAAATAGTGTCACACTATAAAAGTTTATATGAGAATGCTTTTCAATGGAATTAAGAAATTAATCAAAGTTAAATATTTTTGAATATTTCTAATCAACTTCTAAAGGTGGATCCAAAATAAGTTGAATTTTTAATAAATCAGCGGACTAAATGCTCGTGGAGATATGAACCCTAGCCCGCTTTAAAAAAATAGCAATAAAAAAATATAAATACAATAAGTAAGCAAATTTACTTTTGATTTAAAATTGGAATGTAAAAACTCTAAATATAAATGGCAGTAAGTGAATTAAATGAAGATACACAGGATCAAATATGTGATCTTCTTGAAAATTTACATCAAAAAGAGAAACTTAAAAATAAAGATATAAGAATTTTGCTTGATAAGATAGTTAGAAAATATGGAGGAAAAGTAGTAAATAAATGAAACGCCTATTAATCCCACTATTAGTTTTTCTTACTTTACCAAGTGTTGTACAGAGCTCCCACTTAAATAATCAGAGAGAACTTATAGTCACCTCAGAAAGCACTAGGGAATCATTCGAATTGGCAAAATACCTTAAAGATAATGGTGTAGTTAAATATTCAGCATATTGGTGTCCTAATTGCCTTAATCAAAGTGAATTATTTGGTAAGCAAGCTTATAAAGAACTTAATGTAGTTGAATGTGCAAGAGATGGCATAAATAGTCAAACTCAATTATGCATTGATAAAAATATTAAAGGGTTTCCCACATGGGAAATAAATGGAAAATTAATTTTAGGTGTACTTTCACTAAAAGAGTTATCAAAGTTGACTGGATTTAAGAATTAAGGAAAATGTAAGATGATTAATGGCTAAATATTAAAGGTTATTTCTTGAGTACTTTTCATACATCCTCCAGCTGGATAGTTAATTACTTTTTTTGATATTAATCCAATACTTATAGCAACTATTCCAATACCAAATAAAGCTCTTGATCTTTTGCTTATGATGAGATTTTTCATTGGGTATTTATAAATATCAAATAGTAGGTATCAATAAATTATAACTGGATTTTTTGTTTAAAATAAATAACAAGTAATCCTAAATCTATAATTTTTTAAAATAAGTATTAGATATAAGATATCTTGAAAACCCTAATCAATAAATGCTTATATATCTTCCTTTAGTATTTTTAATTTTTATTTGACAGTCTTTTTATAATTAAAATGAGACTTTTATTTTTTTATGAAAAATAAAGAATTTAATGTGACTCAAGGAATGGCTTTGTTACTTTTGAAGCCATTAAATTTACCCGCTAACTACGTCCTTAATCTCATAATTTATATAACTAACCCCAGCAACAATATTGGTTACTAAGATTCTTCCCAAACTGGTTTAGTTCTTCTCCAGCCTTGAGAGATTAACTTTTTCCATTCATTTCTAGCTTTATCAACTTTAAGTTCTTCTCTGGTTGTCATTAATGGTGGTTCTTTTCCTAAAACACCAAGAATTCTTCCAGAATCAATAAACATATATTCAAAAAATTTATCTTTATTTTGATTATTTTTTGAAAACCTTTTAACCCTTGAACGATTCGAATTTATAAGCCAAAAATCTTCTGTCAATCTTACTTATTTTATGTTTTCTCAATTGGAGCCATCGTTAATCCTTTGCTGAAGAGTTGTTCATGATATAGCTCTGCTTGTTCAAGATTACCTCTCCATACCTCCGCCGATCCTGACCTGTCAACTTTGATGGTTAGATCCCATGCTTTTTTTTCACTCATGCTTGGGATTATTGTTAGCAGACAATTTGCTACATGTTGAAAAGTATTAAAACTATCATCAAGAACAATTACCCTTGCTTCTGGATATTTTGCTTTAGATATCTTTGGATCTAATACTGTGCCTAGTGAATTAAACATTATTATCTCTAATAGATTAAGTCAATTAAATTTTCACCTAATTTTTTCAATTGAAAAGTATTGAAAATGTCTCGAGCGTGACTTGAACACGCGACCTGCGGGCTATGAATCCGCCGCTCTAACCAGCTGAGCTACCGAGACATGGGAATATTGTAAGGCATTGGTTGTACTTAATTACCATTTTGAAAATTTATTTGTTTATGGGCCTCATATATAGCAATTCCGCATGCTACAGAAAGGTTTAGACTTCTAACACCTTTTTGATCATTGTTTCCACTCTGTAAATTCGGCATAAATATTGATATTAAAAAGTCGCTTTTATCAATAATGGAATCTGGCAATCCTGAATCTTCTCTCCCAAATAGCAAAATATCATCTTTCTTAAATTTAAAATCCTTCAAATATAATCCGTTTTTTTTACTAAATGAAATTATTCTTTTTGTTGTTTTTGACGTCAAAAATTTTTCAAAATTCTCATACTTATTGACAGTAACAAGAGGCCAATAGTCTAATCCTGCTCTTTTTAAATATTTATCTTCTAGTTTATAGCCTAAGGGCTCTATAAGATTTAAAGGTATATTAAAAGCTGCACATGATCTGGCAATATTACCAGTATTTTGTGGGATTCTAGGTTCAAAAAGCGCGACTTCCAATTTTAAGTAGGTATTTCAATACTTATTTCATCTATTTTGATTACTCTACCGTTTATTGCGAGCCAATTATCTTTTGATATTTTGGTTATTCTTTTTTGAAGTTCGCCGATTCTTTCAATATAAGTATTACCAATTTTATATTCAGAGACAAGACTCCAACCTACTTGTTCTCCAACAATAATTGTTGTACTTTTTCTTTTCATTAAGAGACTTATCAGTGAATTCATTTTTGTTGACCATTCATTTTGTTCCTTGCCAATACTTTTCATAACGAATCCGCCAATAGAATCTATTAATAATGGACCTTCTTCTTTCCTTAATGTATTTAATAGATCTGTCGTTTCTATTATTTTCCAATCTTTTGGCCTTCTTTTTCGATGTATATTAATTTTATCTTGCCATTCTTTATCATCCAAATTGTTTTCAGATAACGCAACATATGATAAATTTTTTACCTCCTTTGCAAGATACTCTGCAAATTCACTTTTTCCACTTTTTGTCCCGCCTGTAATAAAAACTATATGAGATAAATATTTACTAATGCTTAAATCCTTGGCATTCATAAATTCTCTATTATTTAGAGAAATACCACCATGTTGCTAATGGAATAATTGTGGCAGCAATTAACAAACCTATAACTATATAAGTAGCAGTTGAACTCTCAGTATCTTTTGATCTCATAGTGTTAAAATTTGGATCTACTACGGGGTTGTCAATAGATGAAGGCTGACTTTTTTCGTAATTTATAACTGTCTTCTGTTGAGTGGTACCAAAATATTTATTTACACTAGGAATGTCATTTGCGTATGTAGTTGAGGGGATAAGAATAAATATTAAACCAGTAAAGATAAGAGAGAGTATATATTTATTGATGTTTAGGTTCATTTTAAGAGGTTTTGGTTAATTATATATTAAAAACCATATGTTTGAGTAATTTTAAATGTCCTAAACAATATAATATTTGCATAATTTAATTAGAAATATCATATTTAAAATATGGGATTCAATGGGAAATCATTTATATTAATCGGTGCCATACTCTTTTTTTTTCAGATAGCAAATTTTATTTCAATAGAAACAATCACTCCTGAGCTTGAAAGAGCACAAGTGTTAGCTGCAATAGCTTCATTAATTATTATTTTGATAGGTTTTTTATTTAAACAATTCGAACCATTAGCTGGTGAGAAAGCAGCTTTAAAAGGAGAAAATAAGTTTCTCTTCGATAGAAACATGCCAAATGAAGTTATTGATGAACTTGCATGGGGCTCTGAAGCGATATTAACTTCTACAGCAGCAGCAGCAATACTAATCCATAATGATGGCGTTAATATATTGAGGAGGGGTATCACTTCAAGTAATGATTTTAAACCTGGGGAAACATGTCTGAGATCTATAAAAGATATGAAATTAATATCATTAGCAAACACTAAATTTTATCCTGGAAGAGATGAATTTTTTAATTTTTGTGCCGACATTCCATCTATTTTAGTTGTACCTATAAATAATAAGGCTTTTATATTGATAGGAGGCTGGAGTGCTAAGTGTTTTACGAAGTCTGACGAAAAATGGATTAATAACTGGTCCAAAAAAATTAATAATATTTTTTCAAAAAATAAAATTTAAAAATAAATTATTGATTTAACTCTTTTGTCTTTTGCTTTAAAACTTACTGATTCAGTATTTAAGTCGTAGTAAGCATTTTCTGAATTTATCTCATATTTATTTTCGTTATTTTCATCTTTTATTATATATTTTACGGGATTAAAAAATTCAATTATGTTTTCTGAATCCAATATGGCTTTTCCTGAATTTAAGATGATATTTTGATTCTCAAATCGTATATTACCCTCTAACAGATAGTTAGTATTATCTATATTCCATGTAAAATTATCAGCATATAAAAAATCACCATCTTTTTTTATAGTTTTTAATTTAACATTCCCTTTCAATCTTAGGAGTTTATTGTTTTCTGATAATGAAGATACATCTGAACTAATAATATATTTAGTTTCTTCCCCATTATGAATATTAATGATAGGTTTTTTTATTTCGAATTTTAATTCAATATTGTCATAAATTGAATTTGGACTGGTAATAGAATATATTTTATCTCCACTTTTAGAGAAAATAGTCATATCTAAACTGTCTATTTTTTGTATAACTTTATTTTCATCAATTACATTTGGGACGCAACCAAGCATAAATAATGGAAGGAAAATTATTAATCTATAATTGTTGCTCATACTCAAGTTTATTTATGATTGGGGTAGGTTTAGGAAGACTTGAGTTGCAAAGTAATAATCCCCAAATTAATTGTTTTTTCCAAGGAATTTCCTCTCTATATATAGAACCAAGTTGTTCATTAATTTTTGTAGATAATTCGGGTAACAAAGGCAGTAATAATAATCCTATTATTCGGGTACTTTCTAAAACGTTATAAATAATTTCTTTAACGAGGGGTAGATTATCTTTCTCTTTTATTAGCAGCCATGGCTGATTATCATTCAAATACAAATTTGTATTAATTGCTAGGCTAAGTACTTCATTAGCTGCTAAATCTAATTTGTAATTATCAAAGTTATAAATGTAGTTTTCAACAGCAATTTTGGCAAAATTCTCTAATTTATTTACAGTTAAAATTTTTTCATTATTAGGCACTTTATTATCAAACCATTTTCTAGACATAGATGATGTTCTATTTAATAAATTACCAATTGTATTAGCTAAGTCATTATTGATGATGTCAACAAATCTTTTATCTTGAAAATCTCCATCATTTCCTAGTGATATGTCTTTAATGAGGTACCACCTTACAGGATCATTTCCATATTTAGTAAGCAATAAATCAGGGTCTAGAACATTTCCTAAGCTTTTACCCATTTTTTGCCCCTCTCTTGTAAGAAACCCGTGCCCAAAAACCTTTTTAGGAACTTTCATTTTGGCAGAAATGAGCATTGCAGGCCAATATACAGCATGGAATCTCAGAATATCCTTACCAATTAAATGAACATCAGCTGGCCATCCTCCATTAATTGATTTTTCCAATGAATGATCTGTCGCATCAGAATTAATGGCACTTACATATCCTAATAAAGCATCAAACCAAACATAAAAGGTATGTTTATCGTATCCAGGGACTGGAATTCCCCATGTAACATTTGTTCTTGAAATTGAAAAATCCTTTAAACCTCTAGAAACAAAATTTATAATTTCATTCTTTCTTTCTATTGGCTCTATAAAAGAAGGTTCGTTGATTATTTTCTCGATTTCTTTTTGATATTTTGAAAGCCTAAAAAAGAGATTCTCTTCATTTTTCCATTCTAGATTTTTTTGATGTATTGGACACTTGTAAGTTGATGAGTTTTCTGGATTATCCTTAAATTCTTCGCAACCGACACAATACCAACCTTTTTGAACTCCCATATAGATATCATCTGATGCTTTTACTCTTTCATAAAATTCATTAACAACAAATTCATGATTTTTTGAGCTTGTTCTTATGAATTTGTCAAAGGATATATTCCAATCATTCCAATTATTATTAAAGACTTCTGAGATTTCATCACAATGTGATTTTGGTTCAATACCCTTTTCATTAGCTGTTCTTTGTATTTTCAAACCATGTTCATCAACACCAGTGATGAAAATAACATCTTCACCTGAAAGTCTTTTATACCTAGCTATTGAGTCACAAATTATCGTTGTATATACACTTCCTAAATGAGGTTTATCATTAACATAGTATAAAGGTGTAGTAATGACAAAAGTCATAAAGCTTTTTTATTAATATTAACAGATATTTTTAAAAACTAATAACAACCTATTATATTTATTATCTTATTAATAAATAAATTCTAAAAGATTACTATGATTTATAATATATTTAACTTTATATATTTTATTACTATATATTTCTATTGATACAAAAAGAGTAATAAGTATTTCTAGTGAATAATCTGGAAAATAAACCAAAGCAATATTTTTTTTATGATTAATCCACTTAACGAATATTATTTTATAAAAAGGTTTTTTTTCATTTTTAAAAAATAATGTTAAATACTTAAATTTATCATTTTTAATTATATTATTATTCTCTGATTGTCTATTTTTTGAATAATCAATAATCTTAGACACTGAATCTTTACTTAGAACTTCGTATTTATTAATTTTGTAATAGACTTGCCTTTGTATAATTAAATCAAGATATCTTCTTAATGGTGATGTACATTGTACGTACATTTTAAGGCCTAATGATTCATGTATTCCTGGTTTAGTAGTTATGTAACTTCTTCCCATATATTGTTTTAATATTATATATTTAACATCACTATCATTGTATTTATTAAGTATTTCAGTTGGATTGCAGTTTATTTTTTGAATCCTAAATGCAGCCGCTAAATTATATTTATCTATAAATAAACTTGTTACATAACCCATTAATATCATTGATTCTGCAACTATAATTTGTGATATTGTTTTCTCTAATTTAGTTAGTATAATCTTATCCTCATATAATTTAATTTTATTATTAGGACTTTCAAAAATAATTGCTCCTTGTTTCTTTCTGAATGTAATACTTTTTTCTAATAAATTTTTTATCTCAATTAATTCTATTTCTTCTTTAGGTTCTATTTCTAATATTTCATTAGCATCTTCATATGTTAATTGATATTTTGGTTTTATTATTGCTTCAGTTATTTCATATTTATTTATGGATCCATCGTCATTGAATTCTATTGATGCACTAATAGTTTCTGAAACTTTATTTTGAGCTAGATTTGCCTTTTCAAGAATATCCTTAGGGAGCATTGGGACATATTGATCAATTAAATATAAACTGCTATTTCTCTTTCTTGCATTTAAATCAATATTAGAGTCATGCAAAAAGAGTTTGCAAGGATTACTAATATGTATCCATAAATTTTTTTTATTTTCTTCTTTTATTTCTAATGAAATAGCGTCATCAACCTCATGTGGATCATCAGAGTCAATAATATATGTTTTTAAATTAGTTAAATCTTTCAAATATTTGAAATATCAATTCTAGTGCCTACTATATTCAATATGAAATTATCCTTCAGGATTTACGAAGGGTAAAAGAGCTACAATTCTGGCTCTCTTAACTGCTAATGTGAGATCTCTTTGTTGCTTAGAGGTTAAACCTGTCATTCTTCTTGGTAGGATTTTGCCCCTCTCAGTTATGAATTTTTTTAGTAGTTCTACATCCTTATAGTCAATAGGATCTCCAGGTTTGATAGGTGATAATTGTTTTTTAAAAATTGAATTAGGCATGATTTAATTTAATTTAATTTGATTTGATTACTTAATTTCTTTGTGAATTGTCATTCTGTTTAAATGAGGATTAAACTTTTTTAGTTCTAATCTTTCAGTTGTATTTCTACGATTCTTTTCAGTAGTATATCTTGAGACACCATTTGATCTCTTAGGATCTGTGCTTGTCCTAGCTTCAGTACATTCCAGGGTCACTACAACTCTTGTGCCTTTTTTGGCCATTTTAATTAATACTTTATTGTATAATATTCTATTGTACATCTTCAACAAACTTTTTTGAAGATATACTAATTTCTTTTATGATCATTGATTAAAAAAATATATGAAAGTTTCTCAAAATTGGTTGAAAAATTTAGTAGAAATAACTTCTACTCCTGAAGATCTCTCTGAGAAATTGTCTATTGGAGGATTTGAGGTTGAATCATTAGAAGATTGCTCAAAAAATGTAAATGGTGTTGTTTTAGGTAAGGTATTATCTGTTTTAAAACACGAAGGATCTGACAAACTTTCAATTTGCCAAGTCGATATTGGTAATTCAAAGAATTTACAAATTATCTGTGGTGCACGCAATATTAAACCAAATATTTATGTTTATGTTGCTACTGTCGGGGCGAAATTAAATGCAGTTGATTTAACTATTAAAAGAAGTGAAATTAGAGGTGTCATGAGTGAAGGAATGATATGTTCACTTCAGGAACTGGGTTTAGAGGACTCTAGCGAAGGGATAGAGATCATTGATAATGATTTGGCCCTAAAACATGAATTGGGTACTCCAGGGTCTGACTTGCTTCAATTAAATGATTTTATATATGATTTAGCAATTACAGCTAATAGACCTGATGGAATGTCTGTTATGGGTATAGCCCGTGAAATTTCTGCCCTTTTAGAATCCACCTTAAATTTTCCAGAATTAAACCATAAATACAATACTCATTTACTTAAGGGAATTAAACTTTGTCCAGAGGCTGTAGAATCTAATTGCATTTATACAATAAGCTGCATTGATGGAGTAAATGGAGAGAAATTATCTCCAAATTGGCTTAAAGACCGTATAGAAAAATCAGGTATAAAATCTATTAATCTTCTAGTTGATTTGACAAATTATATTCTTTTAGAACAAGGTCAACCTTTGCATGCGTTTGATAAAGATAAACTATCAAACTTAATTGGTAAGGAAGTTTCTCCAAAAGATTTCTCTGTAAGAAAAGGCAAGTATAACGAAAGCCTTATTTGCTTAGATGGTAAAGAATATGACTTGAATGCCAATATCACAGTAATTACTTGTTGTGATAAACCAGTAGCTATTGCTGGGGTTATAGGAGGGTTAGAGACTTCTGTAAGTAATACTACCTCATCTATTTATCTTGAAGGCGCTGTTTTTAATCCAGTTACTATAAGAAAATCTTCCAAGGCTGTTGGCATAAGAACAGAATCTAGCAGCAGGTATGAAAAAGGGATTTCATCAAAAAATACAATAAGTGCAGTAACCAGGGCAATTAATCTTTTAGAAGAATATTTTTCTATTAATTCACCAATCATTAATACTTCAAATTTAATAAGTAATGATGATCTATTTATTAAACTACGGAGAAATCGAGTACATAAAATTCTTGGTCCATTAATAATTAACGATCAACTTGAAAAAAGAAATTTATCTGATAATGAAATAGTTGATAAATTAACACTCATAGGTTGTACTTTAAAGAATAAAGAATATGGCTGGGATGTAGCAGTAATTCCTAATAGATCTAATGATTTAACAAGAGAAATTGATTTAATTGAAGAAATAGCTAGATTAATAGGGTATGACAGATTCGACTTAAAACTTCCTAATCCAATTAAGCCTGGAAAATTGTCATCAGAACAGTTGGCATTGAGAAAAGTAAAAAATGGTTTTATAGAAAATGGTTTTAACGAGGTACTAAGTTTCTCTCTTGTTCCTGAAAATGATGAAAAACTTATAAAGATTTCAAATCCTTTGTTATTAGAAACATGTTGTCTTAGAGATAATATTTGGAAAGAACATTTAGAGATAGTGAACCGTAATATAAAAGCTGGACAAGCAAGTTGTTATATATTTGAAATTGGAAATGTTTTTCAAAAGAAAACTGAGTTCATTCAAGAAGAAGTTTTGAATGGTGCGATTTATGGAAATAAAAAATTCGGAAAATGGATAAATTCGGGTAAGGATAACGATCTTAATTATTACCAAGCCAGGGGTAAGTTAAAAGAGGCTTTATCATCCTTGAACATAAAAATTGATGATAAACCTACTGATTCAATTGATTTTCTTCACCCTGGCAGAACAGCGAAACTTGTTATTGAAGGGAAAGATGCAGGTTATTTTGGTGAAATACATCCCAAACTAATATTAGAAAAGAAATCATTAAAAAAAGTTTATTTATTTAATATAAATGTTTCTAACCTCTTAGGAGCTAGTACAAGAAAAAATAAATGGATTCCAATATATAAGCAATACCCAATTGTTCCGAAAATGGAAAGGGATATAAATTTTGTTTTCAGTAAGAAATTTTTAATTAGCGAAATAACATCACAAATAAGAAAAACAGGAAAGAATCTCCTAGAGGATGTAAATTTACTTGATGTTTTTGAAGATACTAAATTTGGAGATGATCATATTAGTTATACATTTAGATTATCTTATAGAGATAAAGATAAAACATTACTCGACTCGGACATTACATCAATACATTCAAATATCATTTCTAATGTTGAAAAATGTTTTAAAACTAAATTGAGGTATTAAATGTATTACATGTCTCATATAAGACTATAAACTAGTCCAGGTATAATTCTCATATGAGAGGAATAATAATCCTATAAAAGTAATTAATGTTGTATGATAATAGTAACATGATTAATCTGCTATC
Source organism: Prochlorococcus sp. scB245a_519A13 (assembly GCA_000634415.1). Classification (GTDB taxonomy): domain Bacteria; phylum Cyanobacteriota; class Cyanobacteriia; order PCC-6307; family Cyanobiaceae; genus Prochlorococcus_A. The sequence continues at coordinate 23,932 of JFNH01000102.1, read as the reverse complement.
TCTACTTCTATCTTCAGTGTTGTGGGTACAAGTCCCCCAGTGGTCAAATGACTGGTCGAAATGCGCTGTTGACATTCCAGATGCATCATGTCACTGGTATATAACTGCACCAGATAATACTTTTGGTAAAGGCTTTGATTGGGCTAGTGCCCCGTGGTTTGATGCTAACGGATTAAGTGATGTCCCTAGTATTGAAAAACAAACTGCCATTGAAAAGCTTCAATCTAAGTAGTACTGTCTTTAAGGCAGTACAGTAAAACATAAAACCCCTTGATATCAAGACCTTTTAAGTGTTTTTAATTTCTTGGACATTGAAAGGACATGATTGGTTGATTTATTATTCAATTTTTAATTTTTCCCAGGCAATAATCAGTTTGGGTATGAATCGTCCAAATTGATATTTTAATTTATCTTACTTATCTTTTTTGAGACTATATAATAGACTTATAATAAGTCTTATTTAAGAATTACTATACATCGAATTTTTATTTTTTAAATTTATATTCTATTTTTATTTCATTTATTCATAATTATTTTTTCCATATATTTGAATAATAATAATTGACAAAAATTAGAAGTGTTCAAATTAGCGGCTATCTTATATGAGACTATTAAATAGACTTAAAATTAGTCTTATTTGAGAATTAAAATACTATTTTTTATATAGATTTTTTAGCAATTGATACGCTTCATTTAATTTTCTCATTTGATCTGTTGATCCTCCAGCATCTGGATGCGTCTCTAAGGCTATTGATTTATAGGCCTCTCTAATTTTACGGAACGTATGAGCGGATCCTGCGGATGTTGATAAATTCAATAATTTGAGTGCTCCATGTACTGTCATTGTTGAGTCCAAAGTTTCAAATGAATTTGATCTATTATTTCGCTTAAATCTACTTATAAACCTTCTCATGAGTGTTGGTATTCTATTTATCAGGTCTGATGTAGCAAAAGGGTCTTCTAAAACGCCAATCATTAATAATACAATTTCAAGGGATGGATTTTTCTTTATCCAGAATGGGCATAATTCTGACATTAAATTATTGGCTGCACTCCACGTAAAGGGTAGATTTTCAGTTCCATCAAGATTTGGCCATATATCCCTTTCAAACCAATCCATCGAAGCTTCTACTACATGATCATTAGGAACTGATCCATATAAGGTTTTCCAATGACTAATTAACTCAATTCGACATTTGATTAATTCATTTTCTTTAATTATATTAATTTGAATATCATTAATATTCTCCTTTAATTTTTCACTATTAATACTTCTTCTTAGATTCCTTACTTTTTTTTCAACAAAATTGGGAAGGCTTATGTTTAAGTTAGCTTTTTTTTTAGATTGATTCTTATTTGTAAATCTTTTATTCAAAGATATCTCATTAACTTCTTTTTTTACGTCTGATTTAATTAATACCAAAGCAGTATCTTCATCAATATTTGAATTTTCTTTATTATTATTCTCGTTAAAGTCTATTTCTTGCTGTTGGTTCTTAGGTAGTAAATCATCTTCTTGAAGAAGTTCTTTAAGTATCTTTTCTATTACAGGTCCTCTTGCTCTAAATCCCCACTCTTTTCGTAATTGATCAAACCTGGAAATTAGTTCCTCAGGTAAATCAATTGAAATTCTTTTTGTATTTGAATTTTCAGGAATATTCAATAATATTTTCTTGAATAGAATGGAATTTATTTAATTTTATTCAAAAAAAATTGAAAGTCCATATGAAATATTGTTTTTAAATTAAAACCAATTTATTTTTATGTCACAAGTCAATTAAGTGTCTTTTTATAATAAAAACAAAAAAAAATGTTTAATTGTTATTTCAAGTCATCTAAAGAAAAAAAGAGTTTTTATCAACATAAGAAATTAGAAATGCTCAATTATATTAAGGATTCACTGGAACGTAAAATTGCCTCAGTAACAGCATCTATAGAAGTTCTAGAAAGCCAAATAAGCAGGGATAAAGAAGTTGAAGTAACTAATTAGTATTCAAACAAAATTTTCTAGAAGTTTTTCAGGGCCTAATTTCTTTAAATAATTAATATTTGAATTTTCAGTTACTAATAAGTATCCTGCAAATCCTAAACCGTTAATACTGAAACCATGGATATGATCATTTTTTCTTTTTATAATAGCGATCCATTTATTAGTTATTAAAATATTGTAAGGATATATCGGTTTTGTATCACTAATAGGGTTCCCAAGTCCTAATTTCTTGCATAATTCCAAGTAAAATTCAAAAAGACATGATGGATTTTCTAAAAAATTAAATTTGGATACAACAATATTTTTTTTAAGCTTACTATCTATATCTTGATATGAGTTCATCTCTAAAAACCACTTTTCTCTAGGGCATGATATCTCACCTTTAGATCTACGCAGAAGTTGAAAATGCCTGTGAGGTTGACTCGCTCCCGCAATTGGAGAACTATTGAAAAACCATAATCCACTAGTATCTTTATTAACTTTTTGGATCGCTCTCCAATCTTTAATATCTAACCATCCATTTTGGGGTTTCCATTCATTTGTTATAAGTAAAATATGACCTTTTTGTACAGGGTACTTATTTAAAATTAATTGATGATTATCACCAATTTTATCAATTTCTAGTATCTTTTCCCAAGGACAAAATGGATTTTGCTTAGGACCATAAATTTTTTTTTTATTAAATTTTGAAGTATCGAGTTTCCTAATTATGAAGTCGTCTTTTTCATATAAATCTCTTGTAATAATATCAGTTTTGAGAGGATATAAAGATTCATCATCAATTGATAATTGAGTTTGTTCTAGTGCTTTTTTCCAATATATTTCTAAACTCATTTAAAAAAATTTTATCATTATCATTTTAAAAAAAAAAATAAACTTGTAATTACTTTTTATTAAATTGATATTCTTTCAATTTTTCCAGAGGTACTGATTCTAAGACTACAATATTCGTTGATTCTAATATGACTTTTGGTGCAAGACCGTCTAATAATGCTTGCTTCCACCTATCAAGACAAATACACCAATGATCACCATCCTTTAGGCCTGGGAAGGAATAAATAGGCATGGGAGTTATTAAATCATTACCTTGTGATTTACTATATTTCAGAAAATTATCATCCATTACACAACATATGGAATGATTACCTCCATCATTTTTGTCATAGTTGCAATATCCATCCCTGAACCACCCTGTCATGGGTGCGCAACTACAAATTTCAATTTCTTCTCCAAGGACATTTAACTGATTTTGATTATTTATGGTCATAGTTTTTTTAATAATAATAAAACACCAACATTTCTTTAAAAAAGGTTGACGAGTATGGGGGGTAAGGAGGTAATAATTCTAATAAGGTTTTTTTCATTATGGATTGGGACTTTACTGAAAACATTGCATTTAAAGCTCTTTATGAAGCTTTTAAAGATAGTGATGAAACTTCCGCATTAGAATTTTTATCTAGTGATGGTGCTTCATATTATCTTGAGTTAACACAGGATGCCGCTGGTGAGGGACTTGATCTGGGTGATAATGAAACGATGGAAGAACTACAGGAAGAAATTATTGAATATTTAGAAAATAACTAAAAATTTAGCTTAAGCGCTGAAATATTTAGCTTTTGAGTGTAGTGAAATGATAGCTGTAGTACTTTGTTCTGGATGAAGTTGTTCAGATTCATCCATGGTCAAGTTTATTCTTTTGGCATCCAACAATGATAATTGTATGTTTGAATCAGATACTTTTGGACATGCAGGATAACCAAAAGAATATCTAGCTCCTCTATATTTTTGAGCTAGTATTTCTCTATTTTTGTCTGGTTCTTCAGAACTAAAACCACATTCAATACGAATTAATGCATGGACATACTCAGCTAGAGCTTCTGCTAATTGCACTGTAAGTCCATGGAATAACAAATAATCGCTATATTTATCTTCTTTAAATAATTTTTGAGAATATTCGCTAGCAATATCGCCCATGGTTACTGCCTGCATAGGAAATATATCTATCGGTTTATCATTTTTCAAATCACAATAAAAATCAGCTATGCATAAATTATTCCCAGATTTTTGTCGTGGAAAATTAAATTGGGAAATTTTATTTAATGATTTCTCTTCAAATAAGAAAATACTATTATCTTTTCTCCCGCATCTGAAATATCCATAAACTGCTTTGGGTGATATAAGTTTTTTCTCTATAATTATCTCTAACCATTTATCTAACAATGGTTTAGCATATGAATCCAAATAATTATTGTATTCATCTACGCTTTGGTTTTTTCCTTTTTTTATTTGCCATTGCCCGCTAAATAAGGCTTTTGTATCTAAATAAAATATTAACTTATTTAAATCTATATCAACATCGTTCAAGACTTTCGTTCCCAAGAAAGGGGCTTGAATTGGATCTTCTTCATTTATAAATTTAGATCTTATAAAATTTTCTTTTAAATTTAATTTGGAAGTTTCGGTTTTTATGGATATAGATTTTTTAACAGCTTGAGAGTTTGATTTTGATGAGGCTAAATTAATATTTATACCTTCATTGTTAATGAAACCCTCTGTATTTGACCAATTACCCTTTTTCTTATTATCCATATATTCATTCATAAATTTAAGATCAGTGAACGCATCTTTTCCGTACAAAATTTTCCCTTTATATATTTTGCTGCAGTCCTCATTTACAAATTTTGGGGTTAAGGCTGCGCCTCCTAATATTACTGGTACACTAATATTTTCATTGTTAAAAGCCTCTAAATTATCTTTCATAAAAGCTGTTGATTTAACAAGTAATCCGCTCATAGCGATGCAATCTGCATTGTATTTTTTTTGTGCATCTATAATTGCTGAAACATCTTGCTTTATTCCTAGATTTATTACGTCATAACCATTATTTGTAAGTATTATATCTACCAAATTTTTTCCAATATCATGTACATCGCCTTTGACAGTTGCAATTAAGAGTTTTCCATTTGATATGTTCTCATCTACAGTTTCCATGTATGGTTCTAAAATTGAAACAGCAAATTTCATTGTTTCAGCTGATTGGAGTACAAATGGCAATTGCATTTGACCTGAGCCAAATAAATCTCCTACAACTTTCATCCCATCTAGTAAAAAGGTATTAATTATTTCAAGAGGTTTATATTTTTTTAACGCTTTATTTAATTGATCCTCTAATCCTATTTTTTCTCCATCTATAATATGATTTTTCAGACTTTCTTCAAGAGTTAGGTTTTTATTTTCTGAAGATGCTTTTTTGAAATCTTGAATAGATAAATCTTGAAAAGCCTTTGTTAATTCTACTAATGGATCATAAATACAAATATCATCTTCAAATTTTCTTTTATCATAAATCAAATCTAAGCAAAGCTTTTTAGTTTCTTCAGAAATTTTTGATAATGGCAAAATTTTATTTGGTGCGATGATAGCAGAATCTAATCCTGCTTTAATGCATTCATCTAAAAATATTGAATTTAGATTAATTCTTGATAATGGCGAAAGACCAAAACTAATGTTTGATATCCCAAGTATGATATGAATATCTGGGAAATTTTCACGAATTTTTAATATAGCACTAATAGTTTCTTTAGCGTTTAATCTATCTTCTTCTATCCCTGTAGATATTGGCAGAGCTAATGGATCAAAAAATAGCTCATAATCTGATAAACCACATTTTCTTGTTCTATTAATCGCTCGTTTGACAATCTTATATTTTTTTTCTGAATTCCTTGCCATTCCATCTTCATCAATTGTTCCGACAACAAGACCTGCACCATACCCTAAGGCTAAATTTAGAACTTGATCAAACCTTTCATTGCCATCTTCGTAATTGGTTGAATTTATAATACATTTACCACCAGCTGACTTTAATCCACTTTCCATTTTGTCGGCATCTGTAGAGTCAATCATTAATGGCAAATTTATATTGGTAACTAGTCTTGAAGTTATTTCTTTCATATCTTTCACTCCGTCTCTGCCTACATAATCAACATTTACATCAAGAACGTGAGCATTTTCTTTTTGTTGTTGCTTTGCAATTGCAACTAAGCCATCCCAATCGTCGTTATTTAATAACTCCCTTACCTTTTTTGATCCACTTGCATTTAATCTTTCTCCTACTATCAAAATTGAATTGTCTTGTTTATATGGCACAGAGTTATATATTGATGAGGCAGATGGAATAAAATCACTTGAATTTTTATTACCATTGTTGTAGGTCCTTTCAATATCAATAATTTCATCGATTATTGAAGACAGGTATTTTATATGTTCAGGTGTTGTCCCACAACATCCACCTATTAATTGAACATTAAAGTCATATATAAAATTCATTAACTGCATCTTTAATTCTATTGGCTTTAATCTATAGTGAGCTACACCACCAATATTTTCAGGAAGACCTGCATTGGGAATACAGCTTATAGCGAAGGGAGAATTTTCAGACAAATATTTAATATGATCCTTCATTTGCTCAGGACCAGTTGCACAATTAAGTCCAAGGATATCTATATTAAATGGTTCTAATATTGTTAATGCAGAAGCAATATCAGATCCAACAAGCATAGTACCTGTTGTTTCCATTGTTATAGATACCATTAAAGGTATATCAATATTTTTACTTTCTAGAATTTCTTTTGATGCTAATAAGGCAGATTTAATTTGTAAAACATCCTGACAAGTTTCAATCAAAAGAAGATCAACTCCTCCATCTATAAGACCATAAATTTGTTCTTTATATGATTGCTTTAATTCATCAAAATCTATATGTCCTAAGGTGGGTAGTTTAGTTGTTGGCCCAATTGAACCTGCTACAAACCTTGGTTTATCAACTGATGAGTATTTGGCAGCAGCTTTTTTTGCTATAAATGCTGCATTTTTATTTATCTCATAAGCCTTATCTGCAATATCATATTCATCAAGAACTATTGATGAGGCACCAAATGTATTAGTTTCTATAACATGACAACCTGCTTCTAAAAATGAATTATGAACCTTCTCAACAACCTCTGGCCATGATAAAACAAGGTTTTCATTACATCCCTCTAATTCTTTTCCTCCAAAATCATCTGCAGTAAGATTTAAGTTCTGAAAAGATGTACCAGTACCTCCGTCAAAAATAATTAATGGTTTTTCATCTCTATTTAAATAGGTTCTGAAAGATTCCATTTTTAGGTAAGAAATAATTTATTTTAGTGAAATTCTTGTTACCCAATTATCATAGTCTTGAGAACGACCTTCTGTTATTTCTATAAGCTTACTTTTTAATTTATTCATTATTGGTCTTTCAACATTTAATTCAGTTGATTCAATTTTTTTAACTGGTGTAATTTTTGCTGCTGTACCAGTTAGAAAAACTTCATCTGCTATTAATAATTCTGTTTTATCAACAGGCCTCTCAATTACATTTATTCCAAATGATTTTGCTAATTCAATTACACTAGCTCTAGTAATACCCTCAAGGATATCTTGATCAACACCAGGAGTGATTAAGTCTCCATTTCTTACAATAAATAAATTCATACCACTAGCTTCACTTACCTTACCACTTGAATTTAATAGCAGGGCTTCATCAAAACCCGATAAACTAGCTTCTGTTTTGGCTAATGAACTAGTAATATATGCTCCACTTATTTTTCCTCTTAAGGGGAGAGATCTATCTTCTTGCCTTGTCCAACTACTCATTCTACAAGAAACACCATCTGGGGATAGATAATCTCCTAGTTCAATACAATAAATAAAGAAATTTGTTTCAATATTGTGTAACCTTGGCGCTATACCTAAATCGCTTGTATATACAAATGGTCTTATATATATAGGTTTTTCTGGCTTGTTTCTTTTTATAACTTCTTCTAAGGCTTTAAAAATATATTCTTCAGAAATTTCAGTTAAGAGTAATTTTGCACTTTGAGATAATCTTTTTATATGCTTATCAGTTCTAAACAAAAGGAATTCTTCTTTTTTTGTTGGGTTAGGTATCGCTCGCATACCTCCAAATGCAGCAGTGCCGTAATGTAGTGCATGAGTAGCTATTGATATTTTTGCTTCTTTAAATGGAATACATTTACCTTCGAACCAGGCGTATGGAAGAAATTCATGCATATTTAATTTATTTAATTAAGGTAAACTTGTTTTATCCTACTTACGTATTCTAAACCTTATTTATATATAAAAATGCACAGGATATTAAATATAGCAGGAAATGAAAAGAATAAGGATGATTTAATTGAGCAACCAGCTGCAGATTTTATTTTCATAACAAGTGTCAAGGCTGATTTAAATCTCATATCAAACTTATTGTTAGAAAAAGAATTTTCTTCATTAAAAAATAATATAAGAGCTTTAGAAATTTCTAATTTAAATTCCTCTGCTCAAATAGATAATTATTTAATAAAAACAATAAATTATGCAAAAGTAGTCGTACTTAGAATATTTGGAGATAAAGGTACATGGAACTATGGAATTGAACAACTTTTAAATTGGCAAGCAGTTAATAAAAAAAGGAAGTTAGTAATCCTATCAGGTACCATTGACCAGGAAATTTCCTTATGTGAAATAAGTAGTATAGATAAAAATATTGCATTAAATATTTCTAGATTACTAAGATCTGGAGGACTGGATAATTATAGAAAGTTTCTTAATTGTTTAAATTATTTAGTTGTAGATGAAAAATTAATTCCTGATGATTTTTTGAATATTACTTTTTATTCAGATCCCTATTTACATGATTGGAAAAATGAAAGTGGCATAAAGATAGGAATAATATCCTATAAATCACTTTTTTTGGCTAATGAAATTGAAGTAAACGAAAAACTTAACTTGCAATTAAGAAAATGCGGATTATCTCCTAAAACATTTTTTATTTCAACACTAAAAGATCATATTATTCAGAAGAAATTAATAGAAATTTTTAAAAAAGAAGATATTAAACTAATAATTACCACAACTTCATTTTCTTCATCTCAAATCAAAAATAATGAATTAATTGAAAATTCAACAAATATTTTTACTTCTCTAAAAATCCCAATTTTACAGCTTCTTTCTTCTAATAGATCAAGAAAAAAGTGGTTAAATTCATCTATTGGAATGAATTCATCTGATTTATTAATGCAAATAATTATTCCTGAATTTGATGGAAGAATTACTACCTGTCCTTCAGCATTTAAAGAAATAATTTCTAAGAAAAATACACTATATAGTGAAATAACTAGTTACAAAGCTGATCAAGTAGGTATTCAATGGATTTCAAAATTTGCAACAAATTATGTGAAACTTCAAAAACTTAATAATTTTGATAAAAGAATTTGTTTAGTAATAAGTAATTATCCAGTAAAGAACGGAAGAATTGGTAATGGCGTTGGTCTAAATACACCATCTTCAATAATAAATATTCTTAATTGGTTAAAAGAAGAAGGTTATGACCTTGGATCTTGTAATTATCCTAAAGATTCTTCGGAATTAATGTCAATGCTTATAAAAACTAGAACTAATGATATTGAATCTCAAAATAATAAACCATTAGATTACTTACCACTTAGTGAATATTTAAAATATTGGAATTATTTAGAAATTGATCCCAAAAATATTATTGTTAGTCGTTGGGGTAAACCATCTGATGCGATCGATCTAGATAATAAAGGTTTCTCAATAAATGGTATTAGATTTGGAAAAATAACATTATTGATTCAACCTCAACGAGGTTATGACGCTTTCACTGATAGAGATATTCATTCTCCCGATCTTCCACCTCCCCATAGATATTTAGCACAATATTTTTGGATTGAAAAAGTTTTTAATGCAAATGCTATGTGCCATATTGGTAAACATGGGACAGTTGAATGGTTACCTGGCAAATCTATAGGTCTCAGCAATAAATGTTTTCCAAATATTATTTGTCCAGCAATACCAAACATATATCCCTTTATCGTAAATGATCCTGGAGAAGGATCCCAAGCTAAAAGAAGAACTGCTGCAACAATTATTGATCATTTAACCCCTCCTTTGGATAGGTCAGAATTATATGGAAAATATTCAATATTAGAAAATTATTTAGACGAATATTTTGAAGCAAAATTATTAAATTCTAAACGCATTGAAATAATAGAAAATTCCATTTTTGAATTGATAAAAAAAGATTTTAGCGAAATTACTTTAAAAAATAAAAATAATCAAATTGAGGAAATTGATTCCTTTCTTTGCAAAATTAAAGAATCTCAAATTAGGACAGGTTTGCATATTTTTGGCAATAGGCAGAATGACATTAATGAAATAAATTTATTCTTGTGTATTGCTAGAGTACCAAATACGAACCGAATTGGAGTTACTCAATATATAGCAAAACATTTAAAACTAGATTTGAATCCTTGGACAAATCAATATGATCAAATGTTAAGTGAAAAGGATAAAAAAATATTATTGACTTTTTCCAACAAAAACATTTTAAACTTTAGAATGGCTATTGATTTTTTGGAACAACAAGCAAAGTATTTAATATATTTGTTTTTTTACAAAAAAAATATCAATATAAAAAATCTAGAAAAATATAAAAATCAAAAAATAATAGACTATTTCTTTAATGAAAAAAAACATAATAAGTATTTTTTATTATTAAAAAAAGAGATTCTAATTCCAATCATTAATTCTTCATATAATGAGAAATTATCATTTATTAATTCATTAAAGGGACAATATGTAAAGAGTGGTCCATCTGGAGCTCCTACGAGAGGTAAAACTGAAACTTTACCAACTGGTAAAAATTTCTTTTCAGTTGATTCGAGAGGACTGCCAACTGAATCAGCATGGAGTGTTGGTTGTCAGTCTGCTTCACAAATACTTGATTTATACAAACAAGATAATGGAGAAGATTTAAAAAATATAGCAATATCTGTATGGGCAACATCCACAATGAGAAATGGTGGTGAAGACATTTGTCAAATACTATATTTATTAGGAGTACAGCCTATTTGGGATGGGCCTTCAAGAAGAGTAGTTGATCTAGAAATTATTCCTTTATCTGTTCTCGAAAGACCTAGGGTTGATGTTACTTTAAGGATTTCAGGAATGTTTAGAGATGCATTTCCTCAGTTAGTTAAATTAACTTCTAAAGCAATAAATCTTGTTTCTAATCTTAATGAGGATGATAAATTTAACCCTCTCGCTGGGGCATCAAGGGATGGTGATTCAGTTAATCGTATATTTGGGTCAGCGCCAGGTTCATATGGAGCTGGTCTCCAAGAACTAATTTCAAATTCTAATTGGGAAAATATTGATGATTTTGGAGAATCTTTTCTTAATTGGAGTAAGTGGATTTACAGTGATAATCTTGAACCTATAGAGGATAAAAAATCATTAGAAAATGCTCTTAAAAATGTGCAGTTAGTTGTTCATAACCAAGATAATAAGGAACATGATATTTTAGATTCTGATGATTATTATCAGTTTCAGGGTGGATTATCTTCAGCAGTAAAAAAATTGAGCGGTAAATTTCCTGAAATGTATCATGGTGACTTATCAAAATTTGGATTATCCAAAATTTCAAAATTACAAGATGAAATTAATAAAGTTGTTATATCAAGAATACTTAACCCTAAATGGATAAATGGAATGAAGGATAATGGTTATAAAGGAGCGTTTGAATTTTCAGCTACACTAGATTACTTATATGCTTTTGATGCTTCTACTGAAGTAGTCTCAGATTGGTGTTATGAGGAAGTTTATAAATCATGGTTATGTGATCTGGATCTTAGTAATTTCTTTCTAGAGAATAATCCATGGGCTTTAAGAGATATTGCACAAAGATTTCTTGAAATTGTCAATAGAAAAATGTGGAATAATTGTTCATCACATGTCATTGAAAATTTAAAGAACATAATTATTAATACTGATTCAATAATTGAAAAAAACGAATTCTGAATTATCTACCTAATAGCGAAAGTCCATGACTATCTGTTCCGCATGTTTTTAGCATTGAATATTTATCTGCTAATTTATCTATTTCTGAACATACAAATAAACTAGGATTCCATATTTCATTAAGTTCATAATCGTACCAAACCTCTATTCCATCAATACCTTGTATTTTGGCCTCGGGAATTAATTTATAAAAGGGAATCCTGTATCTCGCTGGATGTGCAAGAAATGATAAACCACCAGCTAAATTTATTGCTTTTATAACTGATTTAATATTTAAATCATTACCTATTGGAGAATCTCCAAGAATGTAGGGATTTAGGTATTTACTTTTTATATCTATTCCCAATCCAATTACATGTACTAAACAACCTAAAATCAAACAATTAATTTCTATTCCCGAAATTAATGTAAAAGAATCTTTAGGATAATTTTTGAGTATATTATTTTTTTTTATATATTCATGAGCTTTAATTGTATGATGATCGGTTATTGATAAAAATTTCAAGTTATTTTTATAAGCTTGTTCTAAAAGTTCATATGGTTCTAAACTTCCATCACTAAATTTTGTATGACAGTGAAAATTAATATTTTTAGGACAACTATTTTTATTAATATTGGAAGTTAATTTTACTAAGTCTTCCCTATTCATTACTTAATGAATTCTCATTTTTCTTTCTAATCTTTGCATATAATTGTATTGAAGCCAACATGAAAATAATTAGACCAACTACGCTCCATGTAGCAACACTAGTTGGAAAATTATTTTTAAAAATAACTAAAAGTACAATTATAAATAATAATAAAGTAGGCAATTCATTTAATAATCTAAGGTTTTTTGCTGAAATGGATGAAGTACCATTATGTAATGAATACATTATTTTATAACAATAAGAATGATAAATTACTAATCCCAAAACAAAAGAAATTTTAATTTGCAACCATTTCTCACTTAACCAACTTGGTTGCATAATAACCATGCAAATAGCCATACTTAAAGCTAATATCATCCCAGGGGTTGTGATTATATTCGCCAGCCTTTTTTCCATCAATGTGTATTGTTTATTAAAGGCAATTTTTAATTCATTATCCATATTTTTAGATTCTTCATGATATATAAAAAGTCTTACTAAATAAAAAAGTCCCGCAAACCAAACGATTACACCAATAATGTGAAGTGATTTAAACCAGAGATATGCTTCAGCAGCCAAATTACTAGATTAATTTAAAAATATATTTTTAATATAGTTATATTTAACAATATCAAGAAATCTATTTTTCAAAAATTAATTAATATTTATAACTCGTTAAAATATTCATATATATCATTTACTGAATTTTTTCCAAGTCCTTTAACTTTTGATAAATCCTCTTTACTAGCTATTCTTATCGCGTCAATTGATTTAAAATGCTCTAACAATTCTCTTATTCTTGATGGTCCTAATCCACTGATTTGGGACAATTGAGATCTATTCATTCTCTTAGATCTTTTGTCTCTATGAAAAGATAATGCAAATCTATGTGCTTCATCTCTTACCCTTCTTAGTAGAAGAACTCCTTTTTGATTTTCATCAGTATCAAGGGACTTAGTAAAGCCTGGAATAAATATTTCTTCATTTTTTTTTGCTAATGAACATATAGTTATTTCTTCCTCAAGATTTAATTCTTTTAATGCTTTAATAGCTGCATTTAACTGTCCTTTTCCTCCATCAATCATTATTAAATCAGGCCAATCTGACAGAAGTTCATTGTCTAATTTACTATTCGTTTTATCATTTAATATTGAAAAATCACCTCCGCTTTTTTTAAATCTTGACCATTTTTTAAACCTTCTACGTATTACTTCATATATCGAAGCAAAATCATCACTATGTCCTACAAATACGTTTGGATCTTTAATTTTATATTTCCTATAATGCTGTTTAGAAGGAATCCCATCTATAAAAACGACTTGTGATGCTACTGGGTCACTACCTTGAATATGGCTTATATCATAACCTTCAATTCTTTTAGGTTGTTCGCTTAATTCAAGTATTTGGGCAAGATCCTCAATTGATGATTCATTATCTTGTATCCCATTTAATATTCTATCTAATTCCAATTTTGCATTTTTTAAAACCATTTCAACAGTTTCATGTTTTTTATTTCTTTTTGGGATTAAAATTTTTACTTTCTTTTTTCTTAGCTCCGTTAACCAATCCTCTATAGTTGTTTGTTTTGGAAGGTTATATTGAATAAGAATTTCTGATGGTATTTCTACAGCTTCAACATTCATATAATGCTCTTCTAATATCTTTTGTAGTATAAGATTTTCATCTTCATTATTTAATTTTTGACTATAACCAATTCTTCCAATGAGCTTACCAGATCTCATTTGGAAAATTTGTATACTAGCTACATTTTTTTCTGAAACTATTCCAAAGATATCTCTATTAATTGAAGAATCTGGTATTGATATTTTTTGTGATTCAGTTAATAGCTTTAAACCTGAAATTTGGTCCCTTATTTTTGCTGCATTCTCATAATCTAAATTATTTGAAAATTGCAGCATTTTTTTTTGTAAAAATATTTCTAAGTCATCATTTCTTCCCTGAAATATCATAGATACTTGTTTCATTATTTTTTTATAATCGTCTGATGATATAACTTCTTGGCAAACACCTGGACATCTTCCTATTGAATAATTCAAACAAGTTCTATCTTTATAGACTGGCCTTGGTCTTTGTCTAAGTGGAAATATTTTTTTTATCGTAAATAATGTTCTCCTTAATAATCCGACATCAACATAAGGTCCATAATATCTATCTAAATTATTTCTATTTCTTCTTCTTCTTGTAATAAATATTCGAGGATATTTTTCACTCCAAGTTATACAAAGATATGGATATTTCTTATCATCCTTTAAAAGAATATTAAAGTATGGTTTGTTTGTTTTAATTAAATTTGACTCTAAATTTAATGCTTCATATTCGCTATCTGTGACTATTATTTCTATTTCAGTTATTTGACGAACCATCAAACTTAATCGGGGAGTTAAATCTGAATAATTATTGAAATAACTACTTACTCTACTCCGTAGTTTTTTAGATTTACCAATATAAAGTAAATTATTATCAATATCTTTAAAAAGATAACAACCAGATGACTTTGGAATTTCGGATAATCTTGATTTTAATAACTCTTTATTATTAATTAATTTATATTCAATTTTAAAATTATATTTGTTATCTATTTTTTCGATAGAGGAATTACTCATTTATAATGATTACCCTCCATAATTCCAGCCAGTTGAAGATAAATTTAGTGAGTCAACATCATTATTTAGATAAGCAGATTGAACCTCTCCTACAAAAACTGTATGATCTCCATGAATAACACTTCCCACAACATTACATTCAACTCCACCAACACTATCAACTAAAATAGGTAATCCAAGCTCACCTAAATTAAATTCAACAGATTCAAATCTACCTCCTAATGCTTTTTGGGGTTTAAAGAAAACAGCGGCTAGATCCTTTTGATCACTTTTGAGAACATTTAATGAGAATTTATTGGTGGACTTAATTATTTCATGACTAGAACCCTCTGCTCTGACTGCCATTACAACTAATGGTGGGGTGAAGGAACCTTGAGTTACCCAACTTGCTGTAAATCCATTGACTTCATTTTTATCCTCGTCTCTTACGCCACAAATAAATAATCCGTGAGGTATTTTTCTTAATAAGATTTTTTTAGCTTCTAGATTTAATGTCATAATTGATTTATCTAATAGTCTTATTTTAACTAAATTTCTTATTCGATCATAATAAATTCATGAAAATTCTTTATCCAGGTACATTTGATCCTTTAACAAACGGTCATCTTGATTTAATAGAAAGGGCTGAAAAAATATTTGGTAATCTAGTAGTTGCTGTTTTAGAAAATACTTCTAAAACACCAACATTTAATCTTGAAAGAAGAATAATACAAATTAAAAATTCTCTTTCTCATTTACCTAATATTGAAGTTATTTCTTATTCTGGTCTTACTGTTGATTGTGCAAATGATTTAAAAGCTAATCTTATTCTTAGAGGCTTAAGAGCAATGAGTGATTTTGAGTATGAACTTCAGATTGCTCATACAAATAAATCTCTTAATAACGATATTGAAACTATATTTTTATCGACAAATACAAATTATAGTTTTCTTAGTAGTTCTTTAGTAAAAGAAGTTGCAAAATTTGGTGGTGAAATTAATCATATGGTACCCCCCTCTGTTGAGAAGGATTTAAAAGATTATTTTAAATAATATTTTTATTAACAAGATTTCAAGTAATAAAGATCACGTAATAATTTAAAAGCTTTTTCTTTATCAATTTTATTAGAATTTTGAATAATGCTTATAATAATTGGCTTTTCATTTTTATATAAAAAGCCAGATAATGCAAAGACATTTGAAAGAGTCCCAGTTTTACCAAAAAACTTTCCAGATAATTCACTATTTACAAACCTTTTAGCTAATGTTCCTCTTACTCCCGTAATTGAAAGTGTGGATTGATAAGCTTTAAAATTATTAAAATATCTCATTTTATCTAAAAACAATACAACTAACTTTGTTGTGATTTTATTTTTTCGAGACAATCCACTAGCATCTGCAATGTATGCATTAGTTACTGGGAGCCCTTTATTTTCTAGCCATTTTTTTAATTTTACATATTCATTATCGTTCCATGTATTTGAGGCATTTTTAAAGAGAGATTCAGCTGTAAAATTATGGCTTTCAGAATTTGTTAGAGTTAATAATGAAAGAATTGGAGTTGAATATATTTTATTTATCTCTTTAATATTTTTTAAATAAAATGTTTTTTCTGAATCAAAAAAATCTATATATATTTTTGAATTTGGAAATTTATTTTTTAAATAATTTTTTATAAAATTTTTTAATGCATAAATATCATCATATTTATTGTGATTACTTTCTATTGCAAGAGAAGTAATTCGAGATCCATATTCGTAAAGTTTATCAGTATTTGTCCAGCCATTAGGCCAATATAATTTGGAATCAATTTCTACAATATTAAAGTTAATAATTTTATTTTCTTTAACATTTGAAATTAGTTTGATTATTTGATTATAATTCAGATCTGGATCGCCTTGACCGATCAAATAATAATCGTTTTTATTTTTTTTTAATAAGGACGTTTTTAAATTATTACTTAATTTATATTTACTTAAAACATAAGCTGTTGAGAATAATTTTTGATTTGATGCTGGCAGCCTTGGAACATCCTCATTATAGGAACTTATTATTTCCCCTTTATTATTAATAATCGATACACTAAAAGTTTCATCAAGCGTTTGATTCAATAAAGCATCATAAGTAGGACATCTTTTGTTTTTAGTAATTATTCCAGGGAAATTAAAATAAATACTATTTAAAATAGTTATTTTCTGATTTACTAGTAAATATCTTATTAAGAAAGGAGATGTTACTAATACAAGAACAATTAAAAAAAATGAATAAATTTTTTTTATCACATTCAATTTATAAATTTACAAAAATAGATTCATTGTCGGGTTTAATTTCAAATTCTTTTTTAAAATAATATTTATTGCTTTCTTCTTTGAAAAGCAACCAGTTATTTGGATAAATATGCATAAGAGCAGCTTTATTTAATGGCTGAAGAAAATAAATATTTTTCCAAGTTTTGACAAAGTTTTTACGTCTCTCTCTAATAACACTTCCTATGCCAATATTAGCATCTTCAAATTTGGGATTTAATGAATAGTGCGTTCCTTGATAATTATCAGACATAGGTTCGAATGAATCGAAATCATATGGCTGAGGTAGTATAGATATCATTGCACTATCAACATTATTTATATTATTTGATTCATTAAATGATTTAAAAGTAAAGATTTTATCTTTGATATCTGGATAGTCTCTTTGAGCCAAAGCCATGGCTCCTTGATCAGCAAATGTTATGAATACATTATTATTTTTAGACAATATCTTGTAGATAGTTATTCCAATTCTGTTAAATTTTAAACCTTCAAAATTAAATTCTATAGTAAATCTTTTATTTGAATCTAATAAACTTGGAATAATTGCATCCTCCATATTTTTAAGAGATTCATTTAAATCTTTTGGTAGTCTGTAATTGGTTTTCATTAAAATTTGTCAATACATATTTGAATAAGTTCTAAAAATTTATCTATTTCTGACTTATTATTTATTGATCCTAAAGTAACACGAATATTTGAATATAGTTCATTATCTTTTAAACCAATATTTTTAAGTGTTGAGCTAGGTTTCCCAGATGAGCTTGAACAAGCACTTCCACTACTTATGGCTATTCTATTTTCTGACATGAAATTAATAATCTTATAGGCCCTTATAGGCTCAAAAAGTTTATTTAATAATAGAAACGAAATATGATTGGGAAGCCTATGGTTAATACTTCCCGTAATCTTTATGTGACTATTATCCTTAATTTTGTGAAAAAAATAATTTTTAAGTTTACTAATATTATTAGAAGGAAATTCTGTTATGTAATCATATAATTTTATTTTTCCTTTAATATTCATTAAAGATGCATACATTCCAGCAATTAATGGCAAGGCTTGTGTACCTTGTCTTATTGAAAATTCCTGAGTAAGTGATATGTCTTTATTTTTTAAAATTTGTCTAGACTTTTCTTTTGTTAAAAGGATACCGATACCTTTTGGACCTCCAAATTTATGAGCAGATAAACTTAAAAAATCACATTTAAGATCTTTCCAACTGAATATTCCATTACTTAATATTTGAGTTCCATCTAAATGAAACATTATATCTAATTCTTCACATTTAGAACCTATAAATCGAACGGGCTGTATTGTTCCAATTTCACTTTGACCCCAAATAATTGATACAAGTTTAGTTTCATTAGTTAAAATTTTATCGATATTAGCAATATTTAAAATTCCATCATTTTTTACTGACCATTCGTAAATATCCCAATTTTGTTTTCTTAGTTTATTAGCACAAATATTTGTTGCTTGATGTTCAACATTCGAAATAACAACTCTACCATTTTTAAAGTTCTCATAAATATTATTAAATACAATATTTGTAGATTCTGAAGAACCAGATGTAAAAATTATATCCTCTGGATCCGCTTCAAATATATGAGCAATATTAGATCTAATTTTTTCAAGATATGTAGCGCATTTTATTCCTAGCTCATATGTAGATGAAGGGTTATGCCAATAATTCCTATATGTTGAGTTTATTATATTTAAGACATTCTCAGATAATGGAGTTGTCGATGCATTATCTAAATAGATAAAATTATTTTCCATTAATTTATTAAAATTGATCCTGAGAAGACCTTTTTAGCATTCCCGGTCATCATGACTTCACAATCGTCTTTAGACCAATCAATTTTAAGATTACCTCCTGGTAATGTTATTAAGGTTTGTGAATTACAAAGGCCTAATTTATAAGCTGCTACATGAATAGCACATGCACCTGTTCCACAGGCTAGGGTTGGCCCTGCCCCTCTTTCCCATACTTTTACTTTGATATTATCTCTATTTAAGATTTGACAAAAATGGACATTAGTTTTTTCTGGAAATAATTCATTATTTTCAAGCAAAGGGCCAAGTATAGAAAGAACAATTGACTCAATGTCTTCTACAAAGAATATTAAATGTGGATTTCCCATTCCTACGGCATAACCAATATTATTAAAATTTTTCTCAATAAATTCATGTGAAGGAATTGAATTGATTTTTTTTTCAATTGTTGTTGGAATATTTTGACTTTCTAAAATTGGGACTCCCATTTTTACTGTAATTTCATCATTTATATATTTTGCAATTTTTAAACCTGCTTTAGTCTCAATTTTATATTTGATATTTTTATTTTTCATTGAATCATTTACATGAAGATACTCAACTAAACACCTAATTCCGTTTCCACACATTTGTGCTTCAGAACCATCAGAATTAAAGATTATCATTTTTGCATAATTATCTTCATTAGGTTCTTCTATAAAAATCACACCATCTGCTCCAATACCAAATTGCCTGTTGCAAATTTTTTTTATATCAAATTTTTTATTTTTAATATAATTTTTATACAATTCATTTCCTCTTGAATCGATTACTACGAAATCATTTCCGCTACCTTGATATTTTTCAAAAGTTATATTTTTCATTTGAAGATAATATATTTTAAATTTTAATTATAAATTATTCCTTTTAACAATCTATTTCTATTTTATACAATGGATATTAAAATAATAATTTAACAAATAAAAATTAAGTGATTTCTCCCGATAAACAATATGAGGCTGATACCAATTTATATAATCCATCTGAAATAGAAAAAAAATGGCAGTCAAGATGGGCAGAAAACAACTTATACAAAACCGATGAATTAACTGAGAATAACGATAAATTTTATGCCTTATCGATGTTTCCCTACCCTTCAGGTAATCTTCATATGGGACATGTTAGGAATTATGTCATTACAGACTTAATAGCACGGTTCCAAAGGTTTAAGGGAAAATCTGTTTTACATCCAATGGGTTGGGACGCTTTTGGTTTGCCTGCTGAGAATGCAGCGATTGAAAGAGGAATTAGTCCAAGTGTCTGGACTAAAAAAAATATTTCTCATATGAAGTCACAATTAAAGCTTTTGGGACTATCAGTTGATTGGGATAGGGAATTTGCAACTTGTGATGAAGGTTATTACATTTGGACGCAATATCTATTTTTAGAGTTATACAAGGCAGGTCTTGTATATCAAAAGGAATCAGAAGTTAATTGGGATCCTATAGATAATACAGTCTTAGCGAATGAACAAGTTGACTCAGAGGGTAAATCTTGGAGATCTGGTGCAGTAGTTGAAAAAAAATTATTAAAGCAATGGTTTTTAAGGATTACTAATTATGCAGATGAGTTATTAAAGGATTTAGAAAAATTAGATAACTGGCCAGAAAGAGTAAAAATAATGCAAGATAATTGGATTGGAAAGTCAATTGGTACAAATATTAATTTCAATATCAATACTAATCCAGAAAAGAAAATAACTGTATTTACAACAAGGCCAGATACTTTATTTGGAGTTACTTATTTAGCAATTTCTGTTAATCATTCATTAATTAAAAATATTTCTGATCAAGAAACCATACAAGACATAGAAAAACTAAAACAATATTTGAAAAATAATAAAAGTAATGAACTTGAAAAAATTGGAATAAAAACTAGCTTAATAGCAATAAATCCAGTTAATTCTGAACCTATTCCTATTTGGGTGGCAAGTTATGTTCTCGATGAATACGGTACAGGCGCTGTCATGGGCGTGCCTGCTCATGATCTAAGAGATTTTGAATTTGCTAAAAAAAATAATATTGATATTAAACAGGTAATAATAAAGGATAAAAGTGAAAAAAATAAAGAGCTTGATGAAGCTTATGTAGAAAATGGATATATTATTAATTCAAATCAATACAATGGTATAAAAAATACTATTGCTAAATTAAAAATTTCAGAGGAGGGCGTAAATAATGGATGGGCTGAAAATAAGATTCAATATCGTCTAAGAGATTGGTTAATCTCTAGACAAAGATATTGGGGATGTCCGATACCCATAGTTAATTGCAAAAAATGTGGATCTATTCCTTTAAAGCAATCGGAATTACCTGTTTCCTTACCAAAAGATATAGAAATCTCGGCTAACAAGATTAATGCTTTAGGTGATAATAATAATTGGATAAATACTACATGCCCAAAATGTGGAATAGCCGCAAGAAAAGAAACTGATACTATGGACACTTTCATGTGTTCATCTTGGTATTTTTTAAGATATCCATCTTCAAAATGTTCAACTAAGCCATTTGAAAAGATTGAAATTAATAAGTGGTTGCCTGTAGATCAATATGTTGGAGGAGTAGAGCACGCAATATTGCATTTGTTATATGCAAGATTTTTCACTAAAGCTTTGCGGGATAATGAACTATTTGAAATTGATGAACCATTTAAAAAACTATTAACACAAGGAATGGTTCAGGCTGCAGCCTATAAAAACAATAAAACGGGTAAATATGTTTCTCCTTCCGATATTAATGACCTATCAAATCCTACTGATCCAATTGATAATACAAAACTCGAAGTGCTTTTCGAGAAGATGTCTAAGTCAAAATATAATGGAATAGACCCTGAATCAGTAATTAAAAAATATGGAGCAGATACAGCAAGAATGTTTATATTATTTAAAGCACCACCAGAAAAAGATTTGGAATGGGGAGATACAGATGTTGAAGGACAATTTAGATTTTTAAGCAGGATTTGGAAGCTTTATATAAATTTTGCAAAGGATATGAATAGTAAATCTAATTCCTATCCAGATAAAGAAAAATTTTTAATAAAGTCAATGAATATAGCTATAAAAGAAATATCGAATGACTTATTAAATAACCAATTTAATACTGCAATTTCAGAACTAATGAAGTTTTATAATTCATTATCAAATTCGATTAATGACGTAAACAATAATTTAAAAATTGAGGCTCTAAAAACATTTTGTATTTTGTTGGCTCCATTTGCACCTCATATTGCAGAAGAAATATGGCATCTTATAGGATTTAAAAAATCTGTTCATTTAGAACACTGGCCTTCCTTTAGTGCCGAGGCAATAAAGGAAGATTCATATGAGCTAGTAATACAAGTGAATGGGAAAGTTAGAGATAAAGTAAATATCAATAATGATATGAGTGAAGATCAAATTAAAGAATTGACTCTTAAAAGACCTAACATATTAAAATGGACTCAAGATAAGGAAATAAGAAAAATAATTATTGTTAAAGGAAAAATTATGAATATTGTTGTTTAAGAATTTATTTTTTGAATAACTAATGAATTTGGATTTGACCAATCGCCCTTAACTAAATAATTATCATTACCGAAACACATTTCACGGAGTATGAAAAATATTGGTTCACTCACTGTATTATCAAATAATGATGTTATGTCATTTATAGAATATTCTCCACCTTCGTCTAATATATTACTTACTTTTTTTTGATACTCAATAATATTTGCGGCTGCTTTCTTTCCCGCTTCAACCCCAGGTTGATCATAAGCATTTATATTTACCAATTCAGCGTAGAAGGATACAGCCCTCTCAAATAAAGCGATTAAGGCACCTAATGAAAAACAATTTAACTTTTCTAACGTGATAGTTATACTTTGTCTGTTTTCACTAGAGAGTGCTGATCTGGTTCCTTGCAAAAAACCAGAAAGATATTCTTTAGGATTCTCTTTTTCATCAAAAATATTAGTAGATGGAGAATCTAATAATTCAATAAAAATACAAAAGAAATTATCAATGCCATCTCTCAGTTGCTGAACATAAGCATGTTGATCTGTAGATCCTTTATTACCAAAAACGGAAATACCTTGATTAACTACTTCACCATTCCTATTAAATTTCTTACCTAATGATTCCATTACTAATTGCTGTAGATATTTACTAAATACCTGTAACCTATCTCTATAAGGTAATACGACCATATCTCTCTTTCCAATACCATCCCCGGTTAAATACCATGCGGATGATAATAATGCTGCTGGATTTTTTTTAATATCACTTATACGTGTGGCCTCATCCATTAATGATGCGCCTCTAATAAATTCGAATATATTTTCATTAATAAGAGCTAATGGAAGTAATCCCACAGAGCTTGTAATACTAGTTCTTCCCCCAACCCAATCTTGCAAATTAAATATTTTTAACCAATTTTCAGAAGTGGCTTTTTTAAATAACTTACTATCTTTCATAGTTATAGCTATAGCATTAGAATTCCATTCAAGAGAATTATTTTCGCAGTGACTTTTAATAATTTCCATAGCAATTCTTGGTTCAGGCGTTCCACCTGATTTGCTTACTACTACAAATAATGTTGTTGATAATTTTTCAGATAACTCTTCTAACTTTTCGCTAATTAAAAAAGGATCAACATTATCGATATAAGAAAAATTTAAGCCTCTAGAGCACTTCTGCAGTGACTCTGTA
>JFNH01000101.1 GCA_000634415.1 Prochlorococcus sp. scB245a_519A13 | reverse complement strand
ACTTCTGCAGTGACTCTGTAATAAGTAATGGTCCTAAACCACTTCCACCAATTCCTATCCATAGAACATCAGTATACTGTTGATTATTTTTATTCTTAATATCTCCATTTAAAATTTGTTTTCCAAATTTAGAGATTGCATTAATATCTGAGCTAATTTCCTCTCCTATTTTTGATGAGGGTGAAATTGATGGATTTCTAAGCCAATAATGTCCAACTTGTCTATTTTCATCAATATTTGAGATTGCACCTTTTTCTAATTCCTTTATTGATGAGAAAACATCTTTAAATTTCTTTTCTAAATTTTTTATTTCTTCATTTCTGAAATTAATTTTGCTTATGTCTAACCAAATATTTAATTTTTTATCAAACCAAAGATAATTACAAAATTTATCCCAAGAGTTTAAATCTCCATTCATTTTATATATTTGTTTCCTTTAGTTATTCACTAATTATATATATACGGATAGTACATAGATTTGATTCATTTAAAATTGTTTAAATTTATATTTTCAAATAAATATGTTTTTGAATATAAACAATTAAAGGTGAGGGTTTATTTTATTTCATATGAATTTATCATTGGTTAAAAACCTTGGATAAATCATTTAATTACATAATTTCGCCTGAGATATCTGAATTTAGAAAATTTTCACCAAAATTAAAAATAGGTGTACTTGCTTCTGGAAGAGGAACTAACTTTCAGGAGTTAATTAATCTCTCGGAAAAAGGAGAATTAGATATAGATATAAAAGTTCTCATTACTAACAAAGATGATGCAGGTTGTATAAAAAGAGCTGAAAGTGCAAAAATACCTCACAAAATAATAAGAGACAGTGACTTTCTGCACAAAGAGCTATTTGAATTAGAAATTGTAAATAATTTAATTCATCACGATGTTGAACTTGTTGTTATGGCAGGCTGGATGAAGATTGTCACCCCATTTTTAATTTATAAATTCAAGAATAAGATTATAAATATTCACCCTTCATTACTTCCTGCATATAAAGGTGGTTCTGCGATAAAGGACGCAATATTAAATGGTTCAAAAATAACTGGTTGTTCAGTACATTTTGTTGAAGAAGAAGTAGATAGTGGATCATTGATAATGCAGGCTGCATTGTCAATTAGAGATGATGATGATATTGAATCGCTATCAAAAAGAATACATATACTTGAGCATAAAATTTTACCTCACTCAATCTCTCATGCTGGCTTTTTGATAAGAAGTAATTTTATGGAAAATTATTAATTAACTCAAGACCTTCATCCATTGAAAATCCGTTCATAATATTTAAATTTTGAATTGCTTGCCCAGTCTGTCCTTTTAACAAATTATCAATTACAGATAATATAACTATCCTTCCATTTCGAATATCAACTTTAACAGAAAGAAAAATTTGGTTTGTATTTTTAACCCATTTCGTTGATGGGAATATATCTACAGGTAAGACTTTAATATTTTTGAAATTTCTATAATAATTATCTAAAAGAATTCTGCAATCATCAGAGGTTAATCCTGGATCTCTTAATCTCCCATAAATAGTCGAATGCATACCCCTTGAAATTGGAACTAAATGAGGAGTAAAAAGTAGTTCAATTTTATTTCCAGAAATTAATTCTGCTACTTGCTCGATCTCTGAGGTATGTCTATGGTTTATTAATCCATATGCTGACAGACCTTCTCCACATTCTGATAATAGTAACTTTTGGTTTGGTTCTCGACCTCCTCCAGAGGTTCCACTTTTAGAATCAATCACTATACCTTCATTTTCAATAATTCCTTGCGCGAGATAAGGAACTAATGGAATAAGAGCAGATGTTGGATAACATCCTGGACAAGCAATTAATCTTCCTTTTGAAATGGCTTCTTTATTTATTTCAGGAAGTCCGTAGACTGCCTCTTTACATAAATCATCATCATTCCTTTTATAAATAGCAGCTTCTTTGGAATATACTTTTTTCCATTCATCTAGAGACTTATATCTATAATCAGCAGATAAATCAATAACTTTAAGTCCTCTATCTAATAATTTTCTTGTCAATGTTGAAGATAGGCCATTTGGCAAGCAAAGCAAAGCAACATCAGCATTTTTTGAAATATTATCTACTGAAATTTCTTCTATATAAGGATCATTATCTAGATAGATAAAAGGGAAATTATCATTCCACTTTGATCCAGATGTTTTATTACCTCCTAAAAATGTAATTTTGTATTTTTTATTTTTTTTTAAAAGATTTACAGCTTGAATACCGCCGTAACCTGTAGCACCTACTATTGCAACATTCATTTTTTTGAATTGGCAGACTTTGAGATAGGATTATAAAGTGTTGAATTTAAGGTAACTAAAACACTATTTTTCTATATTGATAGGAATAATGAAAGAAACAAGTCCCAAATCAAATAATGGAATAATTTTGGATATAAATGAATCTTTTAAAATTGAATTTGATCCTATCAGCGATGCTTTAGCAGCAATAAGAAATGGAGAATGCATAATTGTTGTAGACGATGAAAGAAGAGAAAATGAAGGAGATTTAATATGTGCAGCGCAGTTTGCAACTCCACAACAAATTAATTTTATGGCTACTGAGGGACGTGGTCTTATATGCTTAGCTATGCAAGGAGAAAAGCTTGACTCCTTAGATTTACCATTAATGGTAGATAGAAATACAGATGAAAATCAAACAGCTTTTACGATATCAATTGATGCTGGGCCTGAAAATAATGTTACTACTGGAATTTCCGCTGAAGATAGAGCAAAGACAATTCAAGTTGCTATAAACCCAAATACAAAACCTGATGATTTAAGAAGGCCAGGACATATTTTTCCATTAAGAGCTAAAAAAGGCGGGGTATTAAAAAGGGCAGGTCATACCGAAGCGGCAGTAGATATTGCAGCGATGTCAGGTCTTTATCCCGCTGGAGTGATTTGTGAAATACAAAATCCAGACGGTTCTATGTCAAGACTTCCACAACTCAAAGAGTATGCAAAACAGTGGGGAATGAAATTAATATCCATAGCTGATTTAATTAGTTATCGGTTTCAAACTGAGAGATTTGTATTTAGAAAATCCGATGCTGTACTTCCAAGTATTTTTGGTAATTTCAAAGCCTATGGATATGTTAATGAACTTGATGGTTCAGAACACGTTGCATTAGTAAAACAAAAATCATCAAAATTAAGCGAACCTGTACTAGTAAGAATGCATTCAGAGTGCTTAACCGGTGACGCTTTTGGATCATTACGTTGTGATTGTAGACCTCAGTTAGAGGCCGCTTTATCAAGGATAGAAAAGGAAGAAGAGGGAGTTGTTGTATACTTGAGACAAGAAGGCAGAGGTATTGGTCTAATAAATAAACTAAAGGCTTACAGTTTACAGGATGGTGGATTAGACACTGTAGAAGCTAATGAAAAATTAGGTTTTCCAGCTGATCTCAGAAATTATGGAGTTGGAGCACAGATATTAACCGATCTAGGTATAAAAAAACTAAAATTACTTACAAACAATCCTAGAAAGATTGCTGGATTAGGAGGTTATGGAATAGAGGTCATTGAGAGAGTTCCATTAGTAATTTGTCCAAACGATAATAATGCAGAATACTTGAGTGTTAAAAAAACGAAGTTAGGGCATATGATTGATGAAGAAAATCCTAATTCCAGGAATATCGATCCATTTATATCAATTTTTCTTGATGGCAAATATAAATCTATTGATCTAGTTCCAATAAAAAATAAAGTTATTAAATTCTGTAGTGATAAGGACATTAATATTAAACTAGAAAGTACTCCAAGGTTATTGGCTTTTTGGAATCGACCAAAATTAGTTTGGCGAATTTTGCATGATCAGAATAGAACCAATTCCAACATTACTGATGAAGAAATAAAGAATATAGAATTATTTATTCAGTTTTTATCCAATTATCAAAATAGTACAAAGATTGGAATTATTGTTTCCAGAAACATTGAACAAGCTTTACACCCAAAAAGCAGCATCAAATTAATTAATACTAAATTTACAATAAATAATGAAATCTTATATTCATCTACAAGAAAATTTAATCTAGATAAAGAGACTTTCAGTATTGTTTTTGAAGGCTAAAAACTACTTTAGAGTTGCCTTAAAAATTTTTGATCCATTAGTAAGTTTTAGGACTACATCCATATCATCAGTCTTACCAAAAACTGTATGAACTCCATCAAGATGAGGCTGTGGTTCATAAACTATGAAAAACTGACTACCACCTGTATCCTTTCCTGCATGAGCCATAGAAAGGGAGCCTTTTAGATGTTTATTGGAATTAATTTCACATTTTATATTATATCCAGGGCCACCAGTTCCAGGCATACCTGAGGCACCATCACGAGTATTTGGACATCCACCCTGAGCCATAAATCCAGGAATAACTCTGTGAAATGCTAATCCATCATAAAAACCATCACTAATTAGACTGGTGAAGTTTTTAACTGTATTAGGTGCGTCATCAGAGAAAAATTCAATATTAATGTCCCCAACTTCTGTTTCAAATAATGCAGTTGTCATGTTTTATTTATTTAGTAATTAGTTAATATTTTAGTAGCTAAAGCAACTTTTCAAGGTTTTCCTTAATAGTGTTTATATCAATGCTATCTTTTTTACTATTTTTGTCTTCCTCCCAATTTTCAACTTCTAGGTTTTTCTGGGGTGGTGAAATTAATAACCTATCTTCTGCGGTTTTAGGTACAAAATTTTTTTCTACTAATTTGCATTCATAATCTAACTTAATACAGA